>CANHCU010000046.1 GCA_947459185.1 Planctomycetaceae bacterium | reverse complement strand
GATGGAGAGCGGGTCCCATACAAGCCCGAAGCGCCAGCGAGAGGAATCCGCGTGATATCCCCAGAACACCACCCGTTTTCCCTTGCTTGCGCTGCGGGCTTGGATGGAGGGGGGTCCCATACAAGCCCGAAGCGCCAGCAAGAGGAATCCGCGAACACGCCTCGCTGCGTCCCCTTTTTCGCTTCTTTTTCGCTTAAAAGTAGAACGGTATGCCCTGGGCTTTGAAGGAAGCCTTCTCTTCGGGCAGAAACTCGTCGCCGAGTTTCTCGAAGCCGCCGGCGTCGCGAAACGCCTTGAGAAATCCGTTGATCTGCTCGCGGAGCTGCGTGTCGCCCGGCCGCAGGCCGACGGCCCACGTCTCTTCGCGGAACGGACGGAGCAGGGCCCGCGTCGTATCGGGATGCCGCTTATGGTTCTGATAGACCGAGAGCGAGTCGTAGATGAAGGCATCGGCCTTTCCCTGCGCCACCTCCATCACCGCCGCCGACTCCTTGTCGAGCACGAGCAGGCGGGATCGCTTGAACGTCGTCGAGGCATAGTGATGGCCGGTCGTGCCTTTCTTGACGGCGATCGAGCGGCCAGGCACATCAAGATCGGCGGCCGACTGCACGGGGGAATCCTTACCGACGAGCAGTGCCAGCCCGGTCTTGAGATAGGGATCGGAGAAGGCGATCGACCGGCTCCGCTCCGGCGTGGCGGTCATCGACGAGATGATGCAGTCGATCTTGCCGGTCTTGAGCGCGGGGATGAGGCCATCGAAGGAGATGTTTTCGATCACCAGCTCGCGGCCGAGGTGCTGCCCGAGCCCCTCGGCGAGTTTGACACTCACCCCCGTCGGCCGCCCCTGTGGATTGGTCATCTCGAAGGGCGGATAGGAGAGCTCCATGCCGACGCGGAGCGGCGGCGCTGCGGATGCCGACGCCGCCACGAAGATCAGGCAGCCAATCAGCAGGAAAACGAAGCATCGCATAGCCGTGGTTATACCCTGAGACTCGTTGAGCCGCCGCAAAGCCCCTAGGCTCACTCGCGGCCTAGCAGCCAGTCGGCGGCGGCCGTCGCCGGGGCCGTGCCCCGGTACTGAACGAGCCTTCCGACGGGCGCGGCCGGGTATCCTCCCGCCACGATGCCGGCTTTCGGGGCATCGCCGCGAGGCCCGTCGTCCGCAAGCCAGAGCGGATGCGGCGCCCCGACCGCCACCATGCCCGGGATATCGAGATACCGGCCGCCGCCCGGCAGGAACAGTGGATCGCGGTAGTCGGCGACGTCTGCGAATCGAAATCCTTCCGTCGCCGCCGCCGCCCGGTCGATCGCAGCGCCGCACACCGCGCGGGCCGCCAGCACGATCGGCGCGGCGTCGCCAAAGCCGGCGACCGCCACCGTATCGGGATGCGGATGCGACCCCACCGTGGTGGTCCGCAGGAAGCGGACGACGGTGAGAACGTCGTGCACGCTCTGGCAGAAAAGGGGCGGGTTATAGCCGAACGTGTATCCAGCACATTCACGAGGGTTCTTCACAAGCCGCTGCCGCCGCGGTCCGGTCGGCGAGTCCCCCGGTGTGGTCGCCCCGTCTCGCCACAACAGCAGATCGGCCGTCACAACAGCCGCTCCAGCCTTCACGAGACGGTCGAGTGGTGGCCGCAGTCCGCCGTCTGCGGCCACAGCGGCCCCGGCTCCGGGATCGTCGAGCCAGACGACGACCCGGCCAGACCATTTTCGCGGGTAAAGCCACGTCACCGGCACCTCCTCGCCATGCGTCGTGTTCCGAAGCACGCCGGTCATGCGGATGTGGTCGGGCCGTTCATCCTTGCGGTCGAGCAGCCATTCGACGTCGCCGGCCTGATCGTATGACCGTCCTATCAGCGTTGCCACGGCCGGCCTGACGACCTCCGCAAGTCCCTCAGACGTGGCAGCCGAACCTTGAATCTGCCGCGCGGCGTCGTCGGCGAGCCACGCCAGCAGGCTGCGTTCGAATTCAGGATCGTCAGCGGGCGGCGCTGGATGCGTCGCATCCCACACGGAGAGCTGGTCACGCGCCAACGGATGGTAATCCCGCTCGATCACCGGCTCGGGAAAGCCCAGACCAAACCGCCTGTTGAGAAATGTATAGAACGCCGACCGGGTGACCGCGTTGTAGTTGTGTGGGAAGTGCTCGCCACGATGCAGCATCACGTCGTCCTTGGCACCATACAGCGCATAAGCCCGCTGCAAATCAGGAAAGCCCTTTGTGGCCAGTTCCTTCGTCCAGTCGTTCGCCGTGTTCATGCCCTGCGGCTTTGGTGCAAAGAGGGCGGCAAACTCGACGTTGCCGGTGCCGATCCGCAGGAGCGACGCATTCTCGCAGGGGCATCCCCCCTGCATCGACGTGCTCACCATGACGACAGGGAAGGAGAGCTGCACGCGCTCGTCGACCGCCGCGAGGATCATGGCCTGCGTGCCGCCGCCGCTCGACCCGGTCGCCGCGACTCTCGTAGGATCGACCTCCGGCAGGCTGAGCAGGAAGTCGAGCGACCGGATGGCGTTGAGCGTCTGCAGGCCCATCACGCTCTGCAGGTGTGATTCGGCACGGGCGCTGTAGAGCCCCCACCGTGTCGGCGTATTCATCTCGGGACGCTGCTGCTTGAACCCGTGCGTGAGCGCCATCGAGAGCTGCTGCGCGTCGGAATTGCCGAGCATGTCCCACTGCCAGACGACACAGCCCATGCGGGCCAGTTGCACGCACAGCGATTGGAATCGGCTCCGGCCGCCGTTTTCAAACCGCTCCTCTCCGGCGGCGATCTCCGCGCGGAGTTTGTCGGCGGCCTGCTCCGAGAACCGGGCATCCTTCCAGTGACCGTGCGCGAAGAGCACGCCGGGGACCTTTCCCTGTGGGTTCACGGGACGGTAGAGGTTGCCGGTGACGAAGAACCCCGGCACGCTCTCGAAGAACACCTTGGAGACGGTGTAGCCGTCTCGCTCGATCGTGCCGTGGATGACGGGATTGAGCGGCGTCTTCGTGGGCATCGGCCAAAGCCCCTGCGACACGAGCACCCGGCGGCGGACCTCCTCGGCGCGGGCCAGCCAGGCCTCGCGGGTGGCAGGCGGCTCAAACGGAAAGTATCCGTCGAGGTCCTTCAGGTCACCGAGACGACGATCCTCGGCGCGAGACGTCGTCGCCAGAGGAATCACCACCGCCAACGCCGGCAGACAGGCCAGCAGCAGCGTGGTCCAGACTTGCCGTTGCGGTCTCGAACAGCGCTGATGCGGCATGGCGACCGACTCCAAGGGGAAGGAGGGCGGCAAACAGGCGTCGCTGCCCAGTCATGGACGACAGTGTCGGGGCAGAATCAAAGGGCGTCAACGGCCGGCGGTGGGCTCTATGGATCGCTCCAATCCAGCCATCGTCCTGCTTCGGCAGGCGGTTGCGGAGGGCTAGCTTGGCGAGATCTTCGAGATCTACGCGGTCATGGGGAAGGTGCTCGATCCGGCGGCGCGTCGTGAACTCGCCCGCTATCCGGGCGGGATGATGCTCGAACTCGTCTGTTACCTGATCGATCTCGCGGTCGGCGTAGCTGCTGGTGGCGCGGACCGCTGAACGTGGACTTTTACGCCGCGGCCCGGCGCCCGCGACGCGCCGCGGCGGCGTGCTGGAGCAGCGCCGCTTCCACGCTCTCGGCGAAGTGGCAGCCGAGACCGGCCAGCCACGTCTCGTGCATCGACCGGTTTTTGTGGTAGTTGTTCGGCAGCAGCGTGACCTCGCGGCCGGCGTGCAGCCCGGCGATCGCGAAGTGCAGTCGGTCGGTGATGATCCGCCGATACCGCGATGCCAGGGCGAGAGTCTCAGCGGGTGTGTTGCAAAGGGCGGCGGGATCACGCGATAGCTGCAGCAGCCGACCCCTTCGCTCGTGATCGCGTCGCATCAGGATGCCAAGATCCTGCACAGCAGGGCCGGCGGCGGGCCAGGCCAGGCCAAGCGCGAGATCGGGAGCGAGGATGCCGTCTGTCCGGAGGGCGAGGCTCGCCTGCTCGCGAACGAATACTTTGGCAAACGGACGGTCCTCCCGGTCGGTGAACGACTGCGGCAGAATGACGATCGGCAGCCGGAGCCCCATGGCCCGAGTACGAATCGCGTGGTTCTCCGCAGAACGCCGGCCCATGCTGCCGCCGCCACCGAACACGATCACATCGACCTCGGCAGGATCGTCGAGGTCGAGCGGCAGCCACCGGATGCCACACTCTGCAAAGAGCTGTGTCATGGCCAGTTCGATCAGGGCATACCCGACGTGTCCGACCGGCTGCACATAGCCGACGCGTCGGCCGACCAGCGGCGCGATCACATGCTTGAAGGCGTCGGGGCCTAGGAGTGCCCGACGGGACGTGTCATCACCGCCGGTGCCGGGGACGATGCGCAAGGAGGGTATCGCTCCGGCGGGCCGCCGACCGCGGAGGCTGCGCCGCATCGTCGGACGACAGCCTGCCGCACACGGTTTCCGCTCGCTGCGATTCCCCATGCGGGGTGTATCGACGCAGAAACCCCTCAAGCCCTGCGAAACGACCAGGGGTCTACTCGGGAAGACTGGGGAAAATGGGAACGGGAGCGGAAGCGTTCGGCATGATACTTGCCTTTCTCATTCATTGATTCTCGGATTGATGAGGTTTTTGTGGTCCGCATCGCGGATTCCTCTCGCTTGCGCTTCGGGCTTGCATGGGAAACCCTCCCTATCCATGCCCGCTCTCCGTCCAAGCCCGCAGCGCAAGCAAGGGAATCCGAACGTCGCGGGCCGGTCACTTCGCGGGAGCCTCGTCGAATGGCCCCTTGAACACCGCGTCGGGCTGGTCGTGCCGCCCCGTGCCGTCGATCACATACCGTGCCTGCGGCTTGAGATCCTCCGGCACCCGCCAGCGGTCGGGGGAAGCGGCCGCTACGGCGACGTTGAGCACGAGGTAGGGCGGAATCTCCTGGGCAGTCTCGCGAATCGGCACCGTCTTGGGATCGGTGCCTGAGAGCAGATCGGCCGCGAGCCGGCCAGCCACAAGGCCCACCTCGCGGAAATTGAAGCCGACGTCAAACAGCGTGCCCCTGTCGGGCGCACCGGGATTCACACTGAACACCGGAATGTCAGCCTTGCCGGCGGTGGCGATGACCGAATCAACCGCGCTGACTACCGTCGTGTCGCCCGGCACGAAGATCGCCTCGGCCCCGCGCGAGATCGTTGACTGCACAGCCTCGATGACGCCGGAAGAGTTTTCCACCGGCGCCTCGAGCAGTTCGATGCCGAGCGTCTTGCAGCTGGCCCGCGCCAGCTCCATGAAGCGGCGGGAATTGCTCTCGGATGGGTTGTGTGCCACGCCCACGCGGGCGAGACGCGGATTCAACCGCCGGGCGATCAAAAACGTCGCGTGAACAGGCGCCAGGCTGCCATACCCGACCAGATGCGGTGGATGCACGAGGGGATCGGCCCGGTCGAGGCCGACGCCGGCCGAGAAGGGATCCGCGACCGCCGCGAACACGTGCTTCAGCTGGCCACGGGTGTTGGCCGTCGCCACCGCTTGCAGCGACGGCGTGCTGGAGGTGAGGACCAGATCGAACGGCCCTCCGACGATCTCGCGGGCGATCGCGTTGCCCTGGGCCATGTCCCCTTCGGCGTTGTAGCGGCTGATCGTCACCGTTGTGCCATCGACAAAGCCTCGTTCGGCGAGCCCCGCGATCATTCCTTTGACGGCATCCTCGAGCACCATCGAACTCGTCTGCTGCAGCACGGCGATCGCCGGCAGCGCCCGCTTGGCCGACTGCCTATCGGTGAGCAGGAGGAGCGCCGACGTGCCCACCAGCAGGGCCACGGTCGGCACGCAGCGGCGGAGAAAGGCAAACACGGAGGACGGGATCATGGCGTCTTGATGCCGGGGCTATACGTAGAGTTCGGAGAGGGAGCGTGCGGCGGCCTCGTCGAGCTGGTCCGCGGACCGCAGCCGATCGAAACGAAACGCCAGATCGTCAGGCGACAGCCGCCGCTTCGCCGCGCCGTGCACGTCGAGGGCGATCCGCCCGCGGTGCACAAGCAGCAGCCGGTCGCCGAGTGACGCGGCCTGCGCGAGCGAGTGGGTCACCATCAACGCCGTGAGGTTGTGTTCGCGAACAAGCCGTGCCGTGGCCTGCACAACGCGGTCGGCCGCGGCCGGATCGAGTGCGGCGGTGTGCTCGTCGAGGAGCAGCAGATCGGGCCGGCGCCACGTCGCCATCACGAGTGTGACGATCTGTCGCTGGCCGCCCGAAAGCGAGCCGATCGGCTGATCGAGTCTGGTTTCCAGACCCGGCACAATCCCACCCAACCGGCTGGCGGCCTCGGCCCGCAGGCTGCGGCTGGTCGCCCACGAGAGCCCGGCCCGCCGCCCGCGACAGGCGGCGACGGCGATGTTTTCGAGCACGGTGAGGCTGGCCGCCGTGCCGGCCCGCGGATCCTGGAACACCCGGCCCACCAGCCGGGCCCGCTGGTCTTCCCGCCACCGCGTGATGTCGTGGCCGGCTAGATGGATGCTGCCGCCGTCGAGGCGGACGGTGCCCGCGATCGATCCCAGCAGCGTGCTCTTGCCCGAGCCGTTGGTGCCGATAACTACGACGAACTGGCCGCTTGGAATCGTCAACGACACGCCATCGACCGCGCGGACCAGCGGCCCGCCGGGGGCGGAGAATGTCACCGTGGCGTTGTGGAGTTCGAGCATCTTTTGTGTCGGTGTGTGTGTGCCCAGCATGGCTGGTGCTAGCGGGCTACCGAGGCCTGATGCCGTCGCACGAGCAGCCGCGGCGCGACGAGCGCCGTCAGCACGACGACGGCCGTCGCGAACTTGAGCCAGTCGGGATCGAGGCCGGCCCGGAGCGCGGCGGCGACGAGCTGGCGGAAGATCACGCTGCCGGCGAACGTGGCCAGGAGCGCTCCGCCGAGCCGCACCTGTCCCACGAGGGCCGCGCCCAGATACACGCTCGCCATCCCCCACACCACCATGCCGATTCCCATCTGCACGTCGGCGAAGCCCTGATACTGTGCGACGATGGCGCCGGAAAGCGCGGTGAGTGAGTTGGCGATCGCAAGGCCGAATACCGTCAACGCCCCCGTGTTGCGGCCAAGCGCCCGGGCCATCGTCGGCGTGTCGCCGCCGGCCCGCATGGCGGTGCCCAGCCGCGTGCGGAAGAAGAGATAGAGCACGAGCACCGCACCGGCTGCGGCCAGCAGCATGAAGCCCAGTCTGGCCGCCTCGCCCGCCGCGGCTCCCTCGAAGGTGAGCAGGCGTGCTGCCGGGAGCAACGTCGTCTCGGCCCGATCGAGGAGCGTCTTGACGCCGGAGAGCGGCACGTTGCTGCGGCCGAGCACCACGAGGTTGATGCTCGCCAGCGCCGTCGTCATGAGGATGCCGGAGAGGAGCGGCTCAATGCCGAGGATGGCGTGCAGCATGCCGGTGAAGCTGCCGGCTACGGCACCTGCGGCCATGCCGCCGAGCGTCGCCAGCGCCGGATCGACACCCGACACAAGCAGCACCGTCGCGACGACGGCGCCCAGCGTGAAGGAGCCGTCGGTGGTGATATCGGGAAACGAGAAGAGCTTGTAGCTGACAAACACCCCGAGGGCGACGAACCCGAGCGCCACGCCAAACGTCCAGGTGGACAGGAGTGTGATCATGCGTCACCTCCCAAGGAGCGTGATGGTCCGGCAACCGAGAGCGGCGCAAACCAGCAACAGCCACGGACAAGCTCCGATTGGCCGCTGCCGAGCACCGGCTGCGGATCGCCGAGCAGGTGCATCACGGCCAACGGCTCCGAAGCGGCGAGGTCGGCGACCGTGGCGGCGAGATCGACGGTGCCGCGTTTAAGCGGCCGCAGCGGAAAGATGGCGGCATGGGCGTGGCCGGAGGGACCACCGGCGCCGAGTGGCCGCACGAACTGGGCCAGCGTGCCGGCAGGATTTCCACGCGTGACCACGCCGACGATCAACGCGGTGTGTCGGGCATGCACGGGCTCACGGGAAAAACTCAGCCACCGCGAGGTTACGGCGGGATCACGGCTGCGGGGATTATCGGTGGCGGTCGCCTCGGCCAGCGGCCGGATCAGTTCCACGCCCACGATGCCGTGCACCTCGGCGACCACCACCAGCGCCAGGCAGTCGGCCTGCGAATGCTCAAGCAACGCCGCCGCCAACTCGTCGAACCGCACGGCCGGCTCGTCGTCGGCCGGCTCGAAGCCGGCCCGCCCACGGGGCAGGCCCTCCCAGATCAGGCCCGATGCCAGCCGCACGGTGGGCACGAGGCTGCCCTCGCCCAGGCTGTAGTCGATCGCCGCAAAGGGCTGCGGTGCCCGATGAAAGACGGCCCCGCAGGCTGCCACCATCTCGCCGGCAATGCTGGCGAGCGAGTCATCGGCGAGGCCGGCGAGCCCAAGCCCGAAGGCATGACGCGGCACAGGTCGCGACGGTGTCTCGACCGGTCGTCCCGCAGCGGAGCCGAGTAGGGCGGCGTCGGACGCTCCCACGACTTGTCCCGTGAGCCCGCCGCTGCCGGGCGGCTCCAGACCGACGAAAAAGATCCTGCCCACGCACACATCAGCGGGGCCATTGCCCGCCGCGGCCGTGGCCGCATCGCCCGACGGGCTCTGTCCGCGGCTGCCCGTGCCCGGCGACGCTTGAAGCTGCGGCTCCCGGAGCATCGGGGCCAAGCGGGTCAGCTCGAGCACGCGGGCCACCGGTTCGCTGGCCGCGCCGATCAGGCACCACGCGCCAGCGGTCTTGGCGGCGCGGTGGACATTGAAGAGCACGCGGATCCCGGCAGAACTCAGGAAGCTCACATTGGTGCAGTCGAGCCGGATGGCGTGGTGCCCACGGCGAAGTTCCTCCGCGACAGCATGCTCCAGTTCCACACCCGTTTCCGCATCGATCCGCCCCTTCACGGCCAGTTCGACGACCGCATCGCCGGACGCATCCGGGGCGTTCGCACGTCGCTCGATGCTGATATCCATGCAGGCAATCACGCAATGGTGCAATCAGGCAGCCGGGCGGAAAATACGGCCCGGCGAAATCCATCGAGCACTTATAGTAGCGGCTCACGGAAAGGAATATTCATGGACACTGTCTGGATTCTGCTCGCAGCCGGTGCCGGCTGCTGCATCGCGCTTCAGGCGGCGGCCAACGGCTCGCTGCGGACCAACCTAGGCGACCCCCGCTACGCGACCTTTTTCTCGATCTGCGGCACGCTCATGACGGTCGTGGTCGTGATGCTGTTGCTTCGGCCGAGCCCTCCCTCGGCCGCAGCCATGCGAGGGGCGCCGTGGTGGAACTGGATCGGCGGGCCGCTGGGCGCGCTGATCGTGCTGGCCGGCGCGGCCCTCGCCCCCAAACTCGGCGCGGCGGCCTTCATCGCGGCGGTGGTGGCCGGGCAGCTGATCTGCTCGCTCGTGCTCGACCACTTCGGCCTGATGAACCTGCCGCAGCAGGCCCTCACCACCGGCAGAATCATCGGCGCGGCGATGGTCTTCGCCGGCGTCCTGCTCGTGAAATACTGGTAGGGGTCGCTGTGTCCAGCGGAGTGAGACACGCGGTCACTGACCGACAACGGCCGGAAAGCCCGCAGCCACGAGAGCTTGGTAGCCGGGCTTGAGAGGCCGCACGTCATAGCCCAGCGGCGCGAGGATGTCGGCCGCTTGCAGGCAACGGCCTCCCGACAGGCAGTGGACATAGATGACCTTGGTCTTGGGGAGCAGCTTGGCAAGGGCGTCGGGCTTCACGCCCTGCTCGAGCACCGACAGCGGCAGAGAGCGTGCCCCCGAGAGGTGCCCATCGTTCCACTCGTCCGGTTCGCGCACGTCTACAAGCACGGCCTTCTGGTCCGCAACAGCCTGCTGCACGGCCTCGAGCGAATCCTTCGTGTGTTCGGCCGCGAGCGTCATGCCCCCGGCGTTTCCCAGCACCAGTGCGAGCACGACGGCACGGGCACAGCAACGGAACCCGATCACCGCACTCCGGCGGCAGAGGTTGGCACAAGCACCGAAAAACATCGTCACCACCATGGCAGCACCTCCGTGAGCATTATTCATATTCGCACCTCGCACCGTCACCTCGACGGCAGCCTCCATTCTACCGCCTGCTTGCCGCGAGCGGGCTATTCCAGCTCTTGCCACCGCTGGAACGCCGCCGCCAGCTGCGATTCGCAGTCTTTGAGCCGCCGCTGGGTGGTGGCGATCTCGTTGGCCGGCTGCTTATAGAAGGACGGGGCGGCGACCTGCTCGTGGAGCGCGGCGATCTCCGTCTCCAGCTTCTCAATGGCCGCAGGCAGCAGGTCGAGCTCCCGCTGTTCTTTATACGAGCGTCGCTTCGCCGCGGCGGGGACGGGCTGCGGTGGGGATTCGCGCCGCGGCAATGCGGTCCGCTGCGGCTCCGAAGCCTTGTTCGCCGGGCCAGGTCGCTGCCTCAGCCAGTCGTCGTAGCCACCGACATACTCGCGGACGCCGCCGTCTTCATAGGCGATCACGCTCGTCGCCACGTTGTTGAGAAACTCGCGGTCGTGGCTCACCATAAGGATGGTGCCCGAAAACTCCACCAGCCGCTGCTCCAGGAGTTCGAGCGTTTCGGCGTCGAGGTCGTTCGTCGGCTCGTCAAGCACGATCACGTTGGCCGGCTGGGTGAAGAGCTTGGCCAACAGCACCCGGTGCCGCTCGCCCCCCGACAAAAACCGCACCTCCGTGCGGGCCCGTTCCGGGGAAAAGAGAAAATCCTGCAGGTAGCCGATGATGTGCCGCCGCTGGCCGCCGATGGTGACGGTGTCGTTGCCACCGGCGATGTTGTCGGCGATCGATTTGTCGCCGTCGAGCTGTCCGCGGAGCTGGTCGAAGTAGGCGACGGCCACCTGCGTTCCCAACTTGACGGTGCCCTGTTCGGGCGCGAGCTGCCCCAGCAACAGCCGCAGGAGCGTGGTCTTGCCGGCGCCGTTGGGCCCGATGATGCCCACCTTGTCGCCGCGGAGGATCTCGGTGGAGAAGTCCGCGAGAATCGGCCGGCCGCCGTAGCCGAACGAGAGGTTCTCGACCGCGCAGACAAGATTTCCGCTACGGGCCGCCTCCTGAATCACGAGCTTCGCCTGCCCCACCTGCTCCCGCCGTTGGCTGCGTTCGTTCCGCATCGCCTTGAGCGCCCGCACGCGGCCCTCGTTGCGGGTGCGACGGGCCTTGATCCCCTGACGGATCCAGACCTCTTCCTCCGCCAGCCGCTTGTCGAAGAGCGCATTCTGCTTCTCCTCGGCGGCGAGGGCATCGGCCTTCCGCGCGAGGAATGTGTCGTAGTCGCATGACCAGTCGAAGAGCCTCCCGCGGTCGATCTCCCAGATCCGCGTTGCCAACTTCCGGAGAAAGGCCCGGTCGTGCGTCACGAACATGAGCGTGCCCGGCCACGCCGCCAGGAATTCCTCCAGCCAACTGATGGCCGCGAGATCGAGGTGATTGGTCGGTTCGTCGAGGAGCAGCAGGTCGGGCTCCGTGACCAGTTCGCGGGCCAGCAGGGTCCGCCGCTTGAGCCCGGCCGACATCGCCCCGATATCGGCGGTGGCGTCGATCTGCATCCGTTCGAGCGTGCGAGTGGCCCGTTCGTCCGCCTTCCAGTCTTCGACCTCGTGGGCCGCCACGGCGGCGTCGAGTGCCTGCCGCACGATGGTCAGAGCGTCACCGGAAAGGTCCTGCGGCACCTCCTGCGAGAGATAGGCAACTCGGGTGCCCGGAGTCACGACGCATCGTCCCCGATCGGGCTGCTCCTGCCCGGCGATCATCCTGAGAAGCGTGGTCTTGCCGGAGCCATTGCGGCCGAGAAGACCGATCCGCTGTCCGGCCTCGACCTGCCGGGTGACGCCATCGAGGAGCGGCGGCCCGCGGTAGCCGATCGTGAGGTCGTCGAGGTGAACGAGGGCCATGCGTGTCCAGGAAACATGGAGGGCAAAGTCGCCGCATCCTACCGAATATCGACCGGACACACAGAACACACAGACCGTGAACATTCCTCACACATTCTGCGTACACACTGGGGAACGCTGTGGGGCCGCCACACGCCCGCCGCAAATCGTCAAACAGGGAGGATGAGATGGTCCGAGAAGACCTTGTATCGTTGTGCGAAAGCTACGTGCGCAGCCGCGACGAGGCCGCTTCCCAGCGGCCCGTGCAGCCCGTCGATCCTGCGCCCGAAATCGTCCGGAGCTTCCGGCTGGCCGAAATATCCGAGAGCGAGATGCAGGCGCTGCTCGCTTATGTGGACGACTCCGAAGACGAAGACGATTCCGTCGCTGCGGAGATGGAAGCCGCCGGGATCGTGCTCCACGTCTACGATGGTCTCGAAACCGAGACGTCCGACGACGAGGACGACGAGCCCGCGTGGCAGCCCGGCCAGCCCCGTTAGTCCGGCGGCCGCCCGCGGCCGGTACGGCCTAGAAACACTCGTTTCTGACTTCCTGCGCGATCAACTGCCGGAGCCGCTGGATCGCCTGCTGCTCCATCGCCTTGGCGTCGCACCAGAATTGTTTCAGGTCGTCCCGCCATTCGGCGTTGGCGATGTACTGGTCATACCTCCAGAGCGCGTCGAGCCGGCGGCTCAGTTCGTGCACGAGGTCGTGATCGTGGTCGGCGATGCCAGCGGTCTCGCCCACGTGGCAGAGTTCTCGTTCGGCGGCAAGGATCATAATGGAGGTCTCCCGGGGGGTGCGTGTCTGTGGGCGGGATACGTCCGCCCGATGCACTGTTGGGCAGCCGACCGATCGCGGCAAATTCACTCAGCCCCGCCCAGAAATCCTGCCGGACAGTTTCCCGAGATCACCCACGCCGGCTCAAGCACCGCTCGCTCGCGACACGCCCCTCAGGCGAGCATCCAGTCCGGCAGGCGCCGAACCTTTCCCTCTGGATCAACGCAGACCACGGTCGTCGTGCCGGTGGCGAGGATGGTGGTGCCGCGGATCAGCTCATACGCATGTTTGATGTGGGCGGCCCCGATCTTCTCCACCCGGGTCCGCAGCCGGAGCAGGTCATCGTAATCGGCCGGGGCGTGATACTTGCACGAGACGTCGGCCACCACCATGAAGAGGCCCTCCTCCTCGAATTCCCGGTAGGTTCGGCCGCAGGCCCGCAGCATCTCGGTGCGGCCCATTTCGAAGTAGGTGAGATAGTTGGCGTGGTGCAGCCGACGCTGTCCATCCGTCTCCTGATACCGCACCCGGATCTCGATCTCGTGCACCGCTTCGGCCATGACGGTATTCCTGGGGGAGGCTGCCGGCGGCTCGGATCGCGGCCGGCGCCCGGGGTTCGTTGACCAGCCGGGCCTCCAGACTCTATTCTTTCAGGGGATTCCTCGGCAAAGGCAGGCCGCCTACTCACCCGTGGCGTGGTCTTCTGCAGGCCTCGCCCACCCCCAACCGGCACGCAACCCCTCAGGAGTTCGAGACGTGAGCTTTGGCGACGCGGGAGAGGGCACAGGGGTTGGATTCGCAACAGCACGCGGCCGCAACTGGCCGACGCTGCGACAGTTCACCGTGTTCCTCGAGAACAGGGTGGGCCAGTTGCTGGAGGTCGTCCGTCGCTTTGAGGGGTCGAAGGTTCGCATCGTCGCCCTCTCGATCAGTGATTCCGGCGAGTGTGCCTTTGCAAGGTTTCTCCTCAGTCATCCGGAACAGGGCCGCGAGATTCTGGAGCGTGGTGGTCTGGCCCTGATCGAGAGTGACCTGATCGGCGTGGAACTGCCCGACGACAATCAGCCCCTTCTGCGGATCTGCACGGCGCTGCTGCAGGCGGAGGTGAACATCATCCAGGCCTACCCGATCCTCTCACGGCCCCGTGGCCGTCCGGCTGTCGCACTGATGGTGGACAACACGGAGATGGGGCTGGAGACGCTCGCCAACAAGGGCTTCACGACGATCAGCGAGAGCGATCTCGACGAGCACGAGTGAGCGGCTCCGTTACCGCGTCGACCCTGCCCCGCTGCCGCGCCGACCTTGGCCCTGCTCACTCAAACATGCCGTCTGGCAGACCGTTGACCTGCCGCACGATGATTTTTTGGATGGAGTCCCAGGCGACAGCTGTGAGTGTGACGGTGCCATCGGCGGCCCGGCTGGCAAACAGCCCGTGCGATCCGGCCGACCACCGCGGCTCGTAAAACTCCGGCAGGATCACGCTGCCGCCAGCGATGTGGACCTCGACAATGCCGCCGTGCTCCATCTCCTGGAACAGGCGGGTCACCAGTGCTGCTGTTGGATTGACTGGCAAAGCAGCCCCACCTTGCCCGGCCTCGAACTGCTCCTGCGGGAGCTGTTCTCCCGGATCGGACACCTGGTTCAGATCGGACAACTGATGCGACAGTTCAACAAACTCGGTCGCCGAAAAGTTGCTGTCGCTGGTGGTCACGCGCGAGGGCTCCTCGCCTGCGGGCGGCTCCGCAGCAGTTGCCAGATCCGCGCCGCCCGCCTGCTGCTCAGCGGGGCGGGGTGGAACAGCAGCCGGCTGACTGCTGGCCGGGATTCGAACAGCCACCCCGCACTTCGAGCACTTGCCCCGATGCCCGCTCATCGTGGCCGGCACCACCACGCGGTGACCGCTGGAGCAGTAGAAGACGATCTTCTTGGCTGGCGAGGCCTTAGCAACAGCAGCGGTAACAGCAGCAGCCGGGGCCGGGGCTGGCGGTTCCTGAGCCACTTCCTCGCTGGCCGGCTCGGCGGCAGACGACTCCAGTATCTTCCAGTCGATCTTCGTTTTGTCGTTTGCCATGGGGCTCTCGGTCTTTCGGTGGTGCTCGGGCCCGGACCGAGCCCACTCTCCCAGTTTAGCCTGTGGCTGGTGGCTTGACGGGGGCGGGCCAGCCTCTGACACTCTTCGCGGGTGGTGTGCGCGGTCCGGAGAGCCGGCCTGCGGGCGATGCCGCATTTTCCGATCGGATCGAGTTTCATGGCCATTCAAGTCATCTGCCCCAACTGCCGGTCCATGTTCACCGTCAGTGACAAATTTGCCGGCCGCACCGGCCCCTGCCCGAAGTGCAAGAAGCCGATCACCGTTCCCAGCGATGCTGTGAAAGAGGTGAAGATCCACGGGCCTGAGGATGAGGCCCCCGTTCCCGGCCGGGCTCCCGCGGCGCCGATCGTATTCGTGGAGCAGCCCATCCCGAAGATTGCCTATGTGTCAGTGGCCGCCGGCAGCGTCGCAGCGATGCTGCTCGCACTTGTCGCCCGGTTCGCCTGGGGACCAGGCCAGGCCCCAGTCTGGCTGCTGGCAGCCACGGCCGCCATCATCGCCATGCCCTGTGCCTGGATCGGCTATGAAATCGTCCGCGACCGGGATCTGGAGGCCTACCGAGGCCGCTCGCTGATTATCCGCACCGCCATCTGCGGCGCTGTCTACGCGGCGCTCTGGGCCGTGAAGGGATTCCTGCCGCCGGAACTGACCAACGACATGTGGCCCTGGGTCTACCTCGCGCCGCCCTTCCTGGTGGCTGGCGCGCTGGCGGCGCTCGCCACACTCGATCTCGACTGGGGCACGGGCGTTGCCCACTATTCGCTCTACGTCATGTTCACCGCGCTGCTGCGGTGGCTGGCCGGTTTCATGCCAGTCTGACGCCCCCATGCCGCGGAGCCGCCCATGCCGCTGACAGACCTGCCGGAACTGGTGGCACTCGAATCCCACGCGGAGGGCGTGCGGATTCCCCCCGGGGTCACCGTGCCGCTGACGGCCCGCGTGCGGGCGCTCCTCGACACCGCCGAGATGCGGCGGCTGGCCCGCGTCAGCCAACTCGGTCTGGTGTCGCTCGTCTATCCCGGTGCGGTCCACTCGCGACTCGAACACTCGCTGGGGGTCTACCGGCGGGCCCTCGAGTTTCTTGCCAGGCTCAAGCACGACACCCGATTCGTCGCGGTGGTCACCGAGGCCGACGCGGCGGCGTTTCTGGTGGCGGCGCTCGTGCACGACATCGGCCACTGGCCCTTCTGCCATCCGATCGAGGATGTGGGAATGGCCCGGTTTCCACGCCACGAGTCGCTCGTGCACGACATCCTGTCCCAGGGCGAACCTGCCGCCGTGCTCGCCACATCGTGGGGCCTCGATCCGGCCCGTGTGGCCGCTCTCATCACGAGCAAGGCCACCGATCCGGCCGGCCGTATTCTGCACTCGCTGCTCTCGGGGCCGATCGATGTAGACAAGATGGACTATCTCGGTCGCGACAGCCTCCACGCCGGCGTGCCCTACGGACGACACTTCGACGAGGAGCGGCTGCTCTCCAGCCTCTGCCTCAACGAACAGGGCACGGCGCTTGCCATCACCGACAAGGGCCGCACGGCCGCCGAGATGCTGGTCTTCGCCCGGTATGTGATGTTCAGCGAGGTCTACTGGCATCACGCCGTGCGGTCGGCCACGGCCATGCTGCAGCGGGCCGTCTGGATCCTCCGCGACGCCCTCGATCCGGCTAGCCTCGTCAGGCTTGATGATCGTGGGTTTGTCGATGCCCTTGGCACGCTCGCGGCCGGCACCTCCGCCTCTCCGCTCGTGGACGGGCTCTTTGGGAGCCATCGCCATCTCTTCAAGCGGGTGGCGTCGTACGACGCCCTGCGGAATCCGGCGATCCACCGTGCCCTGGCGGGCCGCACCTACGACGACAAGGTGGCGATCGCGGGCCGGCTTGCGGCTGCCGTCTCTCGCCGGATCGGTATCGCGGTCGGCCCGGATGATCTTCTGATCGATGCCCCGCCGGCCGAACGCGAGGTGGAGTTTCGGCTCACGGTTCGCGAGCACCAAGATGGCAGCTCTTCCAGAGGCTTTCCCAACTTTTCCAACTTTTCATGGCGCCGGTTCGAAGAACTCTCTCCGGTGGTCCGCAGCCTCGCCCACGAGCAGTTCGACGACCTCGTCAAACGTGTGCGGCTCTTTGCGCCCGCGGATACTGCTGCTGCGATCGCGGGCTGCACGAGCCTCGGGAACAATACTCTCGGAGACAACGGTCTCAACAACAACGGCCTCGAGGAGATGATCCTCGAGGCCGTCGGTAAACCGTCATGATGAACGCAGGTCGCCTGCTGCCAGCGACTACTTGCCGCCGGGCAGTTTACCTTCCTTGAGCAGCGCGCCGAAGGTCGGGGAGCCGGCGTTGGCCGGGTCACTCGGAAGCAACGCGACCTCTTCCAGGGCCTTCTTGATCTTCTCGACGTTCTTGGCGTCTTCCTTCTTGTCGAGCTTCTCAGCCAGAGCGTGGCCGTAGGCATTCCGCTCCTTCTTGCTGGTGCCCGCATGGCAAACGTTGCACTTGGCCGACTCGACCTCGGCGACCAGTGCCTTTTCGGCCGGGTCAGCACTGTCGGGCTTCACATAGACAGCCTTAAACTCGTCAAAGAACTGCTTGATAGCGAAGGCTTCGCGGGCCGAACCGCCACAAGCCAACGCGACGGCCGCTCCGGCGACTAGGGCATACCTGCTGTTCTTGCTGCAAGACATCGCTGCTCTCCAAGGTGACTTCTGCCGCAGAGACACTCCCACCAGAGGGCGTCTCGCAAACGCGACCATATAACTAGACCCAACCAGCCCGTTGTCGTCAAGGAATCATCCCGTCGCTCACGCTCAGGGCTTGTATCGGCCGATCGCAAGAATCCCATACAAGCCCCCAGGCGTAAGCCGGGGGATTTTGGTTTTACGCCCTGCCCGCTTACTCCTCGCCCGGCCAGTCGTCGATCCGCGCGGCATGGTTCATCGGCTGCGACTGGGAGGCGAAATCAATTTCAAACCGCTCGGCCGCCCCATCGATCCGCCGCAGAATCCCACTGCCCTCGTAGCGGCTGGCGGCGTCGATCCACTCGATCGCGGGTCGATAGGCCTCGGGATCACCGATGCCCGACTGCTCCAGCACGGCCCGACCGTCGGGGACGAGAAACCGGCAGCCCTTGGCAAACGCCTGAAGCCGCGGGGCAAGCGGCAGGGCGGGCGAATCGAGCAGGCAGGCAAACCCGTCGCGGCAGGCGAAGAGTCCGTCTTCGAGGGTCATGCGGATGGCGGTGCCGTTGCCGTGGCTGCGGGGGGAGCCTTCCGCCACGAGGAAACGGCCTGGCGTGACCATGCGGCCTCCTGACCAGAAGAGGTCGATGCGACCGCCCCCCTTCGATTCAAGAAACGCGGCACCGCCCTCCACCCGCGTATCGTTCGCGCGGATCTCGAGCCGATCGGTAGCATCCTGGTCTGACCGCACACAGACGCCGGCAGCCACCGCCTCTCCTGGCATGACGAGGTTCACCCGCTCGCAGGCCAGCGTCGCCGAGCCTCGCATGGCGATCAGTGCCTGCCGGCCGCCACCCGCGGGCAGGAAGGCGGAACGGACCGTCAGATCCTGGAGTTCGAGTGTGCCCGACACGACCGTGCAGAAGCCGCCATCCCTCGGCACGGCCCCTGCCTCTCCGCACCGCAGGATCGGCTCGATGCCGTCCGCAGCGCGAATGGTGAGCTGCTTGCCATCGACGGTGAAGGGCCCGTCGTCCCTCGGCTCCGTGCAGGCGATCTCGATGATGTCGCCATCCGACGCCTGCCTCACCGCCTCGCCGACGGTGCCGCAGTCGTCGTCTACGGCCGGGGAGTCAACGACCCGCCAGATCCGGGGCGACGCCGCGGTGGACGCCGTCTGGTCGGCTGCTCCCGGGTCGGCGGCGATCTGATCGCCAGCCGGTGGGTCCACCGCCACAGTGCCCTGACCGGCTGGCGAGCCCGTGCCGAGCCGCTGGGTTGCCGTGCTCGCTGACCTCAGCCACAGCCCGCCAACGACGGCAACGAGCCCCAGGAGCGGGATCAGCCAGGGCAGGTGCACCGCCGTCGTGCGCTCGGCAGCTGGCTCGACGCTGCTGGCCGCGGCAGGCCGGGGCGAGGCGAGTTCGATCCCGAGGTCGTCGGCCATGGTCGTCAGATCGGCGACGAGTTCGGCGGGCCGTTGGTAGCGATCCTTGGGATCCTTCTCCATGAGCCGGTCGAGGATCAGAGCAAACCGTTTCGGCACGTCGGGCCGCAGGGCTTCGATCGCCGGTGGCGGATCCTGCTGATGTTGCAGGAGCTTCTGCACCATGGTGCCGTTGGCGAATGGGGCCCGGCCCACGAGCATGAAAAACACGGTGCAGCCGAGCGAGTAGAGGTCGCTGCGGACGTCGGCCGACCGTGGATCGCGGGCCTGTTCGGGGGAGATGTAGTCGAACGTGCCGAGGGTCATGCCGCTGACGGTGAGGTCCTGGTCGCCGGCCATGTGGTGCAGACGGGCCAGTCCCATATCGACGACGCGGGCCCGGCCGGTGGGCGTGATGATGATGTTCGATGGCTTGATGTCGCGGTGGACGACGTCGCGCTCGGAGGCATGCTCGAGTGCGTCGGCGACTTGGATCGTGACGTCGATCGTGCGGGCCAGATCGAACGGCCCTTCCTTGACGACGACATCACGGAGGTTCGTGCCTTCGATGTATTCGAAGACGATGTAGTGCCAGCCGTCGTCGGAACCGACCGCGTGGACGCGGCCGATATTTTCGTGGTCAAGGCGGGCGGCCGACTGGGCTTCGTTGCGAAACCGCTTGAGCATCTCCTCGTCGTTGGACTGTTGCCGCGACAGCACCTTGACGGCGACCACCCGGTCGAGGGTGGTGTCGAGTGCGCGGAAGACGGCGCCCATGCCGCCGCCGCCGACGAACTGGTCGAGCCGGTAGGGGCCGAGGAAGTGGCCCTCGAGCATGCGGCCGATCTCGGCCGTGGCGGCCGACTTCCCGGCAGCGGACGGCCGGCCGGAAATGACGGTCGCGTCGCCCGTGACCGCGGGGGCTGCGGGGAGTGAATCGGCGCGAACAAGGCCCGGCGTGTCGGCGGCGAGGCCCTGGCCGGCAGGGATCGCTTTTGAGGACGCTTCCATCCCTTCGACCCTAACAGGCCGGCCCGATGCTGGTCAAACCGTCTGCCGACAGTGATCGGTGTGCGCGAGCCTACCGCGAAAGAAAGACGCCCAACTCCCGCACCCATGCGCTGCGAAACGCCTCATAGGTGTATCGAGAAGCCGTTTCGACCCCTGCGGCCGCGATGCGCTGAGAGAACGCCGGATCCCGCATCGCGTGAATCATCCCATCCACGAGCCCAGAGACGTCGGGATATGCCGCAGCAGCGCAGTTCTGCCCCGGCACCATGTATTCGCGGCCGCCGTATCCGTCAAAGCCGAGCACCACCGTACCCATCCCCATGGCCTCCAACGGCACCAGGCCGAAGCCCTCGGCCACGGAAAGCGTGAGAAGATAACGGGCGGAAGAGACTCTCTCCAGAAACTGGTCTCGCGGCAACCTTGATCTGGCCCTTGCCGCTGCTGCGTCCCAGTCGATGATCTCCTCCAGATCACGGTCCTTTGACTTCAATTCCCGACGCACTCGGTCGAGGAGTAAGAGCTGGTGCGCCCAATCACCTTTTGTATTCATCTCGATCGACAAGGGCGGCCTCGACTCCCACGTCACAACCGTATCACGGACGGCCTCGCCATGCGAAATGAAGTGATTATCTGGGATAAACGCCGGTATGACTGGTGCCTGGATGCCATACGTCTGCGAGAGAAAGCCTCGCACGAACCCGCTGACAGCAACATAGTGATCAAAAAAACGGTCAAGCAACGAATATGTGTTGAATCCCTGGACGTACATGAGTTTCCGACCACGCAACCGTAAACCGAGGTTGTGCATCGAGAATGAGGGGTTACATAGAAGCACATCGTCTTCACCTACAAGACCTTCGCACCCCCCCAGCGAAATACTCGGGAACACTGGGTCATAGGAAAACAATCCGTGCATGTGTCCCTGGTCCACTCCAGGGCCTACCGGTACGACACGGACGTCGTAACCGAAATCGATGTGGAGAATCCGGGCAACGTGATACGCCATGTACGTACCGCCATTCGGAACATAACCCTCCACAACATAGGCGGTCTTAGACACTGCTACCCGCCTCTCTGAGCAATCCCGCCAATTGAGGCTCGATCATTTCTACTCTCTGCCGAACAGCCTCCCGATACCACCGGAGGGCCTTGCCGTCGGCAACGAGTTCGACACCTCGCTGGATATAGGAAGCCACAGCGTGGTGATCGCGTACGTTTTTTAGGAAAAAGTCCTGGAGCCCATGCTGCACACAAAAGACATACCGCTTGTCAATGACGGCGTTGTAATCTCGCGGCCAATGATCGCCGCAGACGATCATGGCGGGAGTCCCGAGTGACCAGGCGATCACGGCGACGTGATAGGTATCGGTAAACACGCACTTTGCCGCTGCAACCGCCTCGAGCAATGCCGAAAGACGGGGTTGTTGCCCGCCGGCGAGATCCTGAACCCCCAACTGCCCCTCGTACTCGCCTCCGCGCGGGAACGACAGCCGGTCTCCCCACGGTAGCCAATGAACCGGCTGACCGAATCCACGAGAGAATACGCTGACCGCTTGCCGCAGGTCGGCGACATCGTGTTGACCTCGCGCAAAATAGCAAAGGAGCGCGTCGGGACTCGCGAGCGATTGATCCGTACCTTCAGGAAATGCCTCCCGCCAATCGGCACCACCGCAAAACAACTGCGTGGCATCCAACCCCAGGGCAACGGGTCCTTCTGGCACGACCGCGGCCAACTGGGCCAGTGACACGATATCGCGAGGCATGACCAATCTGGCATTGGTTAGGAAGCGCTGGAACGGCGGCCCATACTCGTCGTCGGTCAAATCACTCGCGCTGTGATACAGGAAGGTCGTCCCAAATGACACGACCCGGCGCACAAGGTCCAACGACGATTGCTTGAGGAGCAACAGATCCTCTGGCGTAGACGATGAAGCACTCAGCAAGCCCCGAATGGAATCCAGGTATTGCCGCATGTGCAGCAAATCCCCCCAGTACAGCGGCGTCGTATCGGTCAGTTGGTCAGGGTGCAGCAAAACCTGGTAGTCGATGCCATCGTCAATCCGCTGCAAACAGGCAGCCTGTGTGACTGGATCCAAGTGGCTCAAGCGATCCGCTATCGGCATCAGGCGGAAGTACGTCGCATCGCCATCCAACTGATGGCGACGGAGAAACCACCTTGCGGCGACTTGGCTCGCGAGCATTCCTGGATTGAATCCAGGCGGCGTCGCCGTGATGACTGATAAGCGTGGGCGTTGCGTCATGCTTGGGGCCGCGACGGCACTGTGGGCTCTTGCCCACATCGTCGCGTTAGTGCGACGATCATGCGGCCCACTCTGAGCAAACTACCCTGCAGCGACCACGGTTGCCATTCCGTCCCGAGACCGGCGACTGGCTCTCCGTTGGGCCCAGGCTCTCCAGCCAGCCACAAACAATCCGATACCGGCAAACACGACGGTTGAAGGTTCAGGCACCAGCACCAACTGCCCAGCCTGATACCGAGTGCCAATCGCGTGGCTGTTGTCCTCATAGAACGAAAGGCTCTGCCCGATGGCCAGCAAACCGCCGGTTGCCTGCCATTCACCGTCACCCAAGTAATTGAAGGTGAGGTCTCCGTACGCGCCACTGGCAGCAACGGACGAGAAGTGACCGCTGTGGCTGGAACCGCTAAACAATTGCCACACATCGAAATTTGCGAATCCGCCGCTCGTGAAATCGAGTGCCAGAGCACCACCGTAAGTGACGTTCCCCAGCGACACGATCTGGTCGTAGAGTCCCGCTGCCGTACCGCTGATGGCCATGTCCGCCGTAGCACCGGAATTCAGTTGAAGCGAGCCTACGCCAAGTGCACCGTACGTATTTGCAGCACTGCCTGGCGAGATGGTGGCACCGTTATTCACGGTGACAGCTCCGGCGATCGAGCCATTGCCTCCGAGTGCTCCGGCCCGGACGGTGGTTGCTCCAGTGGAAGAATTGACGCCATTGATGTAAACCGCGCTCGCCCCATCCACAATGACATCACCGGTACCGGAAATCGTACCGGTGACCACAATCGGCGTTGCGTTTGGGTCACTCGCCCGCAGAATACCACCGGTCGCGGAGCCCGGGCTGAATGTCAAAGCATGAGAGCCCAGGTTGATCGGCCCCGAAAGTAACAAATTGCTATTGGAGACTGAGCCTGAGGCGGCGGTCGCGATCGTGGCATCAGCTGCAAGCGTGACCGATCCAGAAACGGTGGCGGTGCGGTTCGAAGTGCTGAACGAACCCCGGATGGCACCCTGCGTGCCGCTGCCGTAGTCGCCCGTTCCACCGATCGTGAAGTTATTCGAAAGCGAGGTCGCATTTCGCAGCGCGACCGATCCGCTGCCGCTGACGATGACGTTGCTCGTGCCAAAAACATAGTTATTTGAACCGTCCGTGACGCCATTGGCTGCGGTGCGAATCTGGCCATTGGTTACGGTCGTAGTGCCCGAGTAGGAACTGCTGCCAGACAAAAAAAGGGTGCCTGCACCCAACTTCTCCAGACTCACGACACCCAGACCATTGTTGATCATGCCAGCAAAATCACCGGCGGCGGTCTGGTTCACGCGAAGAGACGCTGAACCGGCCAATGCTGAAGTGATCACCGCGCCGCTGCTGCCACTCAATGATCCAACTGAAAGAGCCTGACCGTTCAGGTCGAGCACACCACCATTCACGGCCAGCGAGCCCGTGCCAAGTGCGTTCGCATTACCAGCGGCGAGCGTGCCCGAAGTCAGCCTCGTGCCGCCCGTGTAGCTGCTCGAACCGCTGAGCAATACCCGCGACTGCGACTGACCAAGCGCCACAACAGAACCGCTTCCGCTGATCGGACCGCTTAACACGATCGACGCCGATGTCGTATTCGTAACCGCGAGATCCGGGGCCAATGTCAACACATTGGAACCGAGGTTTACAGGACCAGACAGCGTCAACTGGCTACCGGAGATGCCGTTGGCGGCCCCCGTGGCAACCAAAGCATCAGCCGAAAGCGACACTGAACCCGAGACCGTCGCGGTCCGGTTCGACGTGCTGAACGATCCCCGGATGGCTCCAAGAGTGCCACTATTTAACAACCCAATGCCGCCGATCGTGAAGTCGTTTGCGAGCGTCGTGGCGTTTCGCAGAACGACCGAGCCACTGCCGCTGACAATGACGTTGCCCGTGCCAAAGGCATAGTTATTCGAACCGTCGGCGACGCCGTTGGCGGCCGTTCGAACCTGAGCACCGGTCACATACGTACTTCCCGAATACGTGTTGCTCCCGGAGAGATAGAGCACTGCGCCACCGCCGACGGTCAGTGAACCAACACCGGAAATTCCGCCCGTCGTCAGGCTCAGGCTATGGCCCGTACCGAGTTGAATGACACTGGAACCGGTCAGAGTCAGCGCGTTGGCCACGATATCTTCTACAACCGAACCGCCATTCGTTGCCGTCGTCACGATCGAGGCGTTGGTCATAGCGAGCGTGGAACCACTCAGCGTGAACGCCGCGGTCTGGCCCGCAGTGCCGTTGTTCGTGAACGACATCGTGCCGAGCGTGATCGTGCCGATACTGTTCGTGCTCGTCGTCTGCGTTGCTCCGCCGAACACGAGGTTCCACGAGTCTGACGTGGTTGGGATCGTGCTCCAGTTGGACGAAGTCGACCAATTGCCTGAGCCACCGCCGCCCGTCCACGTTGCATTGCCGATGGGAGCGGCAACAGATGGAGTCACGCCTACACAGAAGTCCAGGATGCCCGCGATCGCAGCGACAACCAGACACCGGGAACTCATTCGCGACAAAAGATTCATGTGATTGATGCGTTGCAGTGAAGAACTGTCGTGACGGGATGTGGATTCAGCGAGCGATCAGCGTATCCGAAAATCAAATTCTGCTGTGTCTATCGATTAAAGCGAATAGACACTCGGAACGCCCAAGAGCTACGGTATAAATCCGTGAAAACGCTGCGTCAACAAACTGGCGTGCGGATTACGAAAAATTCCAGGTAGAAACAGAAAAAACCACGGAATACCGCTCGCCTGGGGGAGCGGGCTTTGTGGGTTTTTTTGCAAGCCTCGGCAAACCATCCTGGCGGGCACGGGAGGAAAACGGCGACTCTTCCCCGCACTTCAAAACACCCATGCTCGAACTCGCCACCCTCACCATCGCCTCGCTCGTGGCCGGGTTCGTGAACGCGATCGCCGGCGGCGGCGGGCTGATCGCCGTCCCCGTCCTGTTCAGCGTCTTCCCGACGGCCCCTCCGGCAACGCTATTTGGCACGAGCAAGGCCGCCATGGTCTGGGGCACGGCCTGGGCCGCCGCCGACTACTCGCGACACGTCCGCCTCCCCTGGAAAACGCTCCTGCCCGCCTGCATCGCTGCGGTCATCGGCGGCTTTGCCGGGGCGTGGCTCGTAACCCTCGTGTCTGCCGACTGGCTCCGTAGCCTGCTGCCGGTGATGCTGACGCTCGCGCTCGTCTACACGCTCTTGTCGAAGAACCTCGGCCAGACGCATGCACCAAAATACATGGCGACCACGGAGGCGATCCTGGCATCGCTGATCTCGCTACTCCTCGGCCTCTATGACGGCTTTTTCGGCCCCGGCACCGGGAGCTTCTTCATCTTCCTCTTCGTCAGGGTGCTCGGCTTCGACTTTCTCCACGCCGTGGCCAGCGCGAAGGTGCTGAACATGATGACCAACCTTGCCGCCCTCGCGCTCTTCGGCTGGTCCGGCCACGTCTGGTGGCACTTCATGATTCCCATGGCCGTGGCAAATGTGGTGGGCAGCCACTCTGGCGCGCGGCTCGCCGTCAGCCGTGGCTCCGGGTTCATCCGGCTGGTGTTCATCGCAGTCGTCGCCGCGCTGATCCTCAAGTCGGTCGCGGCTGGATAGCCGACGCCGCAGCCGAGCCGGGGGGGCAGGCGGGCCGTATTCCCTTGCTTGAGCTACGGGCTTGGATGGGGACGGGGCCCATGCAAGCCCGAAGCGCCAGCGAAGGAACCCGCGTGGCATGCCCAACAAAACAGCCGCATGAATGACAGCGGCCGAAAAGAACTGCGGCCCCTTTTTCCTCTTAGGGCACGGAAGACGATTCGACAATTTGTGTACGGGCGTATATACTCGCGGGAATACGACGCGGGGTGTTTGCTGCCGATTCCCGTAGCCGCTTACCCCAAAACGACAGTTCTTCCGCAGCCCATGAAGACCGCCGCAACCAACCTCCGCCTCACACCGCGCGAGCGCGACGGGATACGATCCGCAGTCCAAAAGGCCTGTGGAGAGACGGGTGCAGTTTGGCGGCGGGTTGTTGTCTTCGGGTCGCGTACTGATCCGAACCGTCGCGGGGGCGACATCGACCTCCTCGTCGAACTAGAGCCAGCGAGACTGGCTGACACGTTTCGCCTGAACCAAAGACTACGGCTGGCACTCGAAGACGAACTCGGCGAGCAACGCATCGACCTCGTCCTCGATGACGGCAACGTGGACAGCGCCTTCCCGACGCTTGCACGCGAAACAGGAGTCGAACTGTGGTCGAACACGTGAAGGCGATGCTCACCGACCAACTCGCTCTGATGCGGGCCGCGGTCCAAGTGCTCGACGAGTCCCGTAGTCGTGTTTCTGCGTTCGCTGATCGGCTTGATAGCGCGCTCACCATTAGCGAGCGAGAGTCGTGCGAGGCGCTGACTTCCCGCTTCGCGAGACTCAATGATTTCCTGTTGCAGCGAGTGTTTCGAACCCTCGACCAAATTGAACTGGCGGACGAAGGCACGGCCCTTGATCGTCTGCAGCGGGCGGAGGCTCGTGGGCTTATCTCATCCGCTGAACGCTGGCGGGAGTTGCGACTGCTCCGGAACGCGATCGCACACGACTACCTCATCGAGAGTGCCGATCGCGTGCTTCGCGAATCGCTGACCGCAGCCCCCGAACTGATCGAAGCCGCCGAATGTGTCGGCCGCTATGTCCATGCAAAGGGCTATTGCGGCGTGAGCTCTTAAGCCCACTGACTCCCCGACAATCACCCGAAACTGGTCCTCAGCCTCGACCCAGTGCCCGTGGAGGATCCGGGCGGAATCCGCCACGCTCACCTCGTTGACTTCCTCGTGGATGACCGTCGTCGAAAACAGCTGCGTCCCCTTTTCCCTCACTCCGTGGTAAAAAAGGGGAAAGGCACGCGCCCGTAGCTCAGGTGGATAGAGCATGGGATTTCTAAAAGCGATCTGAGAACCGTGAAAAGGCGTGTTTCACTCGGGCTAAACGCGATTTTTCTCTTTTTGAACGTGCAGCGAAAACTCGTCGTAAGTCCTTATCTGACAACAATCGTCCTCCGACGCGGTTGTAGTACAACCGCGGACTGACGTCGCTTCGCACAGCCGTCGCACGCCGCTCTTCCATCGGCCCACGGACGCAGCTATTGGCCCCGCCTCTTAAACGCGACTTCAGCCCCGCTGCCTATTCCCGCCCCCGTTCTTGCCAACATAGAGCGAGGCCGGCTTTGTTATTCAAACCGGCCTCCCCGCCCACCCCGCAGCCATCTTCCAGTGAAGCCGGCCTACAGCAAGGTTCAGAAGTCGAGATCAGCGGCCCTTAAGCGAGAGGCGGCCATCAAAGGGCTTCGCCGGGCCGAAAAAGACCGGCTACTGGCGACCGGACGGAAGCCCAGCCGGCCGAATTGAATTACCGCTTAATTAACAACAAATTCCGCCGGCTTCCCTAAACCGGCTGGCAG
>CANHCU010000045.1 GCA_947459185.1 Planctomycetaceae bacterium | reverse complement strand
TCGAGGGAGCCGGGATCGGCGAAGCTGGAGGAGACGAGGAGGATGTCCGACTTGTTGTGCGTACCATGCCGAGCGGGTGACAAGTCGGAAGCTCCGAGCGACGGAAGCTTTGCCGTCCCGGCGCCGCGTCGCCACACGAGGCCACCAGCATTTCCCTTGCTTGCGCTGCGGGCTTGGATGACGGCGAGCTTGGGTCGAGGGAGCCGGGATCGGCGAAGCTGGAGGAGACGAGGAGGATGTCCGACTTGTTGTGCGTACCATGCCGAACGGGGTGACAAGTCGGAAGCTCCGAGCAACGGAAGCTTTGCCGTCCCGGCGCCGCGTCGCCGCGCGAAGCCACCAGCAGCATTTCCCTTGCTTGCGCTGCGGGCTTGGATGACGAAGGGCGTAGATGACAGGCGGCGGTAACGATCGAATTTCTCGACGCCCGCCTACCCCAGCTGGGCCAGCGCCTCGTCGGGAATATTGAAATTAGCGGCCACGCTCTGCACGTCGTCGTGATCGTCGAGCCGCTCAACCAGGTCGAGCACCTTGCGGGCCGTGTCGACGTCGTCCACGTCAACCGTGTTGGTCGGCACCCGCATGATCTCGTTTGACTCCACCTGCAGTCCGCCCTTCTGCACCGCCTCAACCACTGCCGCCATCGTCTGCGGCTCACAGGTCACCTCCCAGCGATCGCCCACGAGTTTGACGTCGCTGGCCCCCGCCTCCAGGGTCAGTTCCATGAGTTGATCCTCGCCGCAGGAAGCCTGCGGAACGCGAACCACCCCTAACCGTTGAAACAGATAGGCGACGCAGCCTGTGCTGCCAAGCTTCCCGTCACACGCTTCAAAAATCTTGCGAATCTCGGGGGCCGTCCGGTTCTTGTTATCGGTGAGAATCTCGCACATCACTGCCACGCCACCAGCGGCGTAGCCCTCGTAGATCGACTCCTCGAGATTCCCTCCCTTGAGTTCGCCCGTGCCGGTACGAATCGCCCGCTGGATGTTGTCCTTGGGCATGCTGACGGCCTTGGCGGCATCGATCGCATAGCGGAGCCGCAGGTTGGCATCAGGATCGGGCCCGCCGTGCTTCGCCGCCACGATGATCGCCTTGGCTAGCTTGCTCCAGAGCTTGCCACGCTTCGCGTCGATCACCGATTTCTTGCGGGATATATTGGCCCAGTGCGAATGTCCTGCCATGGAGATTCTCCCCCTCGTTGTCCGGCCCGTGTTCCTACGGGCAACTGCAAAGATCTGTCAGCGGCAAGTCAGCGAGGCTTGCGTTTCGCCAGTTGCGAGGTGTGGCTCTTGCCGGCGGCAGACGGCGGCTTCGCCTTCTGCTTCGCATCGCGGGCCGACTTGCCAGCCGCTGGAGGCGACTTTTTTCCGTTTCCGGCCGCCGGTTTGCCACTCGTTTCCGGCTTCTTTACCTGCTTTGCCGGCGCGGGCTTCGCGGCGGCCGGCTTCGCCTCCGGCGCAGGCGGTGCCACCTGCGGCTTGATGGTGATCGGCTTGCCGACGTTGGGCTTCACCACGAACGGCTTGGGGCCAGTCTTCGGCGGGCCCTCGCCGGTGCGTTTCGGACCGGCG
The DNA here is from genome assembly GCA_947459185.1 of Planctomycetaceae bacterium. Classification (GTDB taxonomy): domain Bacteria; phylum Planctomycetota; class Planctomycetia; order Pirellulales; family UBA1268; genus CAMCQY01. The sequence continues at coordinate 27,044 of CANHCU010000045.1, read as the reverse complement.
CCCGGCGGCGGGAGCGGAGTCTTGCCGGCAGGACGGGCCGCGGCCTGCGGTCCCGCAGGACGGTGCTCCTCCGCAGCGGTCTGTGCCGCTTCGGCGGCCCTACGGCCCTCCTTGCCCGCTGCGGGCGGGGGCGGATTCGGGGCCGAGAGCGGCTCGCCACGCTTGGGGAACCGCTCCTTGATCGCCTCGGGATTCACCGCCTGCAGAATCTTCTTGACGGTGGCCCCGTGCAGGCTGCCCACAACGTCGGCGCCGAACTGGTGCAGGAGGGAGTTGAACTCAAGCAGCGTCTTCTTCGCGATCAACCGCTCGAGCCCGGCCACCTTGCCCGCATCGTATTCCTCGCGGGAAATGATCCCGCTCAGATAGAGGCCCGAGAGGGCCCCAAGATCGAGCGGCACCGCGTGCCCGCCGAGCGCCGTTGCCACGACATGCTGCACCACGAAAGGCGGGATGCCGTGAATGTGCTCGAGTGTCTTGATGCCGTGGGCGATCGAGTGCTTCTTCGCGTGGTCGAGCGAAAAACTGTAGGTCGATTCGAACACTCCCTGCAGCACGCGGCGGAGCGCCAGTGCCGCCCGCGAGGGGTCGGGCAGTCCCTGCAGCGTCTCGGCAAGTTCCGCGACTGTCGTCACGCGGATTTCGTTGAGGTCGAAATAGCTTTCGAGCAGCCGTGCAAAGGCCTTCTCGGCGGCATCGTGCTGGGCATTCTCCAGACAGCAGGCAAACAGAACCTGCTCGAGCATCGACCGCCCCGTGTTGGCAACCACCGGTCTGTACTGACCCTTCAGCGCCTTGTGGAGTTTGGGAACGAGTTGCTTTCGACTCGACTGTGGCTGCTTCGCTGCTGTCATGCGTGCTCCTCTGGCTTCTCCCTGTTCGGCCCGTCCGTCGAGCCCGCTGGCTCTCCCGGCACTGGCGGCCCGGCGGCCGCCCCCTCTGCTGATTCATCGGCCGCCCCGGAAGATGACGAAGGCATGACCTCACTGAGCACGCGAGCGATCTCGATCGATCGCTTCACGCCACTGTCGAGTTTGAACTTCAGGCGGGGCGTGTATCGCGTCTCAATCCGCTCGGCGACCTGGGCTTGGAGAAAGCCGGCCGAACTCGCCAGACCCTTCAGGGCCAGCTCCTCCTTGGCGGGGCTGCCCATCACCGAGACGTGCACCGTGGCGGCACGCATGTCGGGATCCATCTCCACCCCGGTGACGGTGACGCCCTGCACCCGCGGATCGCGCACCTGCGTGAGGATGGCCATGCTGACCACCTCGCGCACCGCCTCGGCAGCCTTGAGAAGTCGTCGCGTGCTCACGAGAGCGTTCGTGCAACTTCCTCGACGCGGTAGCACTCGAGGATGTCGCCCTCCTTGATGTCATTGAAACCAGCCAGCTTGATGCCGCACTCGAGACCGTCGCGAACCTCGCGGGCATCGTCCTTCTCCCGCTTCAGCGACTCGATCCCGTATTCACCGACGATGCGACTGTCGCGAATGATCCGCAGTCGGCCATTCCTGGCGATGATGCCCGAAATAACCCGGCAGCCGGCGATCACACCGATGCGGCTGATCGAGTACGTCCTCTGCACCACGGCCCGGCCGAGCGTCGCCTCGCGCTTCTCAGGTGCGAGCATGCCCTCGAGCGCCTTCCGCAGGTCGTCGGTGACCTGATAGATGATCTCATACCGTCGCACCTGCACGCCGAGATCCTCGGCGAGCGAGCGAGCCCGTTCGTCGGGCACCACGTTGAAACCAATGATCACGGCGTCGGAGGCATCCGCCAACTGCACGTCGGCCTCGGTCACGCCACCCACCGTTGCCTGCAGCACGCGGATCTTCACCTCAGGATGATCGAGTTTCTGCAGTTCCTTGAGGATCGCCTCGATCGACCCGCGCACGTCGGCACGGAGGATCAGGTTCAGCGTGGGAGTCTTCTGGGTTCCGAGCCGGTCGAGCAGGTTTTCGAACGTCACGTGCACCGGCGCGCTGACGAGCGTGCTATGGCGGCTGATGCTCGTCCGCTTGACCGCGACTTCGCGGGCCAGGGCAATCGAATCGACCACCTGAAACCGATCGCCAGGGCCTGGGGCCACATCGAGGCCGCTGACGAAGATGGGCACCGACGGACCGGCCTCGGCGACCTTCCGACGCAGGAGCGTGTCTTGCATCGCCTTGACATGGCCGCTTGCCTCGCCGCAGACGATGGCGTCGCCAACCTTGAGCGAACCCTTCTGAACGAGCAGACAGGCGACGACACCGCGACCCTCGCTGATCGAGGCATCGAGGCAGACGCCGGCGGCAGACCGCTCGGAGTTCGCCCGCAGGTCGTGCAGTTCGGCGATGGTGAGGAGCGTGTCGAGCAGGTCGTCCACGCCAGCCCCCGTGATGGCGCTGGTCTTCACGACCTCCGTCTCGCCACCCCACTCGGTCGGCAGCAGTTCGTTCGCCGCCAGTTGCTGGTAGATCCGATCAACGTCGGCACCCGGGAGATCGATCTTGTTGATGCACACTACGATCGGCACGTTGGCCGCCCGGGCGTGGCTGATCGCCTCCTCCGTCTGTGGCATCACGCCGTCGTCGGCGGCCACCACAATGACGGCGCAGTCAGTCACATTCGCACCACGGGCCCGCATCTGAGTGAAGGCCTCGTGGCCCGGCGTGTCCACAAAAGTGATCGGGTGCCCGTTCCGCTGCACGGTGTAGGCCCGCATGTGCTGCGTGATGCCACCACTCTCGCGGGAGGCAACGTTGATGCCCAGAATTCGATCGAGCAGCGACGTCTTGCCATGGTCCACGTGGCCCAGGAACGTCACAACCGGGGCCCGCGACACCCTCAGCGAGGGATCCTCGTCGGTCGCGTCGAAACCAGCCAAGAGTTCCTTCTCGAGATCCTCGGCAGTCTTGACGTCAAGCTGCACGCCGAATTCGGCGGCCAGCAACTCCACCGTGTCGCGGTCGAGCATCGACGCCATACTCGGCATGGTTGACATGCCAAACGCGAGCAGTTTCTTGAGGACCTCGCTGGCCGGAAGCCCGATCGCCTCCGAAAAGGCGCGGACGTTGCACGGCACCTGGATGGCGGCATTCGTTTTCCGCGGCGCGGCGGTGGAAACAGTAGCACCACGACGTGGCCGCGATCCTCGCCGACGCCGGCCCATGCCATCGTCGTCGTCGCCGCGGGGTTCCGAAATCCGCTTGCGATTGAGCTGCCGCTGCTCGCGACCTCCGAGGAGGTCGTCAGCCTTCCCTGTGTGGGGTTTCGCGACGGTTCGACGCGGGCGGCCACTGGCATCGGTGGGGGGCAGGGGCGCCGTGCCCGATCCGCCCGCCATACCGCCCCGCAGACCCAGCCCACCGCCCGGACGCGGTCGCGGCGTCTCCGCCTGCCGCTGCTCATGCTTCCGCATATGCTCCGCCAGCGGCTTGGCGCCACCGGCCTTCGCACTCCGAATGGCATCGAGCGGAAGCTTGACGTCGGGCTTTTGCGCGGCCGGCTCCTGCGACACGCGTGGCGGCGGCGTTCGTCCGGCCGCAGGCAGTGGCGGCAGCTTGAAGGCGGGCCGGGGCACCGGCTTGGCCCCATCGCCCGCGGGCCTCAGGCCGGCCGGACGGGGACGCAGTTCCGTTGCCGCAGGTCGCGGGGGCTGGATTTCCGCAGGCTTGCCGCGCGCGGCGACGCCGGCGGGAGCGATGTAGTCCTCGCGTTTCAGCGTCCCGGGCGCCCGCGGGGCAACGGCTGTCACCGGCTTGGGCACAGCAGGAGTCGCATGCGATCCGCTGGTGGGAGCAGCCCCAGCAGGGCGTTCGGCGGGGCGTTCAGCGGGCCGCGACTTCCCGGCGATGAACTCCTTGAGCTTGGCGACCTCTTCGTCCGACATGCTCGCCAAGGCGGAGCCCTTGTCCTGGATGCCAGCGCGCGTGCACAGCTCGACCAGCTCCTTGCTGTCGATCTTCAATTCTTTCGAGAGTGTGTAGATGCGAACCGCCACGCAAACGCCTCCGCGCCGGAACGTCCCGGCCACCAGCCCTCAGATCCAATGCCGACATCAACCCGAACAACCCATCCCCGCCACCGCCGATCACGATTCCGCCGGTGGCACCGCCTCCGCAGTTGCAGCCTCGCCCTCGGCATCACCCGCGACCGCCGCCTCCGCCGCATCGGCATCAGCCGTGGCCTTCGCGATTCGATCCTGCTCCCGCTGCTTCCGCCGCTCGTCCGCCGCCGCAACCTCGGCCATCGAGGCCCGCTTCTCAGCCTCGGCGACGATCGTGTCAACCGCCTCAGCGGAGAGGTTTCCCATCTCCATGAGATCGTCCGGCTCGATCACCGACAGGTCGTCGTAGGAGAGGAAGCCCTCGCCCACAAGCCGTTCGGCCACCGATTCATCCAGTCCTTCGATCGACGAGAACCCGGTCACCGCCCGCTCGATCTGCTGGTCGAGTTCCTCACGGGTCATGATCTCGATATCCCAGCCGCAGAGCTTGCTCGCGAGCCGAACGTTCTGTCCACGGCGGCCGATCGCCAACGACAGCTGATCCTCGCGGACGAGCACAATACCGCGGCCGAGCATCTGGCAGAGGATCACCTCGTCCACCTCCGCCGGCTGCAGGGCATTCGGCACGAGAACCTGCAGATCCTCGCTCCACCGCACGATGTCAATCCGCTCGCCGCCGAGTTCCTCGACGATATTTTTGATCCTGTTGCCACGCACGCCGACACACGCCCCGACGCAGTCGATGCGATTGTCGGAACTGATCACCGCAACCTTGCTACGGTAGCCGGGCTCGCGAGAGATGGCGCGGATCTCGATCACGCCGTCGGCGATCTCGGGAATCTCTTGTTCAAACAACCGCTGGACCAGCTGGGGCCGGATCCGCGACAGGATGATCTTCACCCGACTGCCGACCTTCCGGACCTCGAAGATCGTGGCCCTGATCCGCTCGTTGGCGTGGTAGCTCTCGCCGGGAATCTGCTCGCTCCGGGGCAGGATGGCCTCCGTGGCCCCCAGCGATACCGAGGCCGTGGCACCTTCGACCCGCGTCACCATCCCCGACACCATCTGGCCGACCTGCTCCTCGAACTCGTCGTGGATGGCATCTCGCTCGGCTTCGCGGATCTTCTGAATGATCACCTGCTTGGCGGTCTGTGCGCCGATGCGGCCTGAGAGTTCGGCCGTGTCGATCTCGACGCCGTCGTGCGTGCCCGTCAGGCGACCGTTTGTCCTGTCGATCGCAATCGTGATCTGGGCGGTCTCGCCATACTGACGGGAGAGCGCGGTGACGAGCGCTGCCTCGATCGCCTGAAAGACGATCTCTTTGTCGATGTTTTTGTCGCGATGGATGGCATCGACGATTCGCAGGATTTCTTCTGGCTTCATGTATTTCTCTGACGAACGCTCGGGCGTATGTCTTGCGACCTGTCAACAGGGCCAGTCAAACCAATCGACCAGACGGTCAGTTCCAAGCGGTCAGTCAGGCGATCCAGTCCGCATCAGCGGATCGACAACCTGACGGACGGCCCGACCTTCAGCCTGGCGCGTCACCGTCATGTCGAGAAATGGCACTGCCAGCCGCCTGGCAGTTGCAGCACTGCCGGCAAAACCAACGCCATGGGACATGATCGCCGAAACACCAAACGGTGTTTGGACAACAATCCGCGCTCCCAGCAGCCTCTCAACACGTGACGCAACCCGTGAAAGCTACGGCACCTGCGGAAAACTGTCAAGGAGCGAGGGCCCGGATCACGATCGATCCGGCCTGACCCTGTGGCGTGACCGCCGACGAAATGAAAACGTGCCCGGAGGGATCTCCCCGCCGGGCTGCCCGGATTCGGCAGTCGGGATCGGATTCCTCAAAATTCAGCAACGGGAAGAGCTCCCCGTGCCGGAGCGCCAGAACGCTGGCCATGCATTCGACCAGCCCGCTGCCCCCACCCAGGTTGCCGAAGTGGCTCTTGGCGGCCACGGTGGGAATCGTCGCAGCGGCAGCACCGAGCACGTCGTGCAGGGCCGCCGCCTCCTCGCGATCGCCGACCACCGTGCTCGCACCGTGGGCATGGATGTGCGACAGCTCGGCCGCCGTGACGTTGGCCATGGAGAGCGCCCGCCGCATCGCCAGCGACAAGGCCTTCTGCTTCAGGCCGACCCCCCCCGCAAGGCCTGCATTACGGGCCGCATGGCCGACGATCTCGCCATAGATCGTGGCTCCGCGGGCCTGAGCGTGCCGCAACTCCTCGAGAATGAACACCGCCGAACCTTCCCCCAGCACCATGCCCTTCCGAGACCTGTCGAACGGCCGGCTCCAGCTGGTCGGCTCGCTGAGGCCAGAGCCAGCCGCGTCGTCCTCCAAGGCCACCTGCTCGCTCTGCAGGGCGTGCACCGTCTTCATGGGGTGCACGCGGGTGCCGGTGGCGCCCACGACCATGACGTCGGCTGCTCCACGTTGGATCGTGATCGAAGCCTCCCCGAGAGCAAGGTGACCGCTCGCCTCGCGAAGCGTGAGGGAATTGCTGGGGCCACGGAGATCGTTGTAGATCGCGATGTGACTGGCCGGCATGTTGGGCAGGTATTTCAGCAGCCACAGCGGCGTGAGCTGCGGCATGCCATCGGTGGCCCAGCGGTCGAATTCGAATGCCCCGTCCGCGCCCCGGCACTTGGCCACGCTGGCGGTGAAATCATCGGGAAGCGTCAGCATGTAGTCGGAGCCGAACACGCAGCCAAAACGCTCCGGCTGCACGCTGCCGGCCGGCGCATCGGCGGCAAACAGGCCGCTGTGATGGAGTGCCCGCTGGGCGGCGGCCACCGCCATCTGGCTCTCCCGGCACATCACCTTGAGCCCTTTGCGAATCGCTTTTTTCCGCTCGCCGTCGAGCGGACCAAAATTGTCGATATCGCCGGTGAAGGCCCGAGCCTCGGCCGCATGACGCAGCGGCAGACCCGAGCAGGGAAACGACTCCAGGGGGCCGACGCCACTGCGGCCCTCGACCAGGCCGGCCCAGAGATCCTCGAGCGAGAGGCCAAGCGGACAGACAACTCCCATCCCGGTGATCACGACGCGGCGGTCTGGTGCGGCACTCATGGCATGCTTCCTGCTGGTTGAATCGAACAGCGAATCGAATCGAATGTCCCGTCGTCATTCTGCTCCATGCTGGACGACGTGGTCAGCATGCATCACGGCGTGTCGGTAAGCCTCGGCTCCACCACCACCAAGACGTCGGTCCGCTTGGCGTCGGAGAATAACGCCGGCGAGCCGGCTTTATTCTGACCGGGAACCGGCCACGGCACCAAGCCGAGCCCGATCAGCAGCGTGTTGTTGGCGGGCCAACGAAACCGCTCGCCGATGCGAACGGCCGACATTTGAGGCACCTCGATCGGCACCCTCCGCCCGTCAGTGCCGGGCGGAGTCATTCCGACCGAGACCATCCGCTCGATCTGGTCGATCCGACAGCGAACCACCGCCTCGACGGCCGTGCCATCCCGCGAAATGAGCGGATGGACGTCGATCGACATCCCCTCGTCACAACTGGATGCCACCGGCTGCCAGCCCGGACCGGCCGGCGTCATGTCCTGCACATAGGCCTGCTTGCGGCCCCCGGTGAGTACCGCCGGAATACCGTTGGCCGCCAGCACCGCTCCGGTAGGCAGTTCCTCGCAGTCGCCGCGGGACCGCAGCCTGGCGACCAGCGCCGCCGCCTCCTCCCGCGACGCGATCCAGGCCTGCACCCCAGGGGTGGCCGCGGGAATCGGCCGGAGCATCGGCCGCACATCATTCCGCCAGGCCGGGCTGCCGACCCCGAGCACGCGGACGGCAAACCGGTGCGGCGTGGCGGCGTCGGCCGTGAAGCGGGCGGCGATCTCCTCGACGCGAACCTGCATGTCGGGGGTATGGAAGCAACTCAGTTTGGACGGATCGGCCGACAGGGCGGCCACCGTCGTACCGTGCCACTGCGGAGATCCGGTCTCCTGAAGCACCCAATCGACGACATGACGCTGGCTGCCCGGCCCCGCCCGCTCGACAAACGGGCTGATGTCATACGTTTTCCACACCTGGCCGGCATCCGCCGGGAGCTGCGCGGCGGCAGTCGCCGGCACAACGACAGCCATGACAGCCATGACAAGCATGCCGCCCAGAGACGCTCGGTTGGCAAGGATCATCGCCGCTCATCCTCCACGCACCCGGGCTTTGAACCGACACGCGCTCGATCGTCGGCCGGCAAGGTGCATCGGCTGGCGGCAGGTTCTCGCTACGACAGCCGCCCCAGCACCAGGCTGGCGTTGTGCCCACCGAAACCGAAGCTGTTCGACATCGCCACATCGACCGTGGCATCACGGGCGACGTTCGGCGTGTAGTCGAGGTCGCAGTCAGGGTCTGGGGTCTCGAGGTTGATCGTCGGCGTGATCACACCGCGGTTGATCGTGAGGGCACAGACGACCAGTTCGATGCCGCCGCTGGCGCCGAGCGTGTGCCCGAGCTGACTCTTGGTGCTGGAGATCGCCAGCCGCCTGGCATGGTCCGCGAAAACACGCTTCACGGCCACGGTCTCGGCCTTGTCGCCCAAGGGCGTGCTGGTGCCGTGGGCGTTGACATACTGCACGCGGTCGGGGTTCACCCTGGCATCGGCAAGAGCCATGCTCATCGCCCTCGCGGCGCCACGACCTTCTTCGTCGGGCTGCGTGATGTGGCCGGCATCACTGCTGGCCCCATAGCCCATCAGCTCCCCGTAGATACGGGCACCACGGCCGCGGGCATGCTCCAACTCCTCCAGCACAACCACCCCGGCACCCTCGGCGAGCACAAAGCCGTCGCGATGCATGTCGAAGGGGCGGCTGGCCTTCTGCGGCGCGTCAGACCGAAACGAGAGGGCTCGCATGTTTTGAAATCCGGCGAGCCCCATCGGCGTGATGGCCGCCTCGCTTCCGCCGGTGACCATGATGTCCGCATCCCCATACTGGATCGCCCGGAGGGCGTCGCCGATCGAATTGGCGGCACTGGCACAGGCCGTGGCCACCGCAAAGTTTGGCCCCTTGATGCCATACATACTCGACACGTGGCCGCTGCCGGAGTTCACCATCAGCTTCGGAATGGTGAATGGGGAGACTTTGTCCACGCCCTTGTGGAGCAGACGCTCGTGCTGGCATTCAAACTCGGAGAGCCCGCCGATGCCAGACCCGATCACTACGCCGCAGCGGTAGGGATCCTCTTTCGAGAAATCGAGCCCCGAGTCGCTGACCGCGTCGGCCGCCGCCGCCATGGCGAACTGCGTGAACCGATCCAGCCGTCGCAATTCCTTCGAATTGGCGATGTTCTCTGCCTCGGCATTCCACGGAACTTCGCCCCCGAATTGCACCCGAAATCCGGATACATCAAAAAGCGTGATCGCCCCCACGCCGCTCTCTCCGCGCAGAAGGCGATCCCAGAAGGTCTCAACCGCCCTGCCTAACGCGGTAACGACGCCCAGCCCCGTCACCACGACGCGTCGCTTCATGCAGCGCACCGCCCGTGTAAAAGGTGGGAATTAGGCCTGATGCTTCTCGATGAACTCGACCGCCTGGCCGACTGTCTGAATCTTCTCTGCCGCATCGTCCGGGATGTTGATCTCGAACTCTTCCTCGAGTTCCATGACCAACTCGACGGTATCGAGCGAATCTGCCCCAAGGTCGTTGATAAACGACGTTTCCGGGGTGATCTGCTCCTTGCTCACGCCCAACTGGGAAGCGACGATGTCGATTACTCGTTCTTGAACTGAAGCCACCTTATGAATCCTCCTGACAACCGGACGCGAAAAACCGCCTGAAAAGCCCTGTTCCACCTGAGACGGCGACGACCTTCAGGGGGTTCGGGGAAGATATAACCGTTGCCGACCAGAAATGTCCATACCGGGAAAAAGTGCGGTCGTGACGCCTGGCAGACAGCGGTTCCCAACGCAGGAACGGCCGCCCACCCGCGGTCGATGCAATGTCAGCCGATCAGTCCGCCGTCCACCACCAGCACCTGCCCGGTGATGTAGGACGAAGAGGGGGCTGCCAGAAAAAGCACCGCCTCGGCGATTTCCCAGGCCTCGCCGAGCCGCTTGGCCGGCACCCGCTTCTTGACCTCGTCGAGCAGGGCGGGGCCGAGCGCCGCGGTCATGTCGCTGGCGATGAACCCTGGAGCCACCGCGTTGACCGTCACCTTACGGCCCGCAAGTTCCTTCGACACCGTGCGTGTCAGGCCCACGAGCCCGGCCTTGGAGGCCGAATAGTTGGCCTGGCCAGGGTTGCCGATCAGTCCGGAAACGCTCGACACGTTGATGATCCGTCCATAACGCTGCTGCATCATCGGCCGGCTCGCGGCCCGCATGAAGAGAAATGGCCCGCGGAGGTTCGTGGTGAGCACCTCATCCCACTCCTCGTCGCTCATCCGCGGCAACAGCGTATCCCGGGTCACGCCGGCGTTGTTGACGAGAATATCGAGCCGGCCAAGCTTCTCGACGACCTGCTCGACGACCTTCGCCACCTCGTCGCCCTTGGAGACGTCGCAGGGAAACTCCTCCGCCGTGCCGCCGCCGGCACGGATTCCGGCCGCCACATCGGCCAGCTTGCCGGCACTCCGCGCTACCAGGGCGACTGTCGCGCCAGCTGCGGCCAAAGCCTCGGCGATCGCCCGGCCGAGGCCCTGCGAGGCGCCAGTGACCACCGCCACCTGACCGGAAAGATCGACCTGCAGGCGCTTTGGCCCCGGGCTGGCTGCCGTCTTTGCGTCGGCTGATGAGGCTGGCTGCTTGCTCGTGTCGGTCATGAGTGGCTCCCCGGCGGTAAGTGGATGGAATTCGTTTGGGGTGTGGAAGGGCTGCTGGGCATGCGACTTTCAGGCGGCTGACGCTACGGCAGCGGGCCGAACATCACTCGGGCACTCCGGAGCAGGCGATGCTGCGATCGATCCGCTTGAGCAGGCCACGGAGCACGCGGCCGGGCCCCACCTCGCACACCGTACGGACCCCGCTCGCCAGGAGATAGGTCATCGAGGCGTGCCATTCGACCACGCCACAGACCTGGCGGGCCAACAGGCTGCGAATCTCCGCGGGATCGGCATGCGGACGGGCATCAACATTGCTCACGACCGGAATCCGTGGCGATCGCACCGTTGTCTCGGCGAGCACGGCGGCAAGCTTGTCAACGGCTTCCTGCATGAGCACCGTGTGAAACGCGCCGGCGACCTCAAGCCGCACGCACTTCATGGCGCCAGCGGCCGTGGCGGCCTCGTCGAGCCGGCGGCAGGCCGCCTCGGTTCCCGACACCACAACGTTGCCGGGGCAGAGCACGTTGGCCACCTCCAGCACGTCGCCACCGCGGCACTCATCGCACAGACTTGCCACCCGCTCGCGTTCCATCCCGAGCACAGCCACCATGCCGCCGGCAGGAGCGCCGTCGGGCCCGCGCTTGGATCCAAGCTTGAGCCCAGGCTTGCCAGCGCACTCCTGCATGGCCCGCCCACGGACGTCCACGACCCGCACAGCACTGTCAAAATCGAGGGCGTCAGCGAAGACGAGGGCGGTGTACTCACCGAGCGACAGGCCTGCCGTGATCGACGCGCCGCTGACAAGGGATGGGTCGCGGGACCTGAGCACCTCCAGGGCCGCTAGACTCGTTACGAGGATCGCTGGCTGGCTCACCGACGTGGCATTGAGTTTCTCAGCCGGGCCGTGCCTGCAGATGGCAGCCAGATCGTATCCGAGGATGGAAGAGGCCCGAGTGAAAAGTTCCAGCGCAGCTGAATGGCCATCGCACCAATCCCCGAGCATCCCGACCGTCTGCGCACCCTGTCCCGGAAACACGAGCGCCGAGGAGCCAGAGCCGGAACCAGAAACTGAATCAGGAGCGGACGATGCCATTTTCACTGCGGTCTCCGCCGTGCCTGCTGCCGTCGCCGCTGCCAACGGGCTCATTCCTCGTTCTTGACGACGACCCGCCCCATGTAGTGGCCGCACGTGCCGCAGACCCGGTGCGTGGGCACGGCTTTGCCGCAGGTCGAGCAGAACGTCAACTGACGGGGCGTGAGAAAGTCATGCGCCCGACGGGAACGGGTCTTTTGATTCGATTGACGTCGCTTGGGAACGGCCATGAAATCACCTACAGGTCTGAGGGTTGAGTCGCGTACTCTACCTAACCACGCTCCTCGCGGTCAATCGCCGCAGAAAAGCAGGTATCTGCCCTCAAAGAGCTGGCCCTCAAACAGACGACCTTAAACCAATAGACCCTAAAACAGACGGCCCTGCGGCCCGATCTTCGGCATGGCCCCCAGATGCTCCTCGCCCCGGGGGGTAAGCCGACGGCCGCGTGGCGTTCGGACGACCAATTCGCACCGCAACAGGTAGGGTTCGACGTCGTCTTCGAGCGTGTCGGTGGCCGAACTCATCGTGTGGGCGATGGCCTCGATGCCGACCGGACCGCCCGCGAATACTCGCTGGATCGTCTCGAGATAGCGACGGTCGAATCCGTCGAGTCCCAATTCGTCGATGCCCTGCATCTCGAGCGCCGTCCGGGCAATCTCCACGTCGATGCTCCCCTCCGCACGGCTCGTGGAGAAATCGCGGATCCAGCGGAGCCGATTGTTGGCCAGACGCGGCGTTCCTCGGCTCCGCCGCGCGATCTCGTCGGCCGTCGCATCGTCCATCGGCATGTCGAGTTTGACGGCCGACCGCCGCACGATCTCGGCGAGATCCTCCACCGAATAGAAGTCGAGGTGCTCCCGCATCACGAACCGGTCCCGCAGCGGCGCCGAGAGCAGGCCGGGCCGCGTTGTCGCCCCAACGAGCGTGAACGGCCGCAATGGCATGTTGATCGTGCGGGCCGAGACGCCGTCGCCCAGCGTGATGTCGATCCGAAAATCCTCCATCGCGGGATAGAGAAACTCCTCGACCGCGATTGGCAGGCGATGGATCTCGTCCACGAAGAGCACCGATCCCTCGGAGCAGTTGGTCAAGTAGGGGAGGAGGTCCTTCGGCGCGGCCAACGCCGCGCCGCTGGCGATCTGGAGCGTGGTGCCCAACTCCTTGGGAATGCAGGTCGCAAAGGTCGTCTTGCCAATGCCCGGCGGCCCGTCGAGGAGAATGTGGCCCAGCGTCTCGCTGCGTTTTCGAGAGGCATCGACGGCGATCGAGAGCCGTTCAAACACGGCCCGCTGCCCGACCATCTCGCTGAACCGCTGCGGCCGCAGCGCGCGATCCTCCTGCGGCGCATCATCGACGGCCTGCACAGTGGGCTGACGGAAGCTTTCCATTGGGTGTCTCCGGCCCGCATCCTACCCCAGCGGTCAAAATCCGGGGCAGGGGAGACTTGGAACCCCGACGGGCAACGCGCCGGTCAGGCTCCCCGTGGGGGCGAGTTTTCAACTTGCCGTGGCTCGCACCGCGCCGGTCAGGCTCCCCGAACACACTACGCTCGCACGGCGGCTCGGCGACCGCGGCCGGGACGATGGCAGGCGGGATGCGCCGAGGCGCCTGACGCTCGCTTCGGTGTTCGGGGAGCCTGCCCTCGTCCAATCGCTCTCATCCAAGCCCGCAGCGCAAGCAAGGGGATCGGGACGACAGCACGACCGTCCTCTTTGTGATCGAGGATTCCGCGAGGGGATGCCCACGCCCAGAGAGCCGGCGTTGCTCGGGCACCGATCCGTCTCAGCGGATTGGTCGTCGCAGGCAGGATGCCGGAGCGTAGTCAGCATCGAGTGAGCGCAGGACAGGATGTCCGTAGCGAACGTCCGGCGATTGGGCGTGGGCATCCCCGGCCCGCACGAAAGCCGCCGCTGCCGCTACCGGCCCCGGTGCATCTGGCGGTAGATGGCCTCGAGGGCTTCCTGGACGTCCTTGTACTTCTTCTTGCCCTCGCGGAGGCCGTCCACGAGCCGGCGGGCTTCCGTATCGGAGTGGCCCAGCGACCGCAGCACCTCGAAGGTTTCGGCGAGCACGTCGGATCCGGGGCTGGCCTGATCAGGCGCCTCGCGGGCCACGAGCAGGGCGAATTTCGGCATCCGCCGCCGCAGCTTGGCGATCATTCGTTCGGCCGTGGCCGCACCGATGCCGGGCAGCGTGGAGAGCAGGGCGGCATCCTGCTCCTCGATGGCGGTGGCGATCTCACCGACCGGCCTGACGATGGCGCGGAGCGCCTTCCGCACACCCACGCCGTCTACCTCGCAGATCAGTTCGAAAAACTCCCGTTCCACCTCGCTGAGAAAGCCCACCAGCCGCGGCACCATGTTGCCGCGAGTGGGATTCCCCTCCAGGAATTCGAGCGTGTGGAGCGTGACCGTCTGGCCAAGCTTTTGTTGCAGGCCGCGGCGGACGAGTTCCGGCACCAGCACCTCGTGCACGGCATGGCCCAGCGACAGTTCGACGCCGGTCGGTTCCACCCGCTCCAGCACTCCAGAAACCCGTTTGATCATGGACGTGAACTCCCGATGCGGTCGATGGCAAGCCCGGCATGGAGCGGCCGGAGGCGAAGGTGGTAGTCGGCCAGCGCGATGGCTAGGGCGTCGGCCGCGTCGGCTGGTTCGGGCCGGCTGACGAGCCCCAATTCCCGCTGCACGGCCATCTGCATCTGTTCCTTGCCGGCATGGCCATTGCCGGTCAGCGTGCTTTTCACGCGGTTGGGCAGGTAGTGGTGCACGGCGAGACCTGCCTGCGCGGCGGCGAGGCAGATGACGCCGCGAGCATGCCCCATCAGGATGGCCGTCTTGGGGAACTTCGCGTGCACGAAGATCTGTTCGATCGCCAAGGCTCCGGGCCGAAACGCCTCCAGCACCTCGCGGACGCCGGCATGGATCTCGGCCAGTCGGGTTTCGAGCAACTCGCTCCGGGACCGGACAGTGCCCGCCTCCAGCAGTCGCACGGCGCGGCCCGACCACTCCACCACGCCATAGCCGGTGGTGTTCAGGCCGGGATCGAAGCCGACGATGCGGTGTGGGAGAAGCTGGCTTTCCATGGCGAAAAGCCTACAGACCGCCTCCGAAACGTCACAGAGCGATGTTCCGGGTTCACGCGACGGCTCGGCATCCTGCCGCCCGTCGCTTGGCCGACCTCAGTCGGCTGGCGCTTACCCGGCCATCCGGGCCTAGTGCTCATGAGTACGACGTATCCGTGAGGGGCTGCTCATGCCCCGAGAGCCGGCGTTGCTGACACGCGGAGGCAGGATGCCGGAGCGAACGTCCGGCGACGGGGCATGGGCAGCCCTGAACCGTCGGAAGCCCCGAAGCCCCGCCGAATCAAATACACCCCGCTGGGCTCGAACCAGCAACCTTCGGTTCCGTAGACCGATGCTCTATCCAATTGAGCTAGGGGTGCCCGACAGCCTCGAAGAATACACGCTTCTCCCCGCAACACCAAGATTGGACTGCTGGCACCGGTCGATTCGTGCGTGGCCGGGCGGACAGACTCGGCATCCGCCCACGTTCACGCCGGCTCCCTCACCACCAGAAACCCTTCTTTATCGACGTCAAACGCGGCATCGAGCAGGCAGACTGCAGGCCTCTCGCTGCCCGCCTTTCCCGGGCCAGAACCATCTCGCAGCGGGAGTGTGGCACCGATCACGAGGGTCCGCGTGTCCCCCGGGGAAATGCCCTGATCGGCGAGGGATTCCCGACCCAGGCGGTCGCGGATGGCCGCCTCCGGCCAGACCACCACGCCGTTGACCACGCGGCCCACCGTGTCGGCCTTGAGGGTCACCTCGTGGTCGGCGGTCACCCGCGACGGCGGCGAATTCATCGCCACGAGGCCCCCCGCTTCCCGGGCCGCGAAGGCCACGACAGGCTCCACGCCAAACACGTCGTGAAACCGGACCGACGCCTCACGGGCCCGCGGTAGTTCCGCGACAGCGTCGATCGGCATCACCACCACGTCGAGCGTATTCTTCAATCCGGCGAGCGGTCCGCCAGCATCGGTGGCCTGCTCGTTCGCCACCGCGAGCACCTGGTCCACGCGGGCCAGCCAGATCGTGATTCGCTCTCGCAGAATCGTCTCGCCGAGCAGCCGCGCCGGCAGTGCCGCGTCGACCGTGGTACCGCGGATGGCAAGCAGCCTCGCGCCATGGATCCCGAGCGAATCCTGCAGCGGATCGCCAGCTGCGAGCGACACGAGCAGCCGGTCTCCCCGGCGGACGAGGCAGCAGCCGTCGAAGGCCTCCGCTGTGGCGGCGGCCGCGGCGAGTTCGGCCGGCCGCGTGGCCAGCATCCTGTTCCTCACCGACGTGGCGGTGAGTTCCTGAAGCGCGAGCCGCGCCTCGTGGCAGGGCGTGCCGATCGGCAGGGGAGTGCCGTAGGTGAGTGTCACCCGCCGGCGGAATACCCGGGGCCATTTCGTGAAATAGCGGCCCTCGGAAAACGACAGCGTGCTGCCCCACATGCCGTCGATGTGGAGCGGCACGATCGGCGCCTCGACTCGCTCCAGAATCCATTCGAGGCCGCGCTTGAAGCCGAGAATCTGCCCCGTCCGCGAGATGCCGCCTTCGGAAAAGATGCCGATCACGTCGCCGGAGGCGAGGCCCGACTGGATCGCCTTGAGCGCCTGGCCCATCGACTTGGGCTTCGGATCAAAGAGGATGAACCGCCACTGGTCCGAGAGCATTCGCAGGAATCTTCCCTGAATGTTGGGGCCGTAGACCACCATCCGAATCGGCCGCAGGCTCGAGAGCACGACGATGAAACCGTCGAGCCAGGAGAGATGGTTGGCGACGACCACAGCCGGCCCCGCGGCGGGCAGCCGCTCGGCATGAGCCACGCGGAAGCGGCGGGTGGCATGCACGATCGACGCCACGAAGATCCGCAGCGACGCCCGCGGGGCGGCGTAGATCGCCAGGCCAGCGGCCGCGGCGGCCAGCAGTCCGAAAAGCCCGAAGATGCTGCGGGCTGAGAGCAGGGGCATCGCGGCGGCCAGCCCGCCCTCGACCGTGGCAGCGGCGGTCTGGTCCGTTGCCCATGGGCTCGGGCTCCGCAGCAGGCCGTAGAGCATCGAAGCCGCAAACATGCCAGCGAAAGTGAGCAGATTGGCGGCGGCGAGGAGAGCCCCGCGGCGGGCCGGCGGACTCTTCTCCTGAAAGGCCGCTTCGAGCGGAACGTCGAAAATGCCGGCCCCGAATCCCAACAGCATCAGCGACGCAGCCGACCACCACCAGGCGAACCCGGTCCCGCCGCAGCCCACGGCGAAGATCGTGCGCGGCCCGAGGGCCAGGGCAAACGACCCCAGCGCCATCAGGATCGCGCCGAGTGGCACGAGCCCCATATCGACCCCACGGATCGACACTTTTCCCGCCACGAGGCTGCCCAGACCGATGCCGCTGACGAGCGCGATGAGCAGCGGCACGACCTGCCCCTGCGAGGTCGCCCCCGCCTCGGTTGCATATTGATCGACGTTGAGCTGGGCCACGGCGCCGAGCGCCCAGAAGAAAACGATGCCAATGGCCGCGGCTGCCAGCTCGCGATGGCGGAAGAGTTCAGCGAGGTCGCTCCAGGTGCGGGAGAGGGCGTTCCACGGGGGCGGGGCCGTGGGGTCGGCCGCGGGTCGGCGGCCGAGCAGCAGCGCCGCGATCCAACCGACCAAGGCGAGGCCGACGAGCACGATCGCTGCCGGAATGGCATGCGTCCAGAGCGGCGCGGAGTGCATCTTTCCATCGCTGCCCAGCACGCCATCGCTGTTCATCACGACCGTGCCATCGGCGAGCCAATTGCCCCCTGCCATGCCTGCGAGCGTGGCGGCCAGCGTCACCATCGCGAAGAGTCCATTCGCATGGGAGAGTCTGGGCGTGGGCACCGTCTCGGGGATCGTGCCGATCACACTCGGCGCGAGCAGTGCGGCCTGACAGCCGATCACAATCACGGTCGCCAGCAGCAGCCAGAGGCCAGCTGGCAGTCCAGCGAAGAGCCCCCCCGACTGCACACCCCAGGCCACGGCGGCGGCCGCGGCAGCCGCGATGAGAACCTCCGCGAACTTGCACCAGACGATCACCGACCGCTTCGGATAGCGGTCGGCCAGCCAGCCGGCCAGCCAGGCGAGCAGCACGAACGGCAGCACGAACCCAGCCGTGCCGATGGTGAGCACCAGGGCCACCTGACCTGACGCGACCGCCTTCTTGCCCAGGCCGATTGCCAGCCAGCGGAGCACGTTGTCGTTGATGACCGTGACCGCCCGGAGGGCCAACAGTGGCCGAAAGCCACTCGCGGTGGGGGGCGCGATCGAGGTGGGGGGCGCAATCGATTCCAAGTGTCGCCTCAATGCATGCGTCGAATGGCTGAGTTTACCGGCAGTTTGCAGTTGCCTAGGTGGCGAACGTATTCTCAATGGATCGGCCGCGCGGCAACAAGGCCGATCGCCCACCGCGTGAGACGTGGGGGCCAGACCGCTCTTCCAGGGAAGGAAATACAAGGAAACCGCCATGCTGAATCTCACGACGATCAACTCTCGCCTGTCTTCGCACGCTCTGGTCGCCAACGCTCTGGCTTGGAGCGGCCTCGTCCGGAACGGCGTCCTGGCGTCGGCGGCGTTGGCAGCCTGCCTTGTCGCGTCCGCATCATCCGCCCACGGGCAGGTCGTGATGTACGAAACCTTCCGGCCGGTCACCTCCTACTACGCTCCCGTTGCCGCTGGCTACGCCCCGATGGCGGCCGGCTACCCCGGCGGCTACATGGCCAACTACTCGCCCGCTGGCAACTATGCTGCCGTCACGGCGTTTTCCCCGCCTGTTGCCACCGGCTACGTTGCCAACTATCCGGTCGCCAGCTACCCAGTGACTCAGGTGGCCAACTACCCCGTGACCCAGGTCGCCAATTACGCGGTCGAGACGGTTTCCTCGCCCGTGAGCGTGACCAGCTACTACGCCCCGGCACCCGCCATGCCGGTCATGGCTGCCCCAGTGACGACCTACTACGCCCCCGCTGCCGTTGCCGTGCCGCTCTACCGGCGTGGGCTCTTTGGTGGCCTGCGGCCCGCCCGCACCGCGATGTATATTCCGTACTGATCACGGTGCTGACCGCGGTTTCTTGACCCTTCGCTCCTGCACCCTATAGTACGTCCAGCACCTGCAAAACGGACGTTCTGCCGGCGCGGATGGTTCATGATCTGCCTGTCTTCCGTGGTGCAGTTGCATCGCTGGATGCAATGTTCGTGGTCAACGGGAGGCTTCGGCATTCCGGCGGCGGACACGAGCGGAAGCGGGCTGGGATGACTTTTCCCGCGGCTCGTGAAAAGAGTAGGGATGACGCGAACGGTCAATATTATCGGTGCCGGTCCAGGCGGTCTTGCCTCCGCCATGCTTCTGGCCCGAGCAGGACTCCGGGTGCGGATCCTCGAGCGGCTCGACGTGCCGGGGGGACGGACCAGCACGATCACCACGCCGGAGGGGTTCCGCTTCGACCTCGGCCCCACGTTCTTCCTCTACCCGCGAGTCTTGGACGACATCTTCACCGATATCGGCTACGACCTGAGGCGGGAGGTGGAGATGGTCCGCCTCGATCCCCAGTATCGGCTGGTCTTCGGTGCCGGCGGGGAACTGCTCGCCACGCCCGATACCGATCGCATGGAGGCGGAGGTATCGCGGCTGTCGCCGGCAGACCGTGGCGCGTTCACGAGGTTCATGGTGGCCAACCGGGAGAAGTTCGCCCGTTTCGCTCCGTTCCTGGAACAGCCCTTCGAGAGCTGGATTGATCTGGTCACGCCCGATCTGCTCAAGCTGATGCCGATTCTCAAGCCGTGGAAAAGCCTCGATGCGGAGCTGGGCTCGTTTTTCTCCGACGAGCGAATCCGCCTCGCGTTCACGTTCCAGTCGAAGTATCTCGGCATGTCGCCGTTCCGCTGCCCGAGCCTGTTCTCGATCTTGTCGTTCCTCGAATACGAGCACGGGGTCTTTCACCCGATCGGCGGCTGCGGCGCCGTTTCGGCCACGATGGCCCGCATCGCCACCGAGATGGGGGTGGAGATCCACTATGGCGAGCCTGTCGAATCGCTCGAATTCAATGGCAGGAGGGTGACGGCCGTGCGGACATCGCGTGCCACCTACGGTGCCGATGCGACGGTGGTCAACGCCGACTTTGCCCGCACGATGACGCGACTGGTGCCAGACCGGCTGCGGCGACGGTGGAGTGACCGAAAGATCGCCTCGAAGCGGTTCTCCTGCTCCACCTTCATGCTCTACCTCGGCATCGAAGGCCGCTACGACGAGATTCCACATCACACCATCTATCTGTCGGACAACTACCGCGAGAATCTCGCCGACATCGAGACCCGTCACCGGCTCGGCACCGATCCGTCGATGTATGTTCAAAATGCCGGCATCACCGACTCGACGCTGGCTCCGGCCGGCATGAGCACGCTCTACCTGCTCATTCCCGTGACCCAGCGGCATCCCAACGTGGACTGGCGGCGGGAGGCGGCAGGCTATCGGGAGGTGGCCCTCGACCAACTCGAACGGCTCGGCATCCACGGCATCCGAGAGCGGATCCGCTACGAGAAGATGCTGACGCCCGACGACTGGCAGGATGGCTACGAGATCTATCGCGGGGCGACGTTCAACCTCTCTCACGACCTCAAGCAGATGCTGCACCTAAGACCGCACAATCGGTTCGAGGATCTCGATGGGGTCTACCTCGTGGGGGGTGGTACGCATCCTGGCAGCGGGCTGCCGGTGATCTACTCCTCGGCCCGGATCGCCTCCGACCTGTTACTGAAAGATCTGGGCATCGACGGCCGCCACTGGGGCCGACGGCCGGCGACCGGCACCACGATTCTCGGCACGGAACCCGTCCAGGCGGTATGACTGCGGCCCGGTGGCCGTTGCTTCAACACAGACTCCCATCAGCACAGCGGCCCAGACAGCCGAGGACGGCACGATGAACATGTCGCAGGAAAAAAACAGGGTGGTGGTCGTGGGTGGCGGCCTCGGCGGTCTGGCGACGGCCTGCACGCTGGCTGCTCGCGGCTATGCCGTAACGCTCTGCGACAAGAACCCCTGGGTTGGCGGCAAGGCGGCCGTGCTCGCTGAGCAGGGCTTTCGCTTCGACATGGGCCCGACGATCCTCACCATCCCCCGGGTGCTCAAGCGGATCTACGCCGAGGCGGGCCGTGAACTGGAAGATCATCTCGACCTCGTGCCGCTCGATCCCCAGTGGCGGAGTTTCTTCGACGACGGCACAACGCTCGACCTCCATGCCGACGTCGACCGCATGCGGGCCACGCTTGACGCCTACGCCCCGGGCACGGGAAGCGGTGCCGGCTACGCGCGGTTCATGGACCTCTCAAAACGGCTGCACCAGATCTCTGAAGACTATTTCTTCTGGCGGAACGTGGGGGGGCTGAAAGACATGTTCGACCCCCGCCGGGGCATGTCGTTCTCGATCGTCAAGGAAGTGATGGGGATGAGGCCCGGCCGCAGCGTGGCCGGGACCGTGCGGTCGTTCGTGCCTGACGAGCGGACGGCCCAGATGCTCGATCACTTCACGCAGTATGTCGGCAGCTCACCCGATGCCTCGCCCGCGGTGCTCTGCGGCATCGCCCACATGCAGTCGAACGACGGCGTCTGGTATCCCCGCGGTGGCACCGGTGCCGTGCCGCGGGCGTTGGCCAGCCTAGCCGTCGATCTGGGGGTGGAAATCCGCACGCGGACGCCAATCCGTCGGATCATCGTGGAGGGGGGCCGCGTCACGGGGGTGGAAACGGAGGCGGGTGAGACGATCGCCGCAGGGGCTGTCGTCAGCAATTCCGACAGCGTTCGCACGCACCGTGAACTGGTCGATGGTCAGCCTCGCGAACGGTTCCTCAACCGGCGGCGCTACGAGCCGGCCTGTTCGGGCGTTGTGCTCTACCTCGGCCTCGACAAGCGGTATGAGCAACTGATCCATCATAATTTCGTCTTCTCGCACGACCCGCACGAGGAGTTCGAGATGATCTATCGCCGTGGCGAGCCGGCTCCAGACCCGACCTGTTATGTCTGCGCACCGGCCGTCACCGAGCCCGGAGTCGCCCCCCCCGGGGGTGAGTCGCTCTACGTGCTGGTGCACACGCCCTACCTGCGGCCGCACCACGATTGGTCGAAGATGTTCGCGCCATACCGGCGCCGAATCATCGAGAAGCTCGAGAGCACGGCAGGTATGAAGGATCTCGAGAAGCACATCGTCTTTGAACGGGCGCTCACGCCGCAGGACATCAACGACCGCTACCACGTGCTCGACGGGGCGATCTACGGCCTGGCAAGCCACGGAAAGTTTTTGGGCGCGTTCAAGCCGGCCAACCGGTCGCCTGACATCGAAGGCCTGTATCTCGCGGGCGGCTCGGCCCATCCCGGCCCAGGCATGCCGATGGTGATGATGTCGGGATGGATCGCCGCCGACTGCGTCGATAAGGACGGCATCGTCGCACGTGCGTCATCGGCCGCCCACCCCGCAGCGTGCCCCGCCTGACCGGCACCTTCGACCGCCACCGGGCACTGCTTCCATGCCGCCGCCGGACGACCTCCACGAGCACGAACTGCCGGCTTTTTCCAGGCAACTCAACGGCTGGTTCATGCTCTACGTGCGGCGATTCTTTCGCCGTCACTTCCATGCGCTGCGGGTACTGGGTGGGGAGAACGGCAAGCGTGGCACGCCCGACATCGCCGGGGAACCTGTCATCTTCTATACCAATCATCCCGGCTGGTGGGATCCACTCGTCTTTCTCCTGCTGGCAGGAAAGTGCTACCCAGATCGACTCAGCTACGGCCCAATCGACGCTACCGCGCTCGGCAAATACCGGTTCATGGAACGCATCGGGTTCCTCGGCATCGAGCGGGACTCGCGGCGGGGCGCCACCCGCTTTCTACGGATGGCCAAGGCAGCCAGCCTCCGCAGGGACGTGATCTTCTGGATCACCTCGCAGGGAGCATTTGCCGATCCGCGGACACGGCCACCCGCGATCCGGCCGGGCGTGGGTCACGCGGTGGCATCGAGCGGCCGCGGCCTGATCGTGCCGGTGGCGGTCGAGTATCCGTTCTGGAGCGAGCGGCTGCCGGAGGCCCTCGTGGCGTTCGGTCCGACGATGCGGATCGCCGACGCGGACCAGGCCCGTGACGCAAAAGAGTGGACGGCGGTGCTGGAGGCGGCGCTCACGGCCACGCAGGACAGGCTTGCCGAGGCGGCGATCCGCCGCGACCCGCATGCCTTCACCGTGCTGACCTCGGGCAACGTCGGGGTTGGCTGGGTGTACGACAGCCTGCGGCGATGCAGGGCCTGGTGGCGGGGCGAGCGGTTCGATGCCTCGCACGGCGGGGAGCGGCTGAGATGACCGCCGCAACGATCTCCCTGCTCACGCTGACGGCCCTGCTGCTGGCGGCGATTCCCGCGCTGCTCATGCTCGTCAACCTGAAGGTGTTTCTCCCCGCACCGGAGCAGGGGAGGGGATGCGAGGAGCCGGCGGTGTCGATCATGGTGCCGGCGCGGAACGAGGCAGCGGCGATCGAGCCATGCGTGCGGGCCATCCTCGCCAGCCGCGACGTCGATCTGGAGGTGGTCGTGCTCGACGACGCCTCGACCGACGGCACCGACGCGATCGTGCGGCAACTTGCCGAGCAAGACCCGCGGGTACGGCTTGTTCGCGGCCGACCGTTGCCATCGGGCTGGTGCGGCAAGCAGCATGCCTGTGCGCAGCTCGCCGAGGTGGCCTCGCACGACACCTGGGTGTTTCTCGATACCGACGTGCGGCTCTCGCCCGACGCGGTCCGCCGCTGCGTGGCGTTCCTCGATGCCTCGCAGGCGTCACTCGTCTCCGGTTTTCCGCGGCAGGTGACCGGCTCGTTCCTCGAATGGCTGCTCCTGCCGCTGATCCACTTCGTGCTGCTGGGCTTCCTGCCGATCGCCCGCAGCCGCGTGGACAACTCGCCGGGGCTGGCCGCGGGCTGCGGCCAGCTCTTCGTCACCCGTCGCGACGACTATCGCAAGGCCGGCGGCCACACGGCGATCCGCGCGTCGCTTCACGACGGCATCAAGCTGCCGCGGGCGTTTCGTCGCGCCGGTCTTCGCACCGACATCTTCGACGCCACCGACATCGCCTCCTGCCGGATGTATACGCGGAGCCTCGACGTCTGGAAGGGACTTTCCAAGAACGCGACCGAGGGGATCGGCTCTCCCGCCACCATTCTTCCGTTCACGGTCCTGCTGGCGGGCGGCCAGATCCTTCCCTGGGTGCTCGTCGCCTCGGGGCTCGCGACGGGCTGGCAAGGCTGGCCGGCATGGACCGTGGCCGTGGCGGTCATCGCCGTGGCGTTCTCCTCCCTGCCACGCATCCTCGCCGCTCGAAGGTTTCGCCAAAGCTTCTCGAGCGTGCTCTCGCATCCGGTGGGCATCGCGGTATTTCTTGCCATCCAGTGGGTGGCCCTTGGGCGGCGACTGCTCGGCCTCCAGACCAGCTGGCGCGGCCGGTCGCTCGCCCCGCAGTAGGAGGACTGGGCAAGGGGTTGCCCGTGCCCCGGAGCCGGCGTTGCTGACCAGCGCAGGCAGGATGCCGGAGCGCAGTCAGCATCGAGTGAGCGGAGGCAGGATGCCGCAGCGAACGTCCGGCGACTGGGCATGGGCAGCCCCGACGCGCAAGCGAGGGAATCCGGGTTCCCCCCAGAAAATGAGCGGGAAAATTTTTTTCGACCGATTCCTTGCACCCGCTGAAACGCTCCGGAAGAATGCGGGGCGGAGCAGGGAGGTCATCACGCATGCTCCACGCCGGTCTTTCAGGGGCAGACCGCCGGACGAACGCTGACGCAACGCACATCGTGCCGATTGCCGCCAGCATCTTTTTGTGACGGTGTGGGGATAGCGATGCCGTCGGGACCTTACGGTCTCGAACCAATTCGCCCATCCCGCACGTCGTCTCTCCGGACGCTTTCTCGGCCAAACACGGCCAATTCTCCCCATGAGGTGCCACATGACGTCGCGCAACTGGTTCTTCCCCCACACGTCCCACGCCATCGCCGAACTCTTCCGACGCCACAGGGCATCCCGTAGTGGCAGGGCACGCCGCGGTCGTCCGACACTTGCCAGCCTGGCCGCGGAAACGCTCGAGCCGCGGTCGATGATGGCCGTCACTCCGCCGTCGATCTCGATCGACGACGTGACGATCATGGAAGGGGACGAAGGCACGAAAAATGCGGCTATCACCCTGCGGCTCTCGCAGGCCACACGCACCGTCGTGAGCCTGCGATTCGCGACGGCCAACGGCACCGCCACGGCCGGCAGCGACTTCGTAGCGAAGACAGGCAATGTCTCGTTTGCCGCAGGAACAACCACCAAGCAGGTGCTGATCGCGATCAAGGGCGACCGCACCTACGAGCCGAATGAGACTTTCTCGATCAACCTCTCGTCGCCGAAGCGGGCCACCATTGCTGACCGGACCGGCATCATCACGATCGCCAACAACGATCCTGCGCCGACGCCGGCGGCCGCACCTGCCCCTCCGGCGGCGCCGTCGCCCGCCGTCACGCTTGCGACGCCAGCCGTCATGGCTAAACCGACGCCTCCCCTGGCCGCGACGCCGTCCTCGTCGGTTGCGTTGTCAGTCACGAGCGATTGGGGCAGCGGCTTCAACGGCGACGTGACGGTTCGCAACACGACAACCGCCGCCTATGCCAACTGGACGGTCGAGTTCGACTTCGACGGACAGATCACGTCGCTCTGGAATGGCGTGCTCGCCAGCCGCTCAGGCAGCCGCTACACCGTCCGCAACGAGAGCTGGAATGGGGCGCTCGCGGCCGGGAGTTCGACGACCTTCGGCTTCACTGCCACTCCGGGCGGTAGTTCGGCGGTGCTCCGTAACCTCACGCTCGTCGGCAGCGGGGCGGCCACGACGCCCACGCCCACCCCGACTCCCACGCCGACTCCAGCACCAACCCCCACTCCCACGCCAACCCCGACGCCCACGCCCACCCCAATCGATGGCACCACAGGCCGTGTGCTCCGAGTCAATCCAGCCGCCGACGACATCGTGGGGTTCAATCCTTCCCGCGACCGCCTCGATTTCGGTGAGGTGTCGGTCCACAACCTGATCATCGCCAAGACGGAGGCCGGCGAGGTAGCGATCGTCAATCCGTGGGCATCGACACCAGAGTTCCAGGTGCTGCGCGGTATCAGCTACCGCGACGTCACGATGGCCAACTTCGGCGTCGTCCAGAACGAACACCTGCGTCAGGACATCGGCGGCGTGGTCTCCTGGGAGAAGGGCATCGGCCCCCGGGACGGCAGCACGGTCTACGTGCGGTCGCACGAATATGGAGTCCGGCAGCGGATTGAGGGCTTCAATCCGGCCACGATGAAGCTGAGCTTCCTCTACTTCGGCACCCGCGAGCGGCTCTCGGTGACAGACACAGCCGAGGGCCTGTTGATCTCTGTTCTGCCCACCAACCAGAGCATGTTGCTCGTGGGCATGACAAAGGCCCAACTCGTGCCGGGGAACGTCGAATTCCATCACGACCAGATTGTGGAGGATCAGCTGGAGGTGCCGTTTGGCCACCCCGCCGAGCACTTCACGCTCGTCAGCCGAGCATCGCTGCTGACGCCGACCGCTCCGGCAGGCCAGGTAACCGACGGCTACCAGACATCGATCGGCATGCCCCAGCCCGGTGGCCATGGCCATGATCACGGCACGATGCCGACACCAACACCAACACCAACACCAACACCAACACCAACACCAACACCAACACCAACACCAACACCGACACTCCACCCGCCTGTGATCAGGTCTACGCGGAAATCGTGAAACTCCTTCTTTCTAAAGACCATTATCCGAAGGCCTTCGCGGACATGATCCACTTGGCGCAACTGAAACTCGCCTACCGGATGACTGATCCGAAAATGGATGTAAAGACGCTCGAGGCTTATGTGAAGAAAAACAACCTTCATGCATCGGTCAAAAGCGGGATCCAGGACAACAGCTCCGAATTCAGCAAATCCTTGACCACTCTCTATTCGAAATTCGGAATTGAAGGAGACACCGGTCTCATTAAAAATTTCGAACGTGAGCCGGGTTATGTCAAAGCGCGACTGAACAACGAGTCCGCCTCCGCAGTCATGCTCTATC
>CANHCU010000044.1 GCA_947459185.1 Planctomycetaceae bacterium | reverse complement strand
TGACTGCGCTCCGGCATCCTGCCTGCGCTGGTCAGCAACGCCGGCTCTCGGGGCATGGGCAGCCCCTCACGGATGCACCGGACCGCCATCCGAGTTTCCCTTGCTTGCGCTGCGGGCTTGGATGAAGGGAGCCGGGATCGGCGAAGCTGGAGGAGACGAGGAGGATGTCCGACTTGTTGTGCGTGCCATTCCGTCCCTGGTGGCAAGTCGGAAGCTCCGAGCGACGGAAGCTTTGCCGTCCCGGCGGCGCGTCGCTATCCGACAACAACCCACATTTCCCTTGCTTGTGCTGCGGGCTTGGATGAGAGCGATTCCCCATACAAGCCCGACGCGCCAGCGAGGGACTCGGCTACACCAACGGCACGACGAGCCCGTCATACGCCAGTTCCACGCCGGCCGGCAGCGCCGCCTGCGTGGCGGCATGCGGCATCTCGTGCCCCATGTGCACGAAGATCGTGCGGCGGGCCTGCACTCTCGCTGCCACAGCGAGTGCCTCGGGGACCGAGTAATGCGTCGGGTGCGGCGTGGGCCGGAGGCAGTCGAGAATGAGCGTATCGACGCCCTCGAGCAGCGGCCAGGTCTCGTCTGGGATGCCGTTCGTGTCGGTGCAGTAGGCGAGGTTGCCAAAGCGGAAGCCGAGCACGTCAAACGGCCCGTGCTTCAGTCGCAGCGGCACGATCCGCTGCCCGAGCAGCTCGAACGGCTCCAGTCCGATCCGCTCGAACACCACCTTGGGCACGCCGCCACCTGCAGGCGGCCCCGCCGCGAAAGCGTAGTCGAAGGCGGTGCGAATCCGCCGCTCGACCCGCTCCTCGCAGGAGAGTTGGAGCGAGCGGCCCAACGCAAAGCAGATCGGTCGAATATCGTCGAGTCCGTAGACGTGGTCCACATGATCGTGGGTGTAGAGCACAGCATCGACCCGCTGGATGCGTTCGCGAAGCAGCTGCGTGCGGAGGTCGGGCGTGGTATCGACCAACAGCGTCCCTCCTGGCAGCCCGAGGATGACGCTCGTTCGCGTGCGGCTGTCGCGGGGATCGCTGCTCTGACAGGTGGGGCATGCACAGCCGACGACGGGCACCCCGATGCTCGTGCCGGTGCCGAGGAAGAGCAACTGCCCTGAAACGTCGCGAAACATCCCCGGCGTGGTGGTCGTCAACGGCATGGAACCAGCTTTGTGGGGCGGAGAACACGCCGTTTCGCCAGCGTACCAAAGAGCAATATGACTACTTTTTTCAGTGCGCCCAGCACAGGCTGGCCTGCGGGTCGCCTTGACCCATGCGGCAGGAGACCGCGACAATCGTCCGAAAGGACTTTCTCTTATTATGCAACAGCTCGAACGCCTCTGGGATGGTTTCTCGAACGTCGCCGCCGGTGCCGGTTCCCGGCTGGAACGCTTCATTACCGGGCTGTTCGGCTCGTCCAATGCGCGGTACCTGCGACGCCTGGATCCCCGGATCGAGGCGATCAACTCGCTGGAGCCCAAATATCAGGCCATGTCCGACGCCGAGCTTCGCGGCCAGACCGCGGATTTCCGGCGACGGCTGGCCGGTGGCGAGACCCTCGACGACATCCTCGTGGAGGCCTTTGCCGTCTGCCGCGAGGGGGGCCGTCGGTTCCTCGGCATGCGGCACTATGACGTGCAGCTCATCGGCGGCATGGTGCTCCATTCGGGGGCCATCGCCGAGATGATCACCGGCGAGGGCAAGACGCTCGTCGCCACCCTGCCGGCCTATCTCAATGCCCTGGAGGGCAGCGGCGTGCACGTCGTCACCGTCAACGACTACCTGGCCCGCCGCGACATGGAATGGATGGGTCCGCTCTACATCGGGCTCGGCCTCACGGTGGGCGCGATCCAGTCGGGCATGGACTCAGGGGAGCGGCAGGAGTCGTATGCCCGCGACATCACCTACGGCACCAACAATGAATTCGGCTTCGACTATCTCCGCGACAACATGCGGATGGCCGCGAGGGGCGACGACCGCTTCCCCAAGCACATGCAGCAGAGCCAGGGGCCGCTCACCTTCGCGATCGTTGACGAGGTGGACAACATCCTCATCGACGAGGCCCGCACGCCGCTGATCATCTCCGGCCCCGCCCACGACGACGTCACGAAATACACCAAGGCCGATCAGATCGCTCGGCAGCTGGTGGCCGACCGCCACTTCGAGGTCAAGGAGAAGGAACACACCGTGTCCCTCACCGAGGAGGGCGTGCGGACGGCCGAGAAACTCGCCGGAGTGGAGAGCTTCTACACCGCGGGCAACATGGAGTGGCCCCACCTCATCGACAACTCGCTCAAGGCCCACCACCTCTACAAGCGCGACGTCAACTACGTCGTGCAAAACGGCGAGGTGGTGATCGTTGACGAGTTCACCGGCCGCCTCATGCCGGGGCGGCAGTGGTCCGACGGCCTGCACCAGTCGGTCGAGGCGAAGGAGGGAGTGAAGGTGAAGGAGGAGTCGCAGACCCTCGCCACCGTCACGCTGCAGAACTTCTTCAAGCTCTACAAGAAGGTGGGCGGCATGACCGGCACCGCCATGACCGAGGCGAACGAGTTCTGGAAGATCTACAAGCTCGACGTGATCGCCATCCCGTCCAACCGCGGCATGAAGCGTCTCAACCATCCCGACGTCATCTACCGCACCGAGCGGGAGAAGTGGGTCGCCGTGGCCGACGAGGTGGAGCGGATCAACCGCTGGGATACGCTGGCCATGACCGACGGCACGTGGAAGATCGGCACGATCCTCAAGACAGCCGACGGACAGCACGAGTTCCAGCCGAAAGGCGAGCGGACGACCGAGATGGTCCCGGTCGCCAAGGTGAAGGAGGTCCAGCAGAAGGGCCTGCCTGTGCTGGTCGGCACCGTCTCCATCGAGAAGAGCGAACGGCTCTCCGATCTGCTCGAGAAGCGGGGCGTGGACCATCAGGTGCTCAACGCCAAGCAGCACAAGCGTGAGGCCGAGATCATCTCGCAAGCGGGGAGACTCGGCGCCGTCACGATCGCCACCAACATGGCGGGCCGCGGCACCGACATCATTCTCGGCGGCAACCCCGACACGCTCGCCTGGGCGAAGCTCCAGGACACCTACGCGACGCGGCTCGACGTGCCGAAGGAAGAGTGGGACGCGCTCGTCGCCGAAATCTCGGCCCACCACAAAATGAAGGAAGAGGGCGCGGTCGTCCGCGACATGGGCGGCCTGCAGATCGTGGGCACCGAGCGGCACGAGGCCCGCCGCATCGACCTTCAGCTCCGCGGCCGCTGCGGCCGCCAGGGCGACCCCGGCTCGAGCCGATTTTTCCTCTCGCTCGAAGACGATCTGATGCGGATCTTCGCCGGCGAGTGGGTGAAGAACGTGCTCACCAGGCTCGGCATGCAGGATGGCGAGGCGATCGAGAGCCGGATGGTAACCCGCCGGGTCGAGGCCGCACAGAAGAAGGTCGAGGAGCGGAACTTCGAGGTCCGCAAGAACCTGCTCGAATATGACGAGGTGATGGACGAGCAGCGGAAGCGGGTCTACGGCTTCCGTCAGCGGATTCTGGACGGCGAGCCCTGTCGTGAGATCATCCTCGACATGGTCGATCGGCAGATCGAGCAGAACATCGGCACGTTCCTCGACCGCGACTACGGTACGCAGACCTACGCCAGCTGGGCCTCGGGCCAGCTCTCCTGCGAACTCGACGGCAACGACTTCCGCGGCATGTCACCGGAGGAGGCGGAGCGACGGGCGGTGGATGAAGCGGTGCGGCAGTCGGAGGCACAGATCTTCGAGGCGGTCGAGGAAAACCTCCCCACCGGCGAGGACGAGGCTGAGTGGAACTGGTCGGCGCTCGCCTCGTTCGCCAACACGCGGTGGAAGCTCTCCGTCAACGACCGTGATCTGAAGCGGGTCGGCCGCGACGGCGTCGCCGAATTCCTGCAGGAGCGGGCTCAGGAGGCGATCCACCGGATCGATCTTTCCGAGGGAGCGAAGTTCCTTGACTCCGACTTCGGCCTGCGGAGCGCCTGTGGCTGGACAGAGTGGCGGTTTGGTGTCGGGCTCGACCCGCAGGAACTCGCCGCGGTCGAGAAAAACGGCCACGACGTGCAGGCCTTCAAGCAGCTCGTCAGCCGCAAGGCCCGCGAGGTCTACGCCCGCCGTGAGATCGAATACCCGGTGCTCGTGGGGCTGTCCCACTTCTCCGGTCGCCTGCCCGACGGCAGCCGCGGCCTCGACCGCGAGGGCCTGCTCGCTTGGGCGCAGGAGCGGTTCGACCCGTCCCTCACGGCCGACGATCTTGCGTCATCAAATCTCGACGAATTGAAGGCCGTGCTCGCGGCGGCGGCACGGCGACGGAATGCCCAGCCCGATGATCCCCGCGACGAGATGAAGCGGATGGAGCGGTCGGTGCTCCTGCAGATCCTCGACAACGCCTGGAAGGACCACCTGCTGGCGATGGACCACCTGAGGGCAAGCGTGGGCCTCCGCGGCTACGCCCAGGTCGATCCGAAGGTGGAGTACAAGCGGGAGGGCATGCGGACCTTCGACCTGATGTGGAAGGGGATCGACGAACGCGTCACCGACATCGTCTACCGGATCGAGCAGGTGGAGGATGACGAACTACGGAGCACCTGGAAAGAGACAGCCGCCATCCATGCGGAGGCCTCCTCGGCCACGCTGCCGGAGCCGGGCCAGCCGGCCGGCGGTCAGCCTGAAGCGGCCGGCGACTCGCGGGGCGTGCAGGCTGTGGAACCGATCCGCAACCTGGGCCAGAAGGTCGGCCGCAACGATCCCTGCCCGTGCGGCAGCGGCAAGAAGTTCAAGAACTGCTGCGGCAAGGGCAGCGGCGTCGCCATGGGGTGAGTGTCGGCTGGATCCCGGTTACGGCGTTATCTGCTGCAGCGGAAAGACATACCGCCAAGGTCCCAGCCCGAGACAGTGGACCACTGCCGTGACCCGATACCCTGCCTTTGCATGGGACCGAAGGGCAGCTTCGTTCCATGGAAACGTCAGTCGGATTGCGTCTACGCAGGCCTCGTCGCGCAGATGCCGCAGCCAGGCCACGCTGAGCGCCGGGGCAATCCCCATGCCGCGAACCTCCGGCAACGTGTAGGCGTCGAACTGATAGGCCTCGCCGGCTGCCAATGGGAGGTCGCGGCCGAGCGACCTTTCCGTATTCAGTCTCGTGCTCGATCCCCATACCGCCCCGACGATCCGGTCCTCGTGTCGGGCCACGAGACAGCGATCCCCCTTCAGAAGCTGCTGAGTCACGGTATGACCGCTCGCATCCGGGCGGAACACGAGATAGTCCTGCACCTTCTCGAGTGTCAACCAATCTACCTCTACCGGCAGCGTCGTCGGACAATCCAGGATCGGCTCCGCCAGCGGCCTCCGGAGCAGGTAAATCCGCCGATATCCCAACGCGTCAAGGGACTTGAGCCAGAAACTGCCAAGCCCCTCTTCGCGTACGGTATGCCAGACGCGGCTCCAGAGCGGCTGCGGGATGGCGTGGTTCATGGAGAGCGTCCTTGAATCGTTCTTGAATCAGCGAAAGATTGGTTTGACACCACTCTCCCTCGGAGCAACGGCGTGGACCGCGACGTAGTGGCCGGTGAGCCAGCGTGTCGGCCAGCGTTCCAGCCGTTCCCATGCCTGGAGGTGGCGCAGAAACGCCTCCTGCCACGATCGGCTCCGCCGATCCAGCGTCCCGGCCATCGCCACCGCGATCGCGCGGGGGCAGTGCATGACGGCAGTCATCTCGACGACGTCGAAACCGGCGGCCTGCACCGCCCGCTCGAGCGACCGCGGTCCGAGCGTCGCGCCGACCTGATAGGGCACGATGCCGATGCGGCGAAGCAGGCGGAGCAGCGGCCCGTTCCGCAGCCAGACCAGCGGATTGGCGGGATTGTCGAGCGTCAGGATCAGCGTGCCGCCGGGCCGCAGCACACGGCGGAGTTCGCCGATCGCCGTCTGAATATCGGCCGCTGATTCGAAATGGTCGAGCGTCGATCCTGAGAACACGACGTCGAACGATGCCTCGGCAAACGGCAACGAACGCACGTCGGCGACGACCGCTTCCAGACCGGGATTTCGAGCCACCGCTCCTGCCACGATCGCCGGCGCGACATCGATGCCCGTGACGTTGGCTCCGCTGGCAAGCAGCCATGGCACGATTCCCTGACTGGCGACCTCGTCGAAGAGGTCGGTCTTGAGCAGATCGGGCCGGCTCCCGCCCCCGATCCACCCGCTCGCCCAGCGGGTCAGCAGCCTGATCTGCTGGCGATCGGTGAACTCCCGCCAGAGCTTCTGCGGCCGCCGCCTCTGCCAGTCGGCCCCGACGGAATCCCAGTAGTCCTGCTGGCCGGTTGTCATCGTTCGTGCGTCGCGGTGCTGGTGCCTAGCCTGCGATGGTACCATCGACCACACCTCAGACGGCACTCCGCCGATTGCATCATGAATCCGACGCTCAAGACATCGCTGCACTGTGCCGTGGACAACACCCTGCGACGGGTGCCGCTCGTGCTGTATTCGGGCACTGCGGGCAGCATGCTGGTGGCCGGTGAAGACCGCTGGTCGCGGTATCTGCCGGATCGTTTTTTTGGCGACGTCCCGCGGGAGAGTCGCCACCTGGGGAGCTACTGGACGTGGCAACTGCCCCGCGTACTCCGACGCTGGCGGGATACCGCCGACATCACCGTGGCCCGCGCCGATCGGGTGACGGCCCGGCTCTTCCCCGCCGACAAATACCTGCGGGTGCCGGAGTGGATCCGGATGGTGGCGCCTGTACCCGCGTCGAATCGCGACTTCACGGCGAGCAGCGTGCGGAGTGACATGCGTGTCGTCAAGAGAAACGGACTCACCTGGCGAGTCAGTCACGATGCCGATGAACTCGCCACGTATCTCGACCGCGACTACTATCCCTACACCCGACTCCGGCACGGCGAAGACTCGTTCGTGCAGCCACCGCGATGGATGAGGAACACTTTTCGCAACGGCGGATTGCTCTGGGTCGAGAGAGAGGGCGAACCGATCGCCGGACTCGTCTTCGAGCAGGAACCTCCGTTCTTACGCTTATCGACGGTCGCCTGCGTGGGGGCCGACGAAGGTCTACTCCGTCACGGCGCCCTCGTGGGGGTCTATCTCTTTAGTTTCGAGTGCGCACGCTCGCTCGGCCTGACAGTTGTCGACATGCGAGGCTGCAGGCCATGCCTGCACGACACGCTGTTCTTCGTGAAGCGCAAGTACGGCGCCGTGGTCGAGGACAAGCCCGACAATGTGTACGACCTCCTCGTCCGCTGGAACACCGCCACCCCGGCGGTGATGCGGTTCCTCGCCGAATCCCCGCTCATCTTCCGCGACGGCAATGGGCTCTCTGCCGTCCACGCCGATCGTGTCACCCCGCGGCAGAGGCTTCTCGCGGCCGGCCTTCGCCGGCTCGTCACGCTCCGTCCCGACGCTGCCTTCGGCGCGTGGGAAGAAGATCGGGGCGACGAATCGACGGCGGAGCGTTAGCCTTGTGGCCAGCCAGGCCGCGGATTCATGCAGTGGCCGGTCGCCTTCTGCCCGCCCTCCGCCCATGCTGCTCAACGCCTTCTACCTCGTCGCCTTCGTGGCTCTCCTGCCGTGGGTGGCATGGCGGAAGCTCTCCGGCGGGCGACCGGTGGCAGCCCCATGGACGCGCTTCACTGGTGGCATCGCTCCCCTGCCCCGCTGCGACGCGGGCGTGTCCCGGATCTGGTTTCACGGCGTCAGCGTCGGCGAGGTCCAGTTGCTCTCGGTGCTGGCTGCTGAGATTCGCCGACAGGCCGACGAGAGCGGCCGGGCGGTGGACTGCGTCGTCTCCAGCTCTACGACCACGGGCCTCGACGTGGCAGCCAAGCGTTTCGGTGCCGACCAGACGTTCCCCTGCCCGCTCGACTTCACCTGGGCGGTGAACCGTGTGCTCGATCGCGTGCGTCCTGATCTCCTCGTGCTGGGCGAACTGGAACTCTGGCCGAATCTTCTTGCCTGCGTTCATGCCCGCGGCATCGCGGTCGTGGTGGCCAACGCCCGGATGAGCGAGAAGAGCGCAAAGGGCTACGGTCGGATTCGCCCGATCGTCCGCAGGATGCTCGCGAAGGTGTCGCTCGTGATCGCGCGATCGCAGGAGGATGCCGACCGCTTCACTTCCTTCGCGCCGCCGAGAGGCTGCGACGTGATCGTCACCGGCTCGATGAAATTTGACGGCGTGAAGGGAGACCGCCAGGCAGCGGACGTGCTGCGACTCCGTCACCTGGCTGGTTTTCATGATGACGATGTTGTCTTCCTCGCCGGCAGCACGCAGGCCCCCGAGGAGCAGCTCGCTCTCGATGCCTTCAGGGCCCTTGCGGCGCGGCACCCCCGGCTGCGGCTGGTGATCGTGCCGCGGCACGTGGAACGCGCGCCCGAGATCGTGGCCATGCTCGACCGGTCTGGCCTCCGTTGGCAGCTCCGCAGCCGGCTCGGGCCCCAAAACGCCCCACTGTCCGGCGTCCCACTCCCGGCTGGCCCAGAGGCACGCGTGCTGCTGGTCGACACGACCGGTGAACTCGGCTGGTGGTGGGGCACGGCGGCAATCGCCTTCGTGGGCGGCTCACTCGACGGCAAGCGAGGTGGGCAGAACATGCTGGAACCGGCGGCCTACGGGGCGGCCGTGGCGTTTGGCCCGCACACCCGCAACTTTCGCGACGAGGTGCGGCGGCTGCTGACGGCAGACGCGGCGGTGGTGGTGAACGACGGACCCGCCCTGACCGAGTTCCTGCGCGAGTGCCTCGAGATCGATGGGTTTGCGGCCGCCCTAGGCCGGCGGGCGGCCGACCTTGTCGCCTCGCAACGGGGCTCGACGGCGGCCACTGCCGGGGCGATCCTGCGAAAACTTCCCGCGAAGAGGCCCTGATTTCAAGGTTGCCAAGGCCACGCCGGCTACCAATAATCATGGCTTCTGATTCGCATCGCATTTCCCCCTACACCTGCACGAGGCACCAGCTGTGGCACAAGGCAAGTATCTGTTCACCAGTGAGTCGGTCAGCATGGGCCATCCGGACAAGTTGGCCGACCAGATCTCCGACGGCGTGCTCGACGCCTACCTCGCCCAAGACCCGCGAAGCCGGGTGGCGTGCGAGACGATGGTGACGACAGGGCTGGCCGTCATTGCCGGCGAGATCACCTCGCGTGGCACGATCGACTACCAGCAGGTGGTCCGCGACGTCATCCGCCAGGTCGGCTACACCGACGATGAAATGGGCATCGCCGCCGACACCTGCTCGGTGCTGGTGGCCGTGGGCAAGCAGAGCGGCGACATCGCCATGGGCGTCAACGAGGACGAGACCACGGGCAAGGACATCGGCGCCGGCGACCAGGGCCTGATGTTCGGCTACGCCTGCAACGAAACCCCGGAGCTGATGCCGCTGCCGATCGCCCTGTCGCATCGGATCCTGAACCGGCTCACCGAGGCCCGGCAGAAGAAGGAAGTTGACTGGCTGCGGCCCGACTCGAAGAGCCAGGTCACGATCGAATACGAGGGCAACAAGCCTGTCCGTGTTGACACCGTCGTGGTCTCCACGCAGCACGCGCCCCACGTCTCGAACGAAGAGATCCAGAACTTCATCGTGAACAAGATCATCAAGCCGCTGCTGCCGAAGGATCTCGACACCAGCAATATCACCTACCACATCAACCCCACCGGGCGGTTCGTGGTGGGCGGTCCCCACGGCGACTGCGGTCTCACCGGCCGCAAGATCATCGTTGACACCTACGGCGGCTGGGGTCGCCACGGCGGCGGCGCCTTCTCCGGCAAGGATCCAACGAAGGTGGACCGCAGTGCCGCCTACATGGCCCGCCACGTTGCCAAGAACATCGTCGCGTCCGGCCTTGCCGACCGCTGCGAGGTGCAACTGGCCTACGCGATCGGCGTGAGCGAGCCGGTGAGCGTGCATGTTGACACCGAAGGCACCGGGAAGATCGAAGACGCACGGCTCTGCGAACTGGCCCGTGAGTTTTTCCCGCTGACCCCGCGAGGCATCATCGACTACCTCGATCTGCGTCGCCCGATCTACCGCAAGACCGCCGCCGGCGGCCACTTCGGCAGGGACGGCTTCTCGTGGGAGCAGACCGACAAGGCCAAGGATCTGGCGAAGGCGGCCAAGTCGGCCGTGGCAGTCGGCTGAGCCAGCGAGCGGCGCAGCCGCATCAGGATCAGGATCATCCGTGTTGCAACGAACACCAGCCATGGACGGCTCGCCGTGCGCACGCACGGACGAGCCCGTCGATGGACTGGCCGTTGCCACCGCGGCATTCCTCCCCCAGTTGCAGCTGTTGCCGCTGATTGCCATGCTCTCTGGCGTCATGGCCGTGGGCTGCGGTGCGATGCTCGTGCTGCGGAGGCTTGCGGGCGGCATCGCGGCCCCGCCGACCGCTGCGGCGGTGCTGGCGGTCTGCGGTGCCGGACTGCTGCTGGTGACCGTCTGCGATCTGGCCATGCGGGCGTCGGCGGCTCGAACGTCTCGTGCTGCCGTCGCGTGGCTGCCGGCGTTGCTCACTTGGCTGCCAGCGGTGCTCACTTGGCTGCCGGTATGGCTCGCGCGGCTCGGCCTGCTGATGGCAGTGGCCGCGGTCAGCCTGCCGCTCCGGATGACGCCGTCTTGGGATGCCCTCGCCACAATCGCGGCGGTCGTGGTCTCGCTCGGAGTCGTAGCCCGCGGCTGGCTCTCCCGGAGGCAGACCACGGCTGAGGCCCGTGACCTTCCGGCCTCCACCACCGCCGTGCCCCCGTCGGCAGCGGTGACGATGGCCATCCCGTTCCCGATCGGGCGGCTTCATCCCGTGAATCAGGCACGACCCGAGGGGGCCGCGCTGGCCTCTCCGCCCAACGGCAGCCTGCTTCAGCGGTTCGAGCGACTGGCGCTGCCAGATGGCGGCGAATGCGTGCGCGGGCGTCTTTCCGTGGTCGTGCCAGAGGGATCGCGATTGGGATACGCACACGTCGGTTTCTGTCCGCCGCTGGCGTCGCAGCCCACGATCGACGTGTCAACCGACTATGATGGGGTCGAGGCCGTGGTCTCGGCTGCGGAGGTGCTCCCCTGGGGCGCTCGCATCGAGTGCCGACTCGACGAACCAGCTGAAGAGACGGTGGAGATCCCGGTGGATATCCTGGCGACGTCGTCGGCCTGAGCCTGGGATCACACCGCGATCCCGCCAAGGGCCCCACGGCCACCCACACCCCGCTTCGC
The DNA here is from genome assembly GCA_947459185.1 of Planctomycetaceae bacterium. Classification (GTDB taxonomy): domain Bacteria; phylum Planctomycetota; class Planctomycetia; order Pirellulales; family UBA1268; genus CAMCQY01. The sequence continues at coordinate 18,205 of CANHCU010000044.1, read as the reverse complement.
AAGACCCGCACTTCATCCGCTCATCGATGGCATTCGCATGGCACGCTGGCCCCAACACCTCTGGACAACGCTCTTCACCTACATGGTGATCTTTGTCGGCTTCCCACTCCTCTGCCTGATGTTCTGGAGGTGGGTCCGCGGATGAACCCCTCATCGGATCTCGTTGCCACTCTTGCGCGTGCAGGTCAGCAGCATCTGCTGGCCTTCTGGAACAGGCTCGACGAGCCTGCCCAGCGGTCCTTCGCACTCCAACTGGAGGCGGTTGACTGGCCGCTGGTCGAGCAGATGCGGCGACTCGCTGCCGGCGACGGTCACGGTCGAACCCCGCCCGTCAATCTCTCCGCCGCCATCACCCCCTCCTGCCTGCGACTGGGCGATGCCAGCAATCGCATCCCGCCGGCCGATGCGATCCGCCGCGGCACTGAGTCGCTGGGGGCCGGACAGATCGGCGCCATCCTCGTGGCCGGAGGACAGGGCACCCGTCTCGGCTGCCATGGGCCGAAGGGGCTCTGCAGCGTCGGCCCGGTGTCGAAAGCCAATCTCTTCGAAGTGCTGCTCGGCAGGCTCGTGGCCGTCCGCCGGCGGTATGGCCGCGACGTGCCGTTGGCGATCATGACCAGTTCCGCCACGGACGCAGAAACCCGATCCTTTCTCGCCGACCACGCCTGCTGCGGCCTCGATCCCGACCGCGTGTTCGTCTTTCGCCAGCACGATCTGCCGGCGCTCGATGCCGCCACCGGCGACTTGCTGCTCGACGGTCCCGGCCATCTGGCAGTCGCGCCCGACGGCCACGGCGGCATGCTCGTGGCCCTCGCGGAAGCGGGCGGGCTCGCTTGGTTTGGCAGTCAGGGCGTGGAGCACATCGTCAGCTTCCAGGTAGACAACCCGCTCGCCATGCCGCTGGCGGCCGAGTTCCTCGGCTACCACCTGCTCTCAGGTGCCGACTTCAGCACACAGGTGGTCTGCAAGCAGGAGCCCGGCGAGCGGGTTGGCGTCGTCGTGAACAGCGACGGCCGGCACTGCGTCGTCGAATACATTGATCTGCCGGCCGAGGCAGCCGCCGAGCGGCTCCCCGATGGCCGGCTTCGGTTCCACGCCGGCAGCATCGCGGTGCATGCCTTTGCGAAGACGTTTCTCGATCGGGTGGCTTCGCGGCACGACTCGCTGCCCCTCCATCTAGCCTTCAAGGTGGTGCCGTTCCTCGATGCCGCTGGCCACCGTGTCGTGCCGACCTCGCCCAACGCCCACAAATTCGAGCGTTTCATCTTCGATCTGATGCCGCTGGCGAAGCGGGTGTGTGTCGTCGAAATCGAGCCATCCGAGGGATTTGCGCCGCTGAAGAATCCGATCGGGGCCGCCAGCGACACGGCCGCCCACGTGCACGCTGCCCTGGTGGCCCACGCCCGCCGTCTCCTCGCGAAGGCCGGAATCGACGTCGCCGAAGGCGTCGATGTTGAACTGGCCGCGGATCGGGTCATCGACGAGACTGATATCAAGGGCCTGCTGGAGTCGGGCACGCGGCTCGACCGACCGATCGTGGTTGGCGGCTGACCCGACCCGCCATCTCGCCCCAACTCGCTTTCAGGAATCACTCGCAAGGAGAAACACCCCATGCTGCACGCGATCGTCATGGCCGGAGGATCCGGCACCCGCTTCTGGCCCGCCAGCCGCGCCGCCCTGCCCAAGCAGCTGCTCCCGCTGGCGGGCGCTACAACCCTGCTCGAAGACACGGTCGAGCGACTCGACGGCCTCGTGCCTCCCGACCGCGTGATGGTGGTCACGGCAGGCCGCCTGCTCGACGCGGTGCGGCGGCAGCTGCCGCAGGTGCCTGAGGCGGGCCTCGTCGGCGAGCCCTGCAAGCGCGACACCGCTCCCTGCATCGGGCTGGCAGCGCTCCTTGTCTCGCGGCACGATCCCGACGCGATCATGGCCGTCATGCCCTCCGACCATGTGATCCGCCCCTCCGAGAGCTTTCGCGGCGCGATCCGACAGGCCGCCTCCCTCGTCGGACAGTCTCCTGGCAGGCTCGTCACCTTCGGCATCAAGCCGACCTACCCTGCTGAATGCTTCGGCTACATCCAGCAGGGCACGAGACTCGAGAGTCCACCGCTCGAAAGTCCGACGGGCGGGGTCACACCGGCCGCCCCGGTGAACGCTGTGGCGCAATTTCGTGAAAAGCCTCCTGCCTCCGTGGCACAGGAGTATCTGGAGGCGGGCAACTACCTTTGGAATGGCGGCATCTTCGTCTGGAAGGCGGCCACGATCCTGGCTGCGCTCGCCGAGCGGCAGCCGGAGTGCCTTGCCCACCTCCACCGCATCGCCGACGCCTGGGACACCCCCGCCCGCGATCAGGTGTTTGCGGAGGAATTTGCCGCCATCAAGGGAATTTCCATCGATTACGCGGTGCTCGAGCATGCCCGTGACGTGGTCGTGATCGAGGCGCCGTTCACATGGGACGACCTGGGCGGCTGGTCGGCCGTGGCCCGCCAGCGCGGCAGCGATGCCGACGGCAACACGGTCGTGGGCAAGCACTTGGGAATCGAATCGTCGCGGACGATCGTGCATGCCGGCGATGACCATTTGGTCGTCACGATGGGTCTGACGGATATGCTGGTGGTACACACGCCCGATGCCACGCTGGTCGCCCACCGGGCCCACGAGGAGGCGGTGCGAAAAGTGGTGGCAGAACTCGAGAAACGGGGCTGGACAGAATTTTTATGAGCATCGCTTCACTCCCCCGACTGCTGATGGCAGGCTGGCTCGTCTGGAGCCTGTCCTTCCCTGCGGCCGTACGGGCGGAGGAGCTGCCGGTCGATTCCGCGAAGGCGACGCCGGAGAAGCCCGCGGCGACGAGCGACGCCGAATGGATGAAGATCCTGCGACGTTCGAGCGATTCCCTGCAATGGTCTGACGACATCATCCGGCACGACTGGCGGCTGCAACGCCGTCCCGGCACCGATACCTGTCGCATCCTCGATCCGCGGGATGAGGTCGTGCACGAAGGATCGAGGCAGGCCTGCCTCGATGCGTTGACGACACTCGAGCACGCCGGGAAGGTTCCCGCGGTGAGCGGCCCCACGGTGATCGTGCTGCACGGCCTCGGCGAAGGCCGCCGTTCGATGCGGCCACTCGTGGACGCCCTGCAGAAACAGCTCGACGCCACGGTACTCTCCTTCGGATACGCCAGCACGAGCGCCGGCATAGACGACCACGGCCGGTCGCTGGCCGCGGTGATCGAGCATCTTCCTGCTGCCGACAGCATCAGCTTCGTTGGCCACAGCATGGGCAACCTCGTCGTGCGGCGGTGGATGGGACTCGCTGCGGAGGAAGACCTCGCCCGCGTCCGCCGGATGGTGATGCTCGGACCTCCCAACCAGGGCTCCGAACTTGCCCGCATGGTCGCGAAGATCAGCGTGCTGGCGGCCCTCTCCAACGGAGCCGCCCGGGAACTCGTCCTCGAATGGAACAGGATCTCGCAGGATCTTGCCGTGCCCCCCTGCCCTTTCGGCATCGTGGCCGGCGGCAAGGGAGACGACCGGGGCTACAGCAGTTTCCTGGCAGGCGACGATGACGCGGTGGTCCGCGTTGAGGAGACGAAACTGCCCGGTTCCGATGATTTCCTGCTCCTGCCGGTGCACCATGCGGCGATGATGAAGAGCCCGACGGTGCAGCAGGCCACCGCAGCATTCCTGAACACCGGCCGGTTTCCTGCTCCCGCTCTTCCCGCGGCCGTAGCCAAGTGATCCCCACGCGGCCTTCCATGCCAGACGATTCTCCTCCGCACGCGACGACCGCTGCTGCCATCCCCGCGGGCAGGGTCGCCGGCGTTGACTACGGCCGCAGGCGTATCGGCGTGGCGATCTGCGACACGCACCGCATCCTGTCGAGCCCCCTCTGCGTGCGACAGACCACAGGCGACAAGACCTCGGATGGAGCATTCTTCCGGAAACTCGTCGCCGACGAGGCCATCGTCGGGTTTGTGGTTGGCCTGCCGATTCATGCCGATGGCACCGACAGCCGGATGTCGGTCGAGGTGGAACGGTTCGGCGGTTGGCTCGCGGCAGAGACGGGACTCCCGGTCGTGTTCCACGACGAGCGTTACAGCTCCCGCGAGGCGACGGGCCTGCTGGCCGGCTCGGGGCTGACACGCGGTCGGAAGAAGGCGCGCACCGACGCCATTGCGGCGCAGGTGGTGCTCTCCTCCTGGCTGGATGCGCAGGCACACGGTGGCGCCGACCTGCGGCCTGGCCCGCTCGATGCATGACCCGACGGCAGACCTCCTGAACACAGTCCACCCATGAATACCATACATACCAACAACGACACCGTTGCCTCGTCATTCACGGCCACATCCAAGCCCCCCTCCACAACGCGATCGGCGGCCACGCGGTTGGTCGTTGGCTGCGGCTACCTCGGCACGCGAGTAGCCCGCCGCTGGCTCGCCGCCGGGGACCGCGTGTTCGGCATCACCCGCAGCCCGGCCCGCGCGGCAGAACTCGCGGCGATCGGCATCACGCCGGTGGTGTGTGACGTGACCAGCGATCCGAACTCCCCGCCATGGGAAACGCTTCGAGAACTCCCCCCCTGCGACACGGTCTTCTGGGCCGTCGGATTCGACCGCACTAGCGGCACGACCCATCGCGACGTGCACGTCGCCGGCCTGGCCCGTCTGCTCGATGCGTTGCAGGGCTCGCCGCGGGTGATCCTGTCGAGTTCCACGGGCGTATGGGGCGATGAAGGCGGTGGCGTCGTCACCGAGGAGACGCCCACGAACCCCAGCCGTGAGGCGGGCCATGTGCTCGTGGAGGCGGAGTCGCTCGTGCGACGTCATCCCAAAGGCCCGGGCGTGGCGCTGCGGTTTGCCGGTCTCTACGGCCCGGACCGCCTGCCGCGGCTCGACGATCTCCGCGCCGGCCGGCCGATCGCGGCCGATCCCGAAAGCTGGCTCAACCTGATCCACATCGACGATGCGGCTGCCGTCGTGTGTGCGGTGGCCGCGGCAGCCACGCCAGGGACGCTCTACGTCGTTTCAGATGGGCATCCCGTCCTGCGACGCGACTGGTACGGCCATCTGGCCGCCATCACCGGCAGCCCGTCACCACACTGGGAGCCGTCCCTGCCACGGGCTCGCGGTGCCGATAAACGGGTCGACCCCTCCCTGCTCTTCCGCGACCTGCCCATCGCGCTCGCCCACCCCGATCCGCTCCGCGGCATCGTGGAGGTGATGGCAGGCTAGATCGCATTCGAAAAAGCTCGTCATGCGGAGAAATGGTACGGGAGGGCGGGCTCCCCGAACACCGAAGCGAGCGTTAGGCGCCTCGAAGAACAACGCGCACCATCGTCCCTAACGCTGTCGCCGAGCCGCCGTGCGAGCGCAGAGTGTTCGGGGAGCCCGGCCGGCGATCATCCGATCAGGGCAAGTTGAAAACTCGCCCCCACTATCAGCGCGACCTATTCGGGGAGTTCGCCCGGCGAACCATTGCGTGCAGAATGGGGCGTGGTTCTTCTACTGCAGCACCGGCACCGGCGCAGGCCGTGGGACCTCCGCGGGACGGCTGGTGCGGGCAAGGCCCGCCGCGCCCCCTGCCAGGGAGTTGAGGTAGTCGCCCGTGACGTTCATCGCCTCGTTGAAGTAGAAGTCTCGCTTCACGACTGGCCGCCGCTGGGCGTCCATCTCTTCTTCGAGCTTTTTCTCCTCGTCCTCGGCGGCCTTCCCCTCGTTCCACTGACGCTCGAATTCCGATTCGACGAGTGAGATGGTCTTTTCGCTCTTTCGCTTCTCGTACTGCGCGATGTCCTTCTGAACCTTGGTGAAGTCTTCGCTCTTCGCGATCCGCGCCGTGGAACGCTCCTTGAGGGCCCGGAGCATGTCATCGGTCACACGGCCGCTCGTCTGGAAAGCCGCAGGCGGCACCTTGTCGAAGGCAATCGCGTGATCGAGATCCGACTCACCCACCGGCAGGTGCGTGGTGATGCTCGGCAGTTCAACGTCGCTCTTCACTCCCTCCAACTGCGTGCTGGCACCAAGCGGCCGGTAAAATTGCTGCATCGTGATTTTGATGGCACCGAGCGAAGGGGCGTTGGGTAGCCGCTGGAAGAGTTGGCGACCGAGGTCGAGCAGACTCTGCACCGTGCCCTTGCCATGCGTCGCCTTGTCGCCAATGACGAGCCCACGGCGGTAGTCCTGAATGGCGCCTGCCACGATCTCGCTGGCACTGGCGCTGAACTTGTTCGTGAGCACCACCAGCGGACCATCCCACGACACGCCCGGATCGACATCGTCGTACTGCTGCACCCGCTTGTCGGCATCCTTGATCTGCACCACGGGACCGGTGTCGATGAACAGGCCCGTCAGCGAAATCGATTCCGGCAGCGAGCCGCCGCCATTGTTCCGCAGATCGAGCACCACGCAGTCGATCCCCTTCTGCTTGAACTCCTCGATCAGCCGCTTGCAGTCGCGGGTGCTGCTCTTGTAATCGGCCTGTCCCTGCCGGGCGCCGTCCATGTCCATGTAGAAGCTGGGCAGGTTGATCACACCGATCCGCCAGGGCGAACCGTCCGGCTTCTTGCCGTCCTCGACTATTTCACCACGGGCCTCGGCATCCTTGAGTTCGATCTTGTCCCGCGTGATGTCGTAGATCTTGGGCACCGTTTCCCCCACCGGGATCACCTTGAGGCGGACGATCGTGCCCCGCTTGCCGCGGATCAGCTTCACAACTTCATTGAGGTTCATGTCGACGACATCGACCATCTCCCCTTGCTGTCCCTGGCCAACGCCCACGACGCGGTCCTTCTTTTTCAGTCGGCCGTCGCGGTCGGCGGCGCCACCGGGTGTGAGTTCCATGATGGTCGTGTAGCCGTCTTCGCCCTTGAGCTGGGCGCCGATGCCGTCGAGTTGCAGCCGCATGGCGATGGCGAAGTTTTCCTGGGTGCCGGGCGACATGAAGCTCGTGTGTGGATCAAGGCTGCTGGTGAGCGCGGTGAGGTAGGTCTCGAGCAGTTCGTCGGCCGTCATCTGGTGCATCCGCTTGGCGAAGCTCTTGTAGCGACGGAGCAGCTTGTCTTTCGCCTCTTCGGGGGGTGTCTTCTCCATCTTCTGGATGAGCAGGTCGTATTTGATCCGCTTCCGCCAGTTGTCCTCGGCCTCGGCCTCGCTCTTGGCCCAGGCTGCAGCCTCACGGTCGATGACGATCGACTCCTGCTTGGTGAAGTCCTGCGGGCCGTTGACCATTTTTTCGATCAGCGGCAGGCGGGCATCGACACGCTCGAGGAAGCGGTTGAACACCTCGTAGGCGAAGCTGACATCGCCTCGCTTGACGAGGTCGTCGAGGGAATCACGCTTCTGCATGAAGCCGTCGATGTCGCTCTGGAGGAAGTGCAGCTTCCAAGGGTCGAGCCCCTCCAGGAAGATCGTGAACCACCGCTTGGCGATATCGTCGTCGATCGGGTGCCGCAGAAAGTGCTCCCGCTCCAGATAGCTGCGGACGGCGAGGGTGATCTGCCGATCGTTCGGCCCCGGCTTGCTGCCCGCGGCGGGGGCTGCGGCGGGACCCGCGGCGGACTGCCCGACGGCCGTAGGCGGCTGTTCGCCGCGGCTCGGCACGACAAAGGCGACCAACAGACAGGCCGCAAACACCGCCGACAGTTGCCAGCCGGCGTGGGTGGGACGATTGCCGCTCACGTGAATTGACTCCTTGCCTCAGGACGTTCCAAGACTCTGGTTCAGTATTCTGACATTCTGACGAATCACCCGGTTTCTGACGAGATGTTCTTTGCTGCCCGAAAAGGCCTCTCAGACAACTTTTCCGCCCCCATCGATCCCGCAGGCGTCAGGATACGGCCTCGGCGGGGAATGCGACTGCCGCTCGATCGATCAGCGTCTGCGCCACGAGCCGATCGGCCCCGAGTCGCTGGACCTGCACCCATTCAATCCCGGGATATTCCCGGCGGCCGCGATCCACAGCGGCGTTCACCTGCTCTTCTACGTGACCGCGGAAGAGAAGGTGCGGTTGCACAACGACACGGCGGACCGGAACGCCGTTCCCGTCACTGTTGCCTGCTCCAACTCCGCCAGCCGCATGCACAATCGCTTCATCCAGCGTTGGCCGGGCCGCGGCCACGAACCCCAGTTCGATGCGTGATCGGTATGGGCGGGCAGACTCCGTTGGCACGTTCAACTGGTCCGCATCCTGATTCTGGTTTTGGCAGGACGCCACGGCGAAATCGTGCAACTGCCGATGAGCCGTCGGATCGCTCGACCCGCGGCCGATCATCAGTAGGACCGTGTCTTCCTCGGGCACCGGGGCCAGCGGCGCCAGAGCCTCGCGGCGGCGCCGCTGCGTGAGCGCCACGATGTCGGGGTGACAGCCCAGCGCATCGGCCTGCCGCACGACAAGCCCAGCCCGCATGGCCCCCTCGCGGACCGCCTCGGGCACATCCCGTCGGGCATGACCTGCCGTGAAAAGCAGCAGTGGGGCAGCCACGACCTCCGTGCACCCCCGAGCCGCCAATCGCTCGAGCGCCTCGCCGATCGACGGGCCGATCACCTCCAGAAATCCAAGTTCCACGGCGACATCCGGCAGCATCCCCGCCACCAGTGCCGCGATCTGCCGCGTCTCCTCGGCCCCCACCAGATCGGCCGTCCCATGCCCCACGACCATCACGCCCCGTGTTCGCCCGGCTCGCCAGCCGCGGGCATCCGGAGCCACCTCTCCCGGGCGAGTTCCCAACCGATTTCCCACCGCCGACCGACGAAACAGCCCACGGAACGGGCTTTTGACGAGGCAGGCAACGGCACGGGCAGACAGGAAGGGCACGGCGGGAGACCTTTCTGGAAGCGACTTTCCCGGCCAAAGCCGGCAGAGGAGTCCGTGGTCCAGTACCATCAGGGACCAATCAAATTTATAGTGATGGAGGTGGAAAAGCCACGTCCCTCCCGCTCTGCCCCGCCGCCCTGCCGATTCCGTCCCCCTCCGCCCGAGAGCTCCATCGTGTCGAGCGCATCGGTTTCCATTCCGCACATCGCCTCGGTTCCGGCTGCGCTCATGCTGCGGATCGCCGGCCGCCCGGGGCCGACGTTTGTGCTCAACCCCGCCCACGACAACACGCTCGGCCGCTCGCCCGAAGCCTCGATCGTGGTGGCCGACCGACTCGCCAGTCGCACGCATGCCGCCGTGCGTTTTGATGCGTCACGCAGCACCTGGGTGCTGCACGATCTGGGCAGCCGCAACGGCACCTGCCTCGACGGGGTGGCGGTCTCTTCGGCGGCCATCTCGGACGGCGGCGTGGTCCGCGTGGGAACATCGGAGCTCGTTTTCAAACACCTGCCAGCCCAGACGAACACGCCGCCGGCCGCGGATCGCGGACAGTTCGTTCGCTGTCGCCCGGTGGCCGAACTCGAGGGCAGCATCCTGCGACGGTCGTCGATCGGCTCGACCGACGACGCGAGGCGGCCGCTCCTGCTCTATCAGGCCAGCATCCGACTGCTCACGTCGCGGAGCATCCGCGAAGTGATCGAGGCCACGCTGGAACTGGCAACGCAGCATTCAGGCGCCGCCAGCGTCGGCTGGTTTCGCGTGAGCAACGACTCACGACTGGAGCCGGTCTGTGTTGTGCCGCCCGGCAGTGCGTTGGCTACCCTCGTCGGTGACTCGACGGCGCGGCTGGTCGTGCGGGATGGCAATGCCATCTGGCTGGCGGCCTCGCACGCCGACGACGCCACGCACGCGGCCGAACCGGATATCGCCTGCGTGCCGATCGTCGAGCGAGAGCGGGTGCATGCGGCGATCGTTGCTTCGGCTCCGCCCGGCTCGATACGGAGTGCCGACTTCGACTTCCTTGTGGCGCTGGCCAGCCTCGCCTCCGCAGCCTGCGCCGGTCATGCCGGCGCTGCCGCGGGCCGCACGACCGCCGCGGTTGACCTGGGCTCGCTGCAGACGGTGGGCCTCGACTCGATCGTGATGCTCGATGCGATCGATCAGTCGGCCGGTGCGACGATCGCAGGAGATGGCGGCCTGCTGGATGGAACGGTCGCAATCAACGAGGCGAACCTGCGGCAGTTGGTTTCGCAGGGCGGGTTGCCAGGGAGCGAACAGGAGCCCGCGTCGACTCGGATCGGTTCATTCGTAGCCGAGACCGGCACGCTCAAGCTCGAAGATTGGCAGCGGATCCTTGTGATCGAGGCCTTGCGCAGGAGCGGCGGAAGCGTGCCGAACGCCGCGGCGGAACTCGGCATCAGCCGCGCCACGCTCTACCGGAAGCTCGAACTCTACGGCCTCACGCGCGAGTCGTAGTGCTGGGCAAGGCTCCGCCGGGCCGGCAGAAGTCTCGTCGCTACGGACCCTCAGGCCTCGGGCCGTGCGGCTAAGTCTCCTTCCACGACCTACGGCAGCGCATTCCTCAGAAGGTCGAAAAATCCTAATGCTCCTCGAGCTTCCGCCGATCCCGGCTGCATCCGCAACCAGGGCGGGCTCCCCGACCGCCGAAGTGAGCATCAGGCGCCTCGGCGGAGAAGGCGCACCATCGTCCCCCAACACTGTCGCCGAGCCGCCGAGCGAGCGAAGCGTGTTCGGGGAGCCCGCCCGGCGGCATCACCATCAACGCTCGGCGGCGTTGCCGAGCCGGGGCAGGAGCGCAGCCACGAATACAAGCACCGCAACAGCCGCCACGTAGGGGAGCGTGTGCGTCGCGTTCATCGCGAACAGCATCGAGCCCACGAAGGGGCCGAGGATGCGGCCGAGCGACGCAAACGACTGGTTGACGCCGAGCACCTCCCCCTGCCGGTCGGCATCGGCACTCTTCGAGATGAGCGCCGACACCGAGGGATTCACGAAGGCGAAGCCGGCCACCGCCAAGGCGGCCGCCGTGTAGAAGAGCTTGTCGAGCGGCCAGCCACTTGCGGCAGCCCCGCTGTGCACGGCCCAGGCCACGAGCCCCACGCCCCCGAGCCCGAGGATCATGAGCGTGATGCCCGTCGCAAGCAGTCGCGTTTCGGGAAGTCGTTTGGCCAGCGGGCGATAGAAACCGCCCGCCAACATCAGCATCAGACCGATGAAGGCGAAGACAAGGAAGTTGCCGTCGTCCGACATGCTGAAGGCCGACTCGGTCAGCCGTGCCAGCGTGGCCTCGAAATTGGCGAACGAGAAGATCGTCAGGAAGTAGATGAGCACGAGCGTGCCGACCCGCGGCATGCCGAGGACGGCAGCCGTGCGGGACATGCTGGGAAACTCCTTCGCAGCGCGTGCCCCCGGCCGACGCGTCTCCTTGAAGACGAAGATTGCGATCAGCAGTGCGATGAACGAAAGCATCGACGCCAGCGCCCCCACGCCCCATGGCTGCTGCTTGAAGAGGGCCAGGCCGAAGTAGGCGATCAGTGGTCCGAGCGTGAACCCCGCACCAAACGCGATGCCGATGAGGGCCATCCCCCGGGCGCGGTTCTCCGGGGTGGTGCAGTCGGCGATCACTGCCGCGGCGGTGCCGACGCTCGCGCCCGCGATGCCCGCGCCGACACGCGAAAGGAACATGAGCGCGAGCGCCGTCGCGGCGCGGTCGGTGGGAAACGTCACGGCATAGCCATAGAGGGCGTAGAAGATGACCGACCCCAACAGGCTCAGGAGCAGCATGGGCCGCCGGCCGATCGAATCGGAGATGCGACCCCACATCGGGCTGAAGATGAACTGCATCAGCGAGAAGACTGAAAACAGGATCCCGATCGTGGCCCCGATGGCGATCGGCGAGAGGGCCAAAGCCGTGAGGTAGGGCTCCGCCTGCCTCGGCATCACAGGCAGCACGATGCCGAAGCCGAGCAGGTCGATGAACACCGTGAGAAACACGATCAGCAGCGCACCGCGGTGGGCCGGTGCGGCGGACGTGGCCTGATCGGCAGATGTGGATGCCAAAGGGGAAGGCGAAGAGGCGGGCATGTGGGATCCCGGGAGGGCACGAAGGTCTGGGGCAAACGCTCTTGGGCTGCAGCAGACCGCGTCGATGATGACAAGGGGGCTGGTGCTACACTGTGCCGCGATGGACGACAGCCAGATTTCCGACCGTCGCAGCCCGCCGCAGAACGCCCTGAGCGTGTCGGAGGTCACGTCGCGCGTCAAGGAGCACCTCGAGTCGCGGTTCTCCGACGTCTGGGTCACCGGCGAAATCAGCAATCTGGTACGAGCCTCGTCCGGCCATATCTACCTGTCGCTCAAGGATGAATCGGCCCTTCTCCGCGGCGTGGTCTGGCGGGGTGCGATCCCGCTGCTTGCCATCGAGCCCGTGGACGGCCTGCAGGTGATCTGCCACGGCCGACTCGAGCTCTACCCACCACGCGGCACCTACCAGCTCACGATCGACCGGCTCCATGCGGTGGGCACCGGCAGCCTCGAGGCGCGGCTCAAGAAACTGCATGCCGCGCTCGAACGTGAGGGCATCTTCGCGCCGGGCCGCAAGCGGCCGATCCCAGCATTCCCACGTCGAATCGCGGTGGTCACAAGCCCCACGGGGGCGGCCATCGCGGATTTCCTCACCACGCTGTTCTCGCGATGGAGGTCTGCCGAGGTGATCGTGGTGCCCTCACGGGTGCAGGGGGCCGGCGCAGCGGAGGAACTGGCCACGGCCCTCGCACATGCCGCCCAACTCGTGCCCGCCGTGGACGTGATCGCGCTGGTCCGCGGCGGCGGCAGTCTCGAGGATCTCTGGAGTTTCAACGAGGAGGTGCTGGTGCGGGCGATCTTCGCCTCGCCGGTGCCGGTCGTATCGGGAGTGGGGCACGAGATCGACGTCACGCTCGCCGACCTCGTCGCCGATCTCCGTGCGCTGACGCCAACCGATGCCGCCGTCAGGGTCTCGCCCGATGGCCCGCAGGTGGCCGCCACGCTCGACATGATGGGCACGCGGCTGCAGTCGGGCCTCCTGCGCCGGATCGAGATGGCCCGCGACCGCATCGGCCAACTGGCCCGCTCGCGGATCTTCGCCGACCCTGAGCGACTCGTCCGCGACCGGGTCGCCACGCTCGACCAGCAGGGGGCGAGGCTCCATCGGCTCGCGACGGCGGCAGTCGATCGCGGCCGCGAACGGCTGGCCGCCGCGGCCGCCCGCCTCGAAGCCGGCAGCCCGCTCAAGCTGCTCGCCCGCGGCTGGTCGGTCACATGGATCGATGCCGAACCGGCCCAGCCGCCGGCAGCTCTCAAGTCGGTGGTGGGTGTGGAGCCCGGCGCTGCAATCGTCACACAGTTGACCGATGGAAAACTCTGGAGCCGTGTGGAAAGGATCTCGTCCGATGCCCAGCACACCTGAACCGCACCAGTCTGAACCGCAGCCGTCTGAACAGAGGCAACAGGCCGAACAGGCCGAAAACTCAGCCCAGCCCCCCCGGCCGGCAGCGGTTCCATTCGAGACGTCGCTGACGGAACTGAACGACCTCGTCAATCGCCTGGAGTCGGGCGGCCTTGGACTCTCTGACTCGATCGGAGCCTACGAGCGGGGCGTGGCGATCCTGCGACGCCTGCACGAGCAGCTGGCGGATGTCGAAGAACGCGTGCGGCTGCTGGTGAGAATCGATGATCAGGGGCGGCCGATCCTGGAAGAGATCGGATCGGGGGCGACATCGCCTGAAAAAACAGAACGGAAGACGGGCGAAGGTCCGACCACCAACAGTGACGCTCCCGCTCGACGCGCGACCCGTCCCGCGTCCCGGACGGGCCGACCAAAGCGGCTGCCCGGGATGGACGATGCCGGATAGGACGGCTAATCTGCAACGCTTTCGACGCCAACCATCTTGGATGCCAGGATCGAAGTGAGCGACGCTGCTGATCTCGACGCGACAGTCATGCGGTCTCTGGAGAGGGTCCGCACCTTCATCGATGCCCGCCTCGATGCGGCGATTGAGATGTCTCCGGAAGCGTCCCCCCGGCTCTGTGACGCGATGCGGTATGCCCTGCTGGCACCCGGCAAACGGCTGCGGCCGGCGCTGGTGCTGTGGGCCGCATCGGCATGCAAAGGCGACGCCTCCGGGCGGTCATGCGAGCAGGCCTGGGAGGCCGCCTCTCCCGCGGCGGTGGCCGTGGAAATGATCCATGCCTACTCGCTCGTGCACGATGACCTGCCGGCGATGGACGATGACGATCTCCGCCGGGGCCGCCCCACCTGCCACCGCCAATTCGACGAGGCGACCGCCATTCTCTGCGGCGATGCCCTCCAGGCACTCGCCTTTGAAAAGGTCGCAGCGGGCATGCCGACGACGGTCGCCGCAGAGGGCTGTCGCGTGCTGGCCCATGCGGCCGGCGGCGCGGCACTGGTGGGCGGTCAGGCCGACGACCTGTCGGTGGAACGCGGCTGGGTGGGCGACATGACCGCCGCCCCGGCCTCCGAGCAGGTGGCATGGCTCGAGCGGATCCACCGGCGCAAAACCGGGGCTCTCTTCAGCGCCGCACTTGAACTCGGCGGCCTGTCGGTAGCCGCCAGCCGGGAACAGCGCGGCATGCTGGCGGCTTTTGGCCGAGCCTTCGGGCTCGCCTTCCAGATCGCCGACGACATCCTCGACGCTGAAGGCACCGAGGAGGCGGTCGGCAAGCGGGTCGGCAAGGACGTGGAACGCGGCAAGCTCACGTTTCCCTCGGTTATCGGGCTCGAGGCGAGCCGGGAACGGGGCAACGCCCTCGCCCGGGAGGCCGTGGAGGCCGTGTCCCATATCGGCCCGGCGTCCGCAGATCTTGCCCGGCTTGCCCACTGGATCATTCGCCGGAATCACTGACCAAAAACAGGTCCGACGGCTGCCAAAACGGCCCCCGCGGGTATAACAAGGTCTGTCAGTCAGCCCAAACCCCCGAGGGCGGGAACAGGATGTTCCCGCGAACCATGGCCGCGATCCTCCCGTCCATCATGTCGCCCCGCGATCTCCAGGGGCTCTCGCCTGAGCAGCTTGAGCAGCTCGCCGCCGAGATGCGCAAGGCGCTCTGCGAAGTCGCGGCCAGCCGCACGGCCCACTTTGCCTCCAACCTGGGCGTGGTGGAGCTCTGCCTGGCGTTGCACCGGGTCTTCGACTTCAGCCGCGATCGGCTCATCTGGGACACGGGCCACCAGATCTATCCGCACAAGCTGATCACCGGACGCTTTGGTCGCTTCGGCACGATTCGCACCAAGGGCGGCCTGATGGGCTACCCGAATCCAGACGAGAGCCCCTACGACCTCTTCATGACGGGCCACGCCGGCTCGAGCGTGTCAACGGCCCTTGGACTCGCCAGCGGCGACGACCTTTGCGGCCGCGGCGATCGCCATTCGGTGGCCGTGATCGGCGACGGCGCGCTCCCCTCCGGCATCGTGTTCGAGGCCCTCAATAACGCCGGCTTCCTCAAGAAGAAGTTGATCATCGTCCTCAACGACAACCGGATGTCGATCTGCCCGCGTGTCGGCGCCTTGGCCGAATATCTCGATGTGATTCGCACCAACCCCTGGTATCGCGGCCTTCGCAATCAGGCGAAGGAGGTTATCAAGGGCGTGCCCATGGTGGGTGGTCAGATGGAGCGGATGATCGTGAACGTCAAGGACTCGCTGAAGGCGACGCTCCACGGCGGCATGCTCTTCGAATCGTTGGGGGTGCGGTACTTCGGCCCGGTCGAGGGCCATTCGCTGCCAAACCTGATCCGCTACCTGGAACTGGTCAAGGATGAGGACGGGCCGATCCTGCTGCACGTGCTGACCGAGAAGGGGCACGGCTTCAAACCGGCCGAGGATGACCCGGTCTTCTTTCACACACCGGCTCCGTTCGAGTGCGACGACGACGACTGCATCGTCTCCATCAAGAAGTCCTCCGCCCGCGCCTACACCGACACGGCCAGCGCCGCCATCGGCGACTGCATGCGGCGGGACGAGCGGGTGACGGTGCTCACGGCGGCCATGTGCCAGGGAAACAAACTCGAGAAGGTCCGCGAGGAATTCCCCACGCGGTTCTTCGACGTGGGCATCTGCGAATCGCACGCTGTCGCCTTCGCCGCGGGACAGGCCAAGGTGGGCTGCCGGCCGATCGTCGATATCTACAGCACCTTCCTGCAGCGGTCGTTCGACCAGATTTTCCAGGAGGTCTGCCTGCAGAACCTTCCAGTGATCTTCATGCTCGACCGCGCTGGTCTCACGGGACCCGACGGCCCCACACACCACGGCTCCTTCGATCTGGGCTATCTCCGGCTGTTTCCCAACCTCGCGGTACTGGCTCCCGGCGATGAGCACGACCTCACCGCCATGCTCGACTGGGCGCTCACGCAGAATGGGCCCGTGGCTATCCGATATCCCAAGGCGGTGGTCGAACGCCACGCCGGCGAACGTCCACCGATCGAACTCGGCCGGGCAGAAATGCTCGTCGAGGGGCACGACGGCCTCATCGTCGCCTGTGGCACGCTCCTCGGCGGGGCGCTCGAAGCGGCAGCCCGGCTCCGAGAGGAAGGACTCGAGGTGGGCGTGGTCAATGCCCGATTCGTCAAGCCAATGGATGTCCGGCTGCCGGAGTGGATCGAGGCGGCGCCGTGGGTTGTGACTGTCGAGGAGAATGCCCTGCAGACGGGCTTTGGCAGCGCTGTGCTCGAGACCGTCAACGATGCGGGGGTTCATGCGGGCCCCATCAAGCGGCTGGGAATCCCCGACCGATTCGTGGAGCATGGCGAGCGGGCCGAACTGCTGGCCGATCTGGGACTCGATGCCGGTGGTATCGCGGCCGCCTGTCGCCAATTGGCAGGGCGCCAACTGGGTCGTTTGGCGACCGACGCCGCCACGTTGCACCGGTAGCTCCGCTCACCGTCAATCGTGCACCAGACCAACGTGCACCAGACTGACGCACCTTCCAGACACGTATTCCTCCCCCGGCACGCCGAACCATGAGCGGTCTCTCCAGGTTGCTTCCCGAGCACGCCTCGCCGCGGCAGCTCAATCTGGTGATTGCCGGCTCCAGCGAAGTGCCATCGGTCGTGACGGAGGCCCGCCGCCTCCAGGAGGAGTTGGAGAAGGCTGGCCATCGCGTCACCTCGCGGCTTGCCCTGCCGGGCGACTGGGGCGTCGGCCGGTTCCATCCGGATGACGCTGCGACGGCCGACCTGGTGCTGGTGCTCGGCGGGGACGGAACGATTCTGCGAACGGCCCGCTGGATGGGCTATGAGCAGGTGCCCGTGCTCGGCGTCAACCTCGGCACCCTCGGCTTCCTCGCCGATTTCTCGATCCTCGAACTGGATTCGGCACTCGACGACATTGCCGGCGGCCACTTCCGGATCGTCGAGCACCTCATGTTCGAGACCGAGGTGATCCGCGACAACGTAACGATCCACCGCGAACTGGGGCTCAATGAAACATCGATTCTCGCCGGCCCCCCATTCTCGATGATCGAGATCTGCCTGTTCGTGGATGGGGAGGTTGCCACCACCTACCGCTCCGACGGCCTGATCGTGAGCACTCCGGTCGGTTCGACGGCCTACAACCTCTCGGCCGGTGGCCCGATCGTTCGCAAGGACCTCGACGCGTTCGTCTTCACACCGCTCAATCCCCATACGCTGACCAACCGCACCGTCGTCGATTCGGCGACGCGGCATTTCGAACTGCTCGTCCCGCGGCCCAACGAGGGCTCCGCCTGTGTGGTGGACGGACGGCTGATCACCAGCGTCGCGGCCGCCGACCGGGTGCGGATCCGCCGAGCAACGCCTCGGTTCATGCTCATCGAAACACGCACGCACGGCTACTACCGCACGCTTCGCGACAAACTCCATTGGGGTGGAGGCATCCACGGCACCGGGTTGCGGGCACCACGCGCCGGCGAGGCCCCCAGCACAGGCGAGCCATCCGGCGGAGGTGGTTCATGACGCACTCCTTGTGGCGGCGGTCGCTCGCGTTGCTGATTCCCGGGCTGCTCAGCGTCTCCGCTGCGGCCGGCCTGGCCGCCGACACCGCTGCTCCGGGGCCGCCGCAGGTGATGCTCACATACCACTTCCAGCCGGGCGAGAAACTCGACATGGATGTGTCGCACCGCGCGGTCACCGAAACCACGGTGGGCGCCACATCGCAGGCGACGGAAACGGCCACCGACTCGCGAAAGACCTGGACCGTGGTGGCGGTCAACGACGCCGGA
This sequence comes from Planctomycetaceae bacterium, assembly GCA_947459185.1. GTDB lineage: Bacteria > Planctomycetota > Planctomycetia > Pirellulales > UBA1268 > CAMCQY01. The sequence goes on along the minus strand of CANHCU010000044.1, from coordinate 114 downwards.
CACGCCACGCTCGAGCACTCCGTGGACGACGTGACGATGACCTCCCGCACCAGCGACCGTGGCCAGATCCGCTGGAGCAGCAGCGGCGACGAGCCTGCACCGCCGGGATATGAG
>CANHCU010000043.1 GCA_947459185.1 Planctomycetaceae bacterium | reverse complement strand
TGCTCCGCCAGCCCTCGGCCAGGAGCAGAAGGACCCAACGCACTCGGCCAACTTCGGTGTGAAGCTCAAGGAACGGCTCGATGCGGCGGGCGTGCCCTGCGAACTGGTCTATCCGGGGGCGGCCGACGTCCGTCATGCGACGGTGACGGATTATCTCCTCGCCAAGCTTCGCGGCGGGGAATGAGGCGGCGTTTTGATTTTGGCAGGAAGGACGTTGCGGTCATGGTCAGACGCTCCTATCACCGACTGCTCGTCGGCGGCATCGCGCTGGCGTCGCTGCTGCTGGCCAGCAAGTCCCGGGCCGAGGGGCAACGGCCGCCGAGCGTGCTCGTTATCGTCTCCGACGACCAGCGGGCCGACACGATTGGGGCCCTTGGCAATCCCCACCTGCGGACGCCGGCGGTCGATGCGCTCGTCGCACGGGGCATGGTCTTCGACCGCGCCTACTGCATGGGCAGCATGCAGGCAGCGGTCTGCGTGCCCAGCCGTGCGATGATGCTCTCGGGCCGTTCGCTCTTCCGCATCGACGAGGGTCTCCGGGGCTGTGACACCTGGCCCGAGGCATTCGCGCGGGCCGGCCACCGAACGTTTCTCACGGGCAAGTGGCACAACGGCGCCGCCTCGGCCTCGCGGTGCTTTGCCGAGGGTCGCAACGTGTTTCTGGGGGGCATGCACAATCAGTTCGGCGTGCCGGTCGTCTCGTTCACGGACCACGGCCAGCCGGTGAAGGCCGAACCGACTGCTTTGCACTCGTCTGAACTCTTTGGGAATGCCGCGGAGGCGTTCGTGCAGAGCCTCGGTGACGAGCCCTTCTTCGCGTGGGTGGCGTTCACGGCGCCGCACGATCCGCGGCAGCCGCCCGAGGGGTTTCGGGAGCGGTTTGTCGGTCAGGAGCCGCCGCCGCCGAAAAACTTCCTGCCTGAGCATCCCTTCGACAACGGCGAACTCAAGATTCGCGACGAAAAACTGCTGGGCTGGCCGCGATCGCGGGAGCAGATTTCGGCGGCACTGGCCGACTACTATGCCTGCATCGAGGGCATGGACGCGCAGATCGCCCGCGTGATCGCGGCGCTCGAGGCGAAGGGGCGTCTCGACGACACGATCATTCTCTTCACGAGCGACCACGGACTCGCCCTCGGCAGCCACGGCCTGCTCGGTAAGCAGAACCTCTACGAGCACTCGATGCGTCCACCCGCGGTTATCGCCGGCCCGGGCGTGCCGGCCGGGAAGCGCACCGATGCCCTTTGCTATCTCCATGACCTCACGGCCACGGTGGGAGAAATGGCCGGCGTGACCGCCCCACAAAGGAGTGAAGGCAAGAGCCTCATGCCCGTGCTCCGTGATCAGCAGCCGCGCATCCGTGACGAACTGCTGCTGTCCTACCGCGACGTGCAGCGGGCTCTGGTCACGCCAACGTGGAAGCTGATCGACTATCCCAAGGCGCAGAAGACCCAGCTTTTCCATCTGACGCAGGATCCTGATGAGCGAGTGAATGTCGCCGACGATCCGGCCGAGGCGGGTCGCCGCACCGATCTCGAGGCCCGGCTGAAGGCCGCCCGGCAGGCGGCCGGCGATCCAGTTGAAGCGGCCGCAGACGCGCGGCCTCATATCGTGCTCTTTCTTGCCGACGACCTCGGCTACGGCGAACTCGGCTGCTACGGCAACGCCGCGGCCATCACGCCGAATCTCGACCGCTTCGCCGCCGAGGGCCTGCGGCTCACCGACTGCCATTCGGCAGGCAGTGTCTGTTCGCCGTCGCGGTCGGCGCTGCTCACCGGGCGGACGCCATATCGCAACGGCGTGTTCACCTGGATCCCGGAGGACAGTCCGATTCATCTGCGGACGAGCGAGCATGCGTTGCCGAAGCTCCTCGCCAGCGCTGGCTACGACACCTGTCACGTCGGTAAGTGGCACTTGAACGGCCGGTTCAATTCCCCCGACCAGCCGCAGCCATCTGACCACGGCTACGCCTGGTGGCTCGCCACGCAGAACAACGCCGCCCCCAGTCACGCCTTTCCAACGAACTTCGTCCGCAATGGCATGGCGATCGGCAAGGCCGATGACTATTCGGCGCCGTTCCTCGCGAAGGAGGCGATCGGCTGGCTGAAGGAGAAACGCGACCCACAGAAGCCATTTTTCCTGGCTGTCTGGACGCATGAGCCGCACTATCCGATCGCGTCGGAAGAGCGTTATGAACAACTCCATGCCGGCATCGCCGATCGGGAGGAGCGGACCTACCGCGCGAACGTTACGCAACTCGACGACGCCTTCGGTCAGCTGATGAAGACTCTGGACGCCATGCAACTCGCCGATTCCACGCTCGTCGTCTTCTCCAGTGACAACGGGCCAGAGGGCGATGGCGAGAAGGGGCCGGGTCGTGGCCTGGCCGGAGGACTGCGTGGCCGCAAGCGGTCGATGTACGAGGGCGGGCACCGGGTGCCGGGGCTTGTCCGCTGGCCCGGGAAAATCCAGCCGGGCACCGGGAGCGGCGTGCCGGTGATCGGCAGCGATTTCTTCCCGACGGCGCTGGCGGCGGCGGGAGTCGAGCCACCGGCGGGCAGGATGCTCGACGGCACGAACATGCTGCCGATGTTCGCTGGCGATGGGGTGCGTCGGCAGGTGCCGCTCTATTGGCGATGGGGTGGCAAGGTGGCCTACCGGGAGGGGGATTGGAAGATCGTCGTGGACGACTCGCTGGAGAAGCCCGAACTCTACGATCTCGCGACCGATCGGAATGAAGCGACGAATCTGGCTGCCCAGGAACCCGATCGGCTCGCGGCGATGATGGCTCGCCTCCGCACGTATACGGCTGAGGTTGAGGCCGAGGGGCCGGACTGGTGGCGGACAGAGCCACTCAATGGTCGCAAGAAAAATCCCGCCCAGACCCGTAAGACGACCCGCAAGACGACACCCAAGGTGCATCGCAAGGACGCCGCGTAGCCCGTCGGTGTGGAGGGGGTCTCCGCCGCACGGTGACCGCAGCGATGCTACACTCTCGGCCTCGCGGAGCGCGTGGGAACGACCAGTTGGAGGCGGACATGTCTGCACATGAATCACAATCTGAGTCACTCAAGCCCACCCCTGCCGCGACGGCCAGCAGCAGGATCGGCCTGACGCTCTTCTGGATCTACGTGCTGCTCTACGCCGGCTTCATGGCCCTCGTGCTGTTCCGCCCCGACCTCCTCTCGCTGCGGCCCTTCGGCGGCGTGAATCTGGCGATTGCCTACGGGATGGGACTGATCGCGGGAGCCTTCCTCCTGGCCATCATCTACATGGCCGCTTGCCGGGCCGTCGAAGGCGGCGGCCCGCCTCGCGGCTGATACGCACAAGCGGGGCGTTCCTGCCAGCACTTCTTCGAAAGGACTTCCGGCCGATGCTCTACGAATCCTCCGCAGCCGCCATCGCGATCTTCGCCGCCTTCGTGCTCGGGGTCGTCGGGCTGTCGTTTTATCTCGGCCGCAAGGGCCAATCGGCCAAGGGCTACTACGCCGCCCACGGCGAGATCCACTGGTTCGTCAACGGCATCGCCTTCGCCGGCGACTACCTCTCGGCGGCGTCGTTTCTCGGCATCTGCGGGATGATCGCCTTCAATGGCTACGACGGCTTTCTCTACTCAATCGGATTTCTCGCCGGTTGGATCGTGGCGCTGTTTGTGATCGCCGAGCCGATTAAGGCACTCGGCAAGTTCACCTTTGCCGACGCCCTCGACAGCCGGTTCAACAGCCGCGGCATCAAACTGGCGGTGGCGATCTCGACGCTCGTCGTGAGCATCTTCTATCTCATTCCGCAGATGGTCGGTGCGGGCGACCTGATCGTGCCCCTGTTGGGGCTGCCGCATACGGTCGGCGTGATACTCGTGGGTGTGGCGGTGACGATGATCGTGGTGACGGCGGGGATGGTCTCCACCACCTGGGTGCAGTTCATCAAGGGATCGCTCCTCGTCTTCTTCTGCGGCATCCTCGCGGCGATGATCCTGAACCGCGGCCTCGTGGTCGGCGCCGGCCCTGCTGCGAACCTCGCGCCTCAGGTCCGCACGATCACTCCCGACGGCACCGTGCTCATCGACGGCAAGCCACAGTCGAAGGACCACGACCTGCGGCCGGTCGGCACGCTCAAGGCGCTGCCCGACCGCTACGCCGGGAAAACCTCGACCGGACCTCTGCGGCCGCTTGAGTATCTGGCGGCCCTGGAAGACTCGACGATCGTGACCTGGTCGAGCACGAAACACAGCGATGCCGCAGGCACCCACACCACCTATTCGCCGGTCGAGCGCAAGGGCTCTGAGCTGCTCAAGCCGGGCGGCTACTTCAAGGGGCTCTCTACTGGGAAACTCGCTGACCGGCTCGATTTCGCGAGCCTGATGCTGGCGCTCTTCTGTGGCACGGCGTCGCTGCCGCACATCCTCATCCGCTACTACACCGTCAAGGACGCCGCCGCGGCCCGCAAGAGCACCGTCGTGGGGATTGCCGCGATCGGCGCGTTCTACGTGCTCACGCTCTATCTGGGGCTTGGCGCGATGACCAGCGGCGCCCTCGACCCCACGAGCACGAACATGGCCGCGCCGCTCCTGGCGAAGTCGTTCAGCACCACGCTGTTTGCGATCATCTCGGCGATCGCGTTCACGACGGTGCTCGGCACGGTGAGCGGCTTGATCATGGCCGGCAGCGGGGCGGTGGCACACGACCTCGTCGAGAACGTGTTTGGCATCCCGATGACCGACCACGAAAAGGTGCGGTGCGGCAAGATCGCGGCGGTGGGTCTGGGGATCATCGCGATGGTGTTGGGAGTGCTCTTTCGCAGCTTCAACGTCAGCTTCCTCGTGGGCTGGGCATTCAACATCGCCGCGAGCGCCAACCTGCCCGCGCTCGTCATGCTGCTCTTCTGGCCGCGGACGACGAAGCAGGGGATCATTGCCGCAGTGACCGTCGGGATGCTTTCGTCGCTGGCGTGGATTCTGATGTCGGCCGATACCTTCGAGAAGGTCTACGGCTGGAGCCGCGATGCGTCGATCGTGCCCTTCAGCCAGCCGGGGATCGTGACGATCCCGCTGGGATTCCTGGTGCTCGTCGTCGTGTCGCTTCTCACGCCGCCTGCGCCGGCGGTGCGTCGTCATGGCTGACACGGGTGCCGGCGGCGGGCAGTACGCCGTGATCCGCTGCGGACGCGAGCACCTCGAGGCGATCCGCGGCATCTACAACCACGAGATCGTGCATACGACCGCGCTCTACGAATACGAGCCGCGAAGCATCGAAACGATGGCGGCCTGGTGGGCCGCCAAGCAGGCCGCGGGCCTGCCGGTGCTGGGCATCGAGGCGGAGCCGGGGGTGCTGGCCGGATTCGCCAGCTGGGGGCCGTTCCGACCGTTCCCGGCCTGCGGACACACGGTCGAACATTCCGTCTACGTGGATTCCCGGTTTCGCGTTCGTGGCCTCGGGTGGGCGCTGTTGGCCGCGCTGATCGAGGAGGCCCGTGGGCGGGACCTGCACGTGATGGTGGGCGTGATCGACGCCACCAACGCGGAGAGCATCGGGCTCCACCGCCGGCTCGGCTTCACGCATAGCGGCACGGTCCGCGAGGCGGGGTTCAAATTCGGCCGCTGGCTCGACGTGGAATACTGGCAGCTCATCCTGGCCGCGGCCACGTGAGGCCGGCCGCATTCCCTTGCTTGCGCTGCGGGCTTGGATGGTGGCGGCGGGGCTTGGATAAACCCCATAGAAGCCCGACGCGCAAGCGAGGGAGGCCGCTTCAGACCCGCGGCAGCTCGAAGCCCTTTCGATACTCCCGCGTGAAGAGGCGGTTGGCCTCGTCGTCGGTTGACCGCTCTGTCTTCGGGTCGATCGTGAGCTCCCGGCCGAGTGTGAGCTTCGTAGCGTCAAAGTCGACGTTGTCTTCCTTGCAATACGCCTCGAAGCTATCCCACGTGTCGGTCACGTGCTCGTCGCTCGCGGCCAGCGTCGGCCGGGTGCCGAGGGGCACTGCCTGGCCGAGCGTCCACGACACGTTGCCGAGGTGCGCAAGCGCACTAGAAAGGTGCCCGTCCTCGATATCGAGGTGGAGGTCCTTGTGGTTGCGGCTCTTGATCGCCGTCACGAAATTCGCGAAGTGCTGCTGGTAGCTGCCTGCCGACCACTTGCCCAGTTCGTTGCCGTCGTAATCGAAGGCCGCGCCGGAGGTATAGTTTGGTCCGACGGCGAAGCCGGTGGTGCCGTACCAAACGTTGCAGGCACCAGCGAACGGGCCGCCGTTTTGGAGGCCGAAGGTCACTGGCGTCTTGATCGGCAGGCCACGGACATCGGAGATCAACAGGGCGTCGTCCCACTGGTAGAGCGTCACCTGGCTGTTGGCGGTGTCGCCGTTGTCGATGTAGCCGAGCCGACCGCCGACGCTCACCACTCGCTTCGGCAGCTCCTGTTTGCCGAGGCCCCAGCGGGCCTTGTCGAGTTCGTGGGGGTTTTGGTTGCCGAGGTCGCCGTTGCCTGTGACATGGTTCCAGTGCCAGTCGTAATGGAGTTTCTTGCGGGTGGGCACCTCGGCTGGAGCCGGTCCCGCCCAGAGATCGAAGTCGAGGCCGGGCGGAATCGGCGCGGGCGTATCGACCAGCCCGATGCTTGGACGGTTGCGGTAGCAGATGGCCCGGGCCACCTTCACATCGCCGATCTTCCCGCTCTTGACGAAGTCGAGCGTCTGCCGCATGCCGGTCATGCTGCGGCTCTGCACGCCCATCTGACACATGCGTCCGAGCTTTCGCGCCCACTGCGTCATCACGCGGCCCTCCTGCACGTTGTGGCTGCAGGGCTTTTCCACGTAGACATCCTTGCCCGACTGCATGGCCCAGATGGCCATCAGGGCGTGCCAGTGGTTGGGCGTGGCGATCGAGACGGCGTCGATGTCCTTGCGGTCGAGCAGGCGGCGGACGTCCTGCACGTAGGCCGGCGGATGGAGCGAGTTTTTGAAATACTTTTCGCACAGACGCACGTAGGCGGACGGGTCGCAGTCGCAAACCGCCACCAGTTCCACGTCGGGGTTGGCCAGCCATTCGCCGACATGCGCCGCCCCCTGCCCGTTCACGCCGATCGCAGCGACGCGGATCTTTGCCGTGTCACGAGGGCGGCCAGAGCCTGCGGATGATGCCGACTCGGCCTCGGCACCCACGGACGTGGAAGCGGGCATGCCGGCCAGCGAGGCGGCGGCGAGCGTGAGGGCGGTTTCCACAAAATCACGGCGTGAGATTGACACGGAGGCGAACTCCTGAGAGGGGAAAGACAAGCCGATGAACGCAGCGGTCGCGGCACCGTCCGCATCCGATCGAGTCTACCCTTCCACCATCCGCAGCCAACTGGCAAATGCGGCAATCCGGGCGAAAAAATGATCTGCATGCGGGCCACAAGAGCTGGCGTGCATCCCAATGGGACCGCGTGGATGAAGGCGGACCGCGTGGCTAGTGGACCGCGTGACTGAGGCTCAGGAGCGGTCGCGACGGCGAACCGCCGCCCGCTTTGCTTTGCGCGGCGTGGCTGGAGTTCCATCCTGCGGAGGGATGCGGGCGGGAACGCGCGGGGTTGCATGCCGGGGGGCACTCGTCGGCCGGGGGTCATACGACACGCTCAGCACCGTGGCCGTCCCGCGGCCGGCCGGCGCGAGCACGTGCGGAATGGCGGCGTAGATGTAGACGCTGTCCCCCTTGTCGAGGTGGATCAGTTCATTCCCGTATTCGAGTTTGACCTGGCCCTCGAGCACCATCAGAAACCGTTCACCGTCATGGTTGTCAGGAAGATGGCGATTGCCCACGCCCGATAGGTGCACGATCGCGGGGTTCATGGCCCGATCCCGCCACTGATCGGCGAGACTGTCGGTCACATAGCCGTTGCGGCTGTCGCGGGAGGGCTCTGACCGTCCCTCGCCCTGCTTCACCACGACGTACTGTGGTGGCACCGACAGTCCCTGCACCAACGTGTCCACGCCGCACTCGAGCACCTCGGCCAGTCTTACAAGACCATCCAAGGACGGCGTGAGTTGGCCATTCTCAAGTTTGGAGAGCCAACTGACCGTGAAACTGGCCCGCGACACGACCTCTTCGAGGGTGAGTCGGCGGGCCAATCGTGCGGCCCGAACGCGGCGGCCAAGGTCGGAAAGATTGACGGCGTTGGTCATGCAGAGCGTCTGGGTGAAAGCCTTCTCCGGAGAAGTATGCTCCACCGGCGATACACTCGCAAGAGGGGGTGCTTCCACAGGCTTTCTGCCGAGCGCCCCCCTTAAGGGACCGCAGTCAGCCCTCAGGCACCCGGGCGGCGGTAGTGACGGTAGGCCAAAAGCACGTCGTGCAGATCCGACGAAATCGAGATTTCGTCGTCCTTGAAATCGGTGAGCCAGGTGCGGTTGCTCACCACGGCATCGGCCAGCAGCGGCAGCACCTCACCGAGCGAGATGCGGACGCTCTTCTCGGAGGGCTGTTCCAGCACCGCGACCTTCGGCTGGCTCAGATCGGGGCCGGTATACACGCGGAGGCGACGCATGGCCATAAAACACACTCCCTTGTTACTCGTTCTGGCTGGCGGGGGCGGGGTGCCCTCCGGCAGGATGGTCGGGCGTCTTCCTGACGCGCACCATCACCGCTTCATTAATCGGCACTTCAACCCCGCAATGTTTGGCCGAATTCCCCGGACTGTGAGGAATCCAACGGTAAAAGGGGCTGGCTGGGCCTGCTGGCGGCTCTGCGGGGTCAGACCCGGCTCTGGTCGGCAGTGGATGTCTGCGTCCGCACGTTGCCGGCGCGGAAGGCGTCGCCGATCGACTGGGGCACGAGGGCCTCCGCCTGGAACAGCCGGGCACGATTCTCGGCGGTGGAGGCCTTCATTTCCTGCTCGCGGGCGATGGCGACGCTCCGCCGTTCCTCCGCCTTGGCCCGGGCCACCCGGGTGTCGGCTTCGGCCTGGTCGGCCTGAAGGCGGGCACCGATGTTTTCCCCCACCTCGATGTCGGCGATGTCGATCGACACGATCTGAAACGCGGTTTGCGCATCGAGCCCACGCTGCAGCACGGCTTTCGAAATCGTGTCGGGATGCTCCATGACCTGAAAGTGGCTGTCAGACGAGCCGATCGAGGTGATGATGCCCTCGCCCACCCGCGCGATGATCGTTTCTTCGGTGGCTCCGCCGATGAGCTGCTGAAGATTCGTTCGTACGGTGACGCGGGCCCGGATCTTCAGTTCGACGCCGTTCTTGGCCACGGCCGACAGGGTGGACTTGCCGGTACGGGTGTCGGGGCAGTCGATCACCTTGGGGTTGACGCTCGTCTGCACGGCGTCGAGCACGTCGCGGCCGGCCAGGTCGATCGCACACGCCCGGTCGAAGTCGAGGTCGAGGTCGGCGCGGTGGGCCACGATCAGCGCGCGGATCACACGCGGCACATCGCCGCCGGCAAGATAGTGCGCCTCAAGCCGCCGCGCCGTGATATCGCTGCCGAGGCCCGCCTGCACGGCCATGATTCTGCCCTGCACGATGGTCCGCGCGTTGACCTTTCGCAGGCTCATGCCGAGCAGTTCGAGGAACCGCACGGGCGCCTTCGACCAGTAGGCCTGAAACCAGAGCTGCCCATAGTTGAAGATGAGCAGGAGCATCGTCAGGGCCAGGAGTCCGAGCACGAGGCCCGCTCCCAACAGGATTGGGACGGGCAGAGTGGCGGGCATTTCGTTCACGGGAGGCTCACGCATGACGATGGAAAAGACCGCACAACCAGATGCGGATCTCCCCGCCAGCCTAGTTCGGGAGAACGGGCCGTGCCACTCTGGGTCGGTCAGCCCTCGATCCAGCCGCCGCCGAGCAGGCGGTCAGCGGCGTAGCAGACGGCCGGCTGGCCGGGCGAAATTGGGCCTGGCGACTGGTCCGGACCACCGGTGAAGCGGGCGGAAAACCGGCCCGGCCCCAGCGGAGTCACCACCGCCGGCGCCGGCCCCCGCTGGGCGCGGCATTGCACGAGGCACGCAAACGGCTCGTCGCCCACCGGCTCAAGCCAGGTCGCCTCGCCCGCCACCAACTCCGTGTCGGGCACCTCGTCGCGATCTCCCACCACGATCCGGCAGGTGTCGGGTTCGATCCGCACGACGTAGAGCGGCCGGCCCACGGCCAGCTTGAGTCCGTGCCGCTGGCCCACCGTGAAGTGTTCGATGCCCGGGTGTTGCCCGAGCACGCGTCCGTCCTGAGTGACGATCTCGCCCGCGCGGGAGCCGCCGAGCCGGTGACCGACGAGTCGCGCATGCTCCCCCGAAGCGACGAAGCAGATCTCCTGGCTGTCTGGCTTGTCGGCGGTGATGAGCCCGAGCGCTGCTGCCCGACGGCGGACATCGTCTTTTGACATCCCACCCACAGGCAGCAGCATCCGTCCCAGCCGCTCAGGCGACACGTCGAAGAGCACGTAGGACTGATCGCGGGCGGCATCGTGACCGCGAAAAATCTGCGGTCGGCCGTTCGCCGCGTGGATCAGCCGGGCGTAGTGGCCCGTGGCCACATGCGTCGCGCCGATGGCATCGGCATGATCGAAGAGCCTGCCAAACTTGATCCACGTGTTGCACCGCACGCAGGGATTGGGCGTGCGGCCGCGGCCATACTCCGTGGCGAAATAATCGATGATCTGGCTGAAGTCGTCGGTCAGGTCGAGTGCGAAAAGCGGAATTCCCAGCCGGTCGGCCACCCGCCTCGCATCGAGGGCGTCGGTGACGCTGCAGCAGCCCTGATGGCCGCTCGTCCGGCGTGCATCCGCGTCGTGTCCACCCGGCAGGATCGCCAACGGTCCCGGCGGCCCGGGTTCCGGCGGCAGCGCCGGCCGCCCATGCCGCATGAACACGCCCACGCATTCGTAGCCCGCATCCACGAGCAGGCTCGCGGCGACGCTCGAATCGACTCCGCCCGACATGGCGACAACGACGCGTGGCATGAGAGCGTGTTCACAACCAGCTAGTAGACGAGCGTGGCTTCGACGCGGTGCGGTGCCAGCCGTTCGCGGCCCCCCAGCGGCTCGATCTCGATCAGGAAGGCCGCCCCGGCCACCTGGCCGCCCGCCGCCTCGATCAGCCGCATGCAGGCCGCCGCGGTGCCGCCGGTGGCCAGCACGTCGTCAACGACGAGCACGCGGGCGCCGGGCTTGAGTACGCCGCGGTGCATCTGCAGGCGGTCGCGGCCGTATTCAAGGTCGTATTCGTGCTCCAGCGTGTCGGCCGGCAGTTTGCCCGGCTTCCGCACCGGGATCACGCCCACGCCGAGCGTGAGCGCCAGCGGCGTGGCAAACAAGAATCCCCGCGCCTCGACCGCCGCGATGGCGTCGATGTGGGCGTTGCGCCACGGTGCCGCGAGTCGGTCGATGCTCGCTGCCAGCGCCGCGGGGTCGGCCAGGAGCGGCGTGATGTCTCGAAACAGAATGCCCGGCTTCGGGAAGTCGGGCACGGGGCGGATAAAAGCAGTGAGATCCATCGCCATAGCCTACCGCATGCGAAAGCCGACGTCAGGCCCCCTGCCGCAGCCGGATCGTCGCCTCAGGAGCGCCGTCGATTGCCAACGCCAGATTGGCGAGCGTTTCCGACTCGATCTGCCGAACCCGCTCCCGCGTCAGACCGAGCACCGCCCCGATCTCCTTGAGGGTCATCGGTTCGACACCGCCCAGACCGAACCGCAGCCGGATGATCTTCGCAGCCCGCTCGTCGAGCGTGTCGATCCGACGCAGCACATGCAACAGCGTATCGTGATCGAGCAGCACTTCCGCCGGGCATTTCGCATTGTCGTCGCGGACCAGTTCGCCGAGCGACCAGCCCCCGTCGGTCTGCTCGGTCTGCGGGGCATTCTGGTGGACATGGATGGCCTTCTTGATGATCGGCAATTTCTTCCGCGCCAAGCCGAGCATGCGGGCCACCTCCTCTGGAGTGGGCGTGCGGCCGAGACTGTCGTTCAGGCGGGCCGTCGCACGCCGCCATTTCGAGAGCAGTTCCACCATGTAGGCCGGGATGCGGATCGTCTTGCCGGAGTTGATGAGCGCCCGCTTGATCGACTGCTTGATCCAGTAGCTGGCATAGGTGCTGAACCGGGTGCCCATCGTCGGATCGAAGCCCTCGACCGCCCGCAACAGGCCGAGGTTGCCCTCCTCGATGAGATCGGGCAAGGCCAGGCCGCGATTGCTGTAGCCCCGCGCGATGTTGACCACCAGCCGCAGGTTGGCGCGGATCATGTGGTCCCGCGCCGCGGCGTCGCCCCGGCCGATGGCCGTCGCCAGCCGCCGTTCGTCCTCGGCCGTGAGGAGCGAGGTGGCATTGATGTCGCGGAGGTAGGTCTCCAGCGGGTTTTGGACGGCGGACGAGGCGGGCTTGCTGGGACGAGAGGGCGTTGGCATGGGCGGAGACGGCCTTCCCCTGGCGTGGGGATCTCGGAGGAAAAAGAGGTTGCCAAATCCGTTCGCGGGCCCCCTTGGCTCGCGTGCAGGCCGGATCGACAGCACCGTACAAGAAGCTATCGACGCCCGCGGCATCGGCCTGCACAAGGAAGGCAGGAAGGGTGCCGCATAGCGGTTCGAGCGGTGCCGCGGGTCATGCCGGTCGTGCAGCCGTACCGCGACGACCTGCACCGCCGGGACGCAAGCACCGAGAACCGCGCGCTACCCGCACCATTCGAGTTGGACCAGTTCCGGTGTCGCACCGATACGGATCGGCAGAAGCGACGTGCCGATGCCGCGGGACACATACATCGGCGGCCCACCGTCGCGATACCAGCCGGCGACATACCGGCCGGAGCCTGGGGGCAAATGCGTGGCGATCCCAAAGGGCGCGACCTGGCCGCCATGGGTATGGCCGCTCAAAACCAGTGACACGGGATGGCCAGAAGGCATTTGGAGTGAATCGCGCGTGATTGGGCAGTGGGCGAGGACGAGATGCTGGTCGACCGGCCGTGCGTCCTGCAGCGCGGCGATGGCGTCGGGCCGGCCGCCCATGATGTCGTCGAGGCCGGTGACACGGATCGTCCGTCCACGATGCTCCAGGGTGACCGAACGATTGACGAGCAGTTCGATGCCGTGACGCTCGTAGGTTCGCTCCATGGAGCGGAGGCCCGCGCCGCTCTTGTATTCCCAGTTGCCCATGATGGCAAGCCGCCGCGGCGCCGTGGGAAACTCTGCCAACAGCGTGTCGAGCGCCGGAAGACACGCCGAACGATCGATTGCATCGCCGGTGATCACGATGAGGTCGGCCTGCGCGTCGTGGAGTTGCTCGAGCAACTGCCGTTCGAGCGTTCCGATGCCGTGCACGTGCAGGTCGCTGACCTGCACGATGCGGAGCCGGTCGCTGGAGGCCGAGTGGCCGAAGGTGTGGTGACTCGACACGAGCCGCCGTGGCGTGATTGCCAGGCCGTCGATCGTGGCCGCCAGCGGCACCGTGCCGGCGACGAGGCAGGTCCTCCTGAGGAGGGTGCGACGGCTCAGGGGTGCAGCCCGTTCGTTCGGGTCGGGCCGGGTCGGGCCGGCGGCGTGAGCCGGTTTCATGGCAGCGTGCCGCGGTCGGGACGAATGCCCGGTCCCAGCACTCTGTCGAGGAAGGAGATCAGGGCCTGCCCACCGGGCGTGCCCAGGTCGAGGCCCGGCCTGTGGCCGACATTGGCAAGAACGACGAGCGTGGTGTCGACGCTGGCGGCCTTGAGCGTGGCGGCAAATTCGACGGCTTGTTTCGACGGCACGGTGTCGTCGGTGGCGCCGTGCACGATCAGCACGGGTGGATCTTCGGCTGAGACGTAGGTGATGGGGCTGGCCCGTTGTGCCGCTTCACGAAACTCCGGGAGCGGTCCGCCCACCAGCCGGCTGGCTGGCGAGCCGGCGCGGTCCTGCTCGGGGCCCAGCGTCGTGAGACTTGTCGGTGCCGCCACCGAACAGACTGCGGCGATCCGCGGGAGTGAGGTGTCTCCGAATCGGTCAATCGCTGTGCCATGAGTTGTCGCCGGGAGACTGGTCAGGCCGACGAGCGCCGCCAGGTGGCCGCCGGCGCCGCTGCCGACGACGGCGACCCGATTCGGATCGATCCCCCAGACCGCGAAGTTCTGTTCGATCTCCACGATCGCCGCCCGGCAGTCATCCAACTGCGCGGGAAACATCGCGGTATCGCTGAGGCGATAGCCGATGCTTGCCACGGCATAGCCTTCGCTCGCCAGCCATGTCAGCGGACAATCCGCTTTGGAACCGTCGCGCCAGGTGTCGCCGTGGATCCAGACGACCAGTGGCATGCCACCGGCGTTGCAGCCGGCGGGAAGATAGAGATCAAACCGTTGCCGGGCATGGTGGGGCTGACCCGTCTGGAGTTGGCCATAGGGCTGGTCGCGATGCGTCGTGATACCGTTGGCATCCGCACTGGCCGCACGCACCGAGGGCACCAGTTGAGTGTCGGCCGCCACGGCCGTTGCCGTGCTCTCATCCGACGGTGCCACAGGAACGAACTCCGTGGCCGGCAGCACATCGCGGAGCGGTGGACGAACCGGCCCCGTCTCGTACGGCATCTCGTCGAGCGGCGGCCGTCGCCGAGTGCTGCGGCGTTGGGCCCGACGTGAACCCCGCCGGCCCTGCGGCACTTCCACGCCCGCAGGGGTATCGGCTGCCGGCCGGGGATCGTCCCGCCAGGCGACGACCACATGCGGAGGCAGGAGCATCTCCAGCGGGAGCGTGTCAGCAGCGGCGACCGAGCCGGCCAGTGGCGACACGACCAACAGTGGCACGACCAGCAGGGATCGCGGCAGCAAACGCCACGGGCTGGCCGCGGTGGGAAGGGAGGCAGAGAGAATCGCCATGCTCAGAGTATACCCTCCGATGCGATCCCAAATCCGCCAAAAGAACCGCCAGACCACGGGCCCGCCTCGCGTGCAGCGTGGCGGGCCCGGGCATGGGAGGCGAAGGCGACGACTAGCGGCGGGCCTGCATCTGACCGGTCGGGGTCAGTTCGTCGATGATCTTCGGGATATAGCGGCTGAGCACCTCGGCCAGCTGGTCGCGGTCGATCTTGTTCCGGCTGGCGATCTCGTTGAGTTCACGATGACCGAAAACGTCCTCGATCTGCCGCCGATCAACCGGCTTGTTGGGCCCGGTGCGAACCCAGGAATCGACCTCGTCGCGGAGTCCCTTTTCCTCGAACTGCTTGACGACCTCGGGCAGCTTCTGGGCCGAGCCACCGCCGAAGATCTGCGTGAAGATGTCCTGCAGATCGTTTGCGGAGGGCATGCCCTGCGGGCCGCCCTGTCCGCCACCTTGGGGCTGCGGGGCACGTTGCTGCTGCTGGGGAGCCCGCTGCTGCGGCGCCGGTGCCTGCTGCTGCTGGGCAGCGCCTTCGAGAACCTGCTTGAGAATTTCACCGAGAATATCCATCGACACGCCTCCGAAAGAGTGGAACTGCCCGCGGCGAGTGTCCTGAATCGGGCACGCGGCCGGAGTGGCCGCTCGAATGCCGTCGACCTGGGAACCGAGGGGACATGTACCCTAGCAGATCGGGAAATGCGATGCGCGTGCCGGGACGAACCAAAAAGGGTGGGGAAATGGGGACGGGAGCGAATCAATGCTTGCCGCCGGCGATGAGCCATCGGGTGCTCGCCTGGCTCGACTACTCCACATCATTCGCTCCCGTCCCCAATTTTTTACGGTACCGCCACCGCCTCGCCTCCGGCGCGGGTCGCCAGGGCCCGAAACGTGGCGAGGTCCACGTCGTCCGCGATCAGGCGGACCGATGTGTCTGCGTTGAGAAAGTTGCAGCCGTTGGCATGCGGTGAAAGAAACCCGCTCGGGCTGTTGCTAGAGAGGTTCGGCGCACTCGAGCGGATGTGGCAAGTGGTCTGGCAGTTCGCCGGCCGGTAATTGTGCGACCGGGTGGGATACCCCAGCCGCTGCCACCAGCCGTCTGCGTGGACCACCTCGCTGTCGGTGATGGAGCCCAGCCACGTGGCCTCGGCCATGCGGCTCATCCGCTCGCCGATGCAGAGCGTTTTGGTGGTGCCGTCCGTTATCTGACTGAGGCGGA
The DNA here is from genome assembly GCA_947459185.1 of Planctomycetaceae bacterium. Taxonomy (GTDB): domain Bacteria; phylum Planctomycetota; class Planctomycetia; order Pirellulales; family UBA1268; genus CAMCQY01. Next base: position 13,587 of record CANHCU010000043.1, on the reverse strand, counting down.
TCCGGCTGTTGCGGAAGAACACGCCATCGAAGGCCCCGTTGTTTTCATGATCATTCGTTCCGATCAGGCCCGCGTAGGACGAGACCGGCGCCCGGGTAATGACGGTGCCGTCGCCAGAGAGGGCGACCGCGGAACTCGACGGGCCGAAGTCCCGCACGTCGACCAGCTTGGGAGCGGTGTCGCTGGGGCACACGTAGAGCGACACGAGCGCGGATTCTCTGCGGGCCGCGGCGTTGGCCGGTGCCATGATCGGCAACGACAGATTGAGTTGCTTGAATAGGGAATCTTCTTCGACGAACGGCAGGATGAAAACGAAGAAGCTCCAGCCCGGCTCGAAGAAGCCGGGAGTCTGTGGCAGCGATCGCCAGTTCACGTTTCCGGGCGTCTCCGTGGTGGCGAATGCGGGTGGCAGCCGGCTGTTCGCCTCGTGGAAACCGTGCAGGGCAAGGCCGATCTGTTTGAGATTGTTGGAGCAAGTCGACCTTCTCGCCGCTTCGCGGACCGACTGCACCGCCGGCAGGAGCAGGCCGACAAGCGTGCCGATGATGGCGATCACGACGAGCAGTTCGACGAGCGTGAAACCGTGCCGAGGATGTCTGTGGGGCATAGATGGGACAGCGAGCAAATGGCGTGCCGGGCGTCCTTCCCAAACACCTCCGTTCGCTGGGCGGCTCGGCGAACGCGTCAGGGATGATGGTGCGGTCTCGGCGCCGAGGCGCCCAAATGCTCACTTCGGTGTCCGGGAAGGACGCCCTCATCCTTGGGTGTATCGCATGGCAAAGACGGTTCACGTGAAGGCAGGCGGGGATTCTTTCCCCGCGCGCGGTGAATCGTTCACCGGCCGAGCTTGGAGCGGAGCGTGGCCCGGTCGAGACCGAGCAGCTTGGCGGCGGCGGTGCGGTTGCCGCCGGCGGCAGCGACGACCTTCTGCACAAGCGTGGTTTCGACGAGATCGATGAGCGGTTCGTGGAGAGGACCGGCGGTCGTGGAGCCGGTGGCAAGGGCGGCGTCCACCCAGGCTCCAACGGCAGCCACCACCTGCGCATCGGCCGCTGCGTTGCCTTCGGGCTGGACGGCCGGCTGGCTCGCCGCGGCGGATGGCTGGGCGGGCAGGTGCTCCGGTCGCAGCGTGCCGCCGCGGGCGACCACGGCGGCGTATTCGACCGCGTGCTTGAGTTCGCGGATATTGCCCGGCCAGGGTCGGCCGCGGAGGGCGTCGCGAAACGCCTCCGACATGGTCGGCGTCGGCCGTCCGGCGGCCTGCCGCGCGAGAAAGTGCGACGCGAGCGCGGCAATGTCATCCCCGCGAGCCGCCAGGGGTGGCATCTGAATCGGAAACACATGGAGCCGATGGTAGAGGTCCTCGCGAAACGACCCCGCGGCGATCGCCCCCACGAGGTCGCGGTTGGTCGCGGCGATCACGCGGACATCGAGCGCGCGCGGCGTGGCCGACCCCACCGGCGTCACTTCATGGTTCTCCAGGGCTCGCAACAGTTTCACCTGCAGTTCGGTCGGCGCCTCGCCGATCTCGTCGAGAAAGAGCGTGCCGCCTTCTGCCAGCGCAAACAAGCCAGGCCGATCAGAGGTGGCGCCGGTGAATGCGCCGCGGACGTGGCCGAAGAGTTCGCTCTCAATCACGCTTGGCGACAGTGCACCGAGACTAGTGGCCACAAACGGCCGGTGCCGCCGCGGACCGTGGGCGTGGATGGCGCGGGCGGCCAGATCCTTGCCGGTGCCGGTCTCGCCGGTGATGAGCACTGGGAGATCGGTCGGCGCAACCAGCGAGATCTGTTTGAAGACCTCCTGCATCGGCGGCGATGAACCAACCAGCAGCGTGGTGTCGGTGATCGCCGCCGCCGACGGGTTCGCCACGTTCGCTGCCCTCTGGGCTCTTTGCTCCCGTTCGGCCAGCGCCTGTGCGACGATCCGCGACACGCTCTCCAGATCGAATGGCTTCACGAGGTAGTCAAAGGCCCCCGCGTTCACCGCCCGCACGGCCGTGTCGAGATCGCCGAAGGCCGTCATCACCACAACGGGTGCGTGTGGGACGATGCCGCGCAGCTCAGGGAGCGCGGAGAGCCCGTCGCGTCCCGGGAGACGGACATCGAGCAGCATCGCCTCGGGCAAGAAACGGCCGCAGGCCTCGAGCCCAGCCTCGACACTCGCTGCCACCTCCACCGAGTGCCCCTCGTCGGAGAGGATCTCGCGCAGGCTCCATCCGATGGCGGGCTCGTCGTCGATGATGAGGATGCGGCTCATGGGGCGTATGTCGGTGCGGCTGGGCCGGGGCGGGCGGCGCGTGCCGCAGGCTGCATTCAGGAGCCGCCACATTTTAGTGTCTGCGCCGGCAGCGAAATCGCAAATTGCGTGCGGCCGTGGGTCCGTTTCCAGGCGAGCACACCGCCGTGCTCTTCGGCGACGGCGCGTGCGACCGAGAGTCCGAGGCCGATCCCTTCCGGCTTCGAGGTGACAAACGGCTCCTGCATCGAGTCCCGCACGCTTTCCTCCGGGCCAGTTCCCGAATCCTCAACGGCCAGCATGATCTGCGACCCGGCCGCGGAGGCGGAGAGCCAGACGTCGCCGCTGCGGCCGGCGGCGTCGATGCCGTTGAGCGCGAGATTCACCAGCGCCGCTCGCAGGGCGTCGTGGCGGCCGATGATCGACAGGTTCGTGGGCAGTTCGCAATGCATCCGCACGCCGGCATGGTCGCACCGCGGCGCCGTAAGGTCGCGGACTTCCGCCAACAACCGATCGATGGAGACCGGCTCCGGCGGCTGCTTCTGGTGGGCCGGCGCTTTCGCCAGGGCGAGCAGGCCACGCACCTCTTCCTCGAGGATGTCGAGCTGCCGAGCGGCGACGGTGAGGCTGTCGTCCGGCGGGGCACTGCCCACTCCCGCCGGGCAGCGGCGGCGGTGCAGGTCGATCGCCAGCCGGGCGCCGGTGACGGCGTTGCGGAGTTCGTGGGCGAATCCGGCCGCCAGTTGACCGAGGAGCCGCTGCCGCTCGCCCGCGACGAGCGAACCGCGGAGCTGTTCCAGCTGCAGGCTCATGTGGTTGACGCCGTCCACGAGCCGGCTGATCTCGTCGCCGGCGGCTGGGTCGGCGTGGCTGGCGACAAGCGTGTGGCCAAACTCCCCCTCGGCGATCCGTGCCACATGCCGTTCGACGGCGGTGATCCGCGCCGCGAGCCGGCCCGTCGTTCGCAGTCCTAGCGGCACGAGCACCGCGAGCGTCCCGGCGGCCACCGCCAGCACGGGCCAGACCGCCTCGACTGTGCGGGCGATGAACGATCGCTCTGGCGTGAGCACGAGCACCGTCTCCGGCCGCACGCCCTCGCTGCGGACCGTGCCCAGCCGGTATCGCTGGCCTCCGAAGGTGCCGCTGCCTGCGCGGATCGCAGCGGCTACCGCGTCTCCGTCAGCTGCTGCGAGCGTCTCCGGGGGCAGCGTGGAGAGTCCGATGCGGCGGGCCGATTCCTCCCAGACCAAAAAATGGCTGCGGGTCAGCCGGTGCAGGGCGTCGAGCACGGCGGCCGAGAGCGATACCCGCGATGCTCGCAGGGCATCTGCCACCTGCTGCTGGGCTGCCCGCGTCGCCTCAGCCGACCGCCGCGCGGCCAGCCAGGCCGAGAAGCCGACGTTGGCCAGCACCGCCGTCAGCACGAGCCCCACCACGGGCAGCACCAGTTGCCGCGTGAGGGACAGGTGTCGGGAGGGTGTGGACATGGTCTTCAGCTGCGATCAAATCCGAAATAGCCGCGGGCGTTGTTGGCACAGACATTCTCGACCAGCGGCACGACCCTGTCGCGTCGCCAGACGGGATCGTCCGGAAGCCGGCCACTGGCGATGTCGGTGCCGATCAGATCAGAGAGAATCCGCCGGAAGTATTCGTGCCGCGGATAGGAGAGGAACGACCGCGAATCGGTCACCATGCCGACGAACCGGGAGAGCAGCCCCAGGTCGGAGAGCATGTTGAGCTGATCCCGCATGCCGCGTTCCTGATCCATGAACCACCAGCCGCTGCCCCACTGGATCTTGCCTGGGAGCGTGCCGTCCTGAAACGAGCCGGGGAGGGCGGCGAAGAGGGCGTTGTCGGCGGGATTGATGTTGTAGAGGATCGTCCGCGGCAGTGTGTTCTCGGCGGAGAGCCGGCCGAGGAAGCGGACCAGGCCCGGCCCCTGCGGTGTGTCGCCGATCGTGTCGCAGCCCGCGTCGGAACCGAGCGCCGCGGCCAGCCGCGGGTTGGGATCACGAAACGGACCGAGGTGGAGTTGCAGCGCCCAATCCTTGGCATGGTTGAGCCGGGCGACATGGAGCAGAAGAAAGAGAGAGAATTGTTCGGACTCCTCTGGCGTGGCGGCGGTGCCGGCCATGGCGCGGTGCCAGATCGTCGCGGCTTCGGCCTCGGTGCAGTCGGTGTCGGGCAGGCGGAGCAGGCCATGGTCGGTGGCCCGGCCACCGGCCGCGGCGAAATCGGCATGCCGTTTGTCGATCGCGGCAATGAGTCCGGCGAACGTGTCGGCGCCGATGCCCGCGGCGTCGGAAAGCCGGCGGGTCCAGGCCTGGACGCGATGCGGTTCGTGCACCTTGGTCGCCGCGTCGGGGCGGAAGGTGGGCACGACCTTCGTCGCGAAGCCGTCGCGGGCGATTTTCTCATGCCACTGGAGGCTATCGGCGGGGTCGTCGGTCGTGCCGACCACCTCGACCGTCATCTGTCGGAGAATGCCCCGGGCGGTGAGGTCGCCAGTGGCCAGCTGCCGGTTGGCCTCGGTCCAGATTCTTTCGGCGGTTGTCTCGTCGAGCAGGTCGTCGATATGAAAGTGGCGGCGCAGCTCCAAGTGGGTCCAGTGGAAGAGAGGATTGCGAAGTGTGTGTGGCACGGTCTCGGCCCACGCCTGAAACTTGTCCCTCGGGCTGGCGGCACCGGTGATGCGGTCTTCGGCGATGCCGTTGGCCCGCATGGCCCGCCACTTGTAGTGGTCGCCGTCGAGCCAGATAGCCTGGAGGTTCTCAAACCGCCTGTCCTCGGCGATGTCACGCGGGCTTAAGTGGCAGTGGTAGTCGATGATCGGCTGTGTCGCTGCGACCTCGTGATAGAGGGAGCGAGCCACATCGCAGGAGAGCAGGAAGGAGTCGTCGCAGAAGGGCATGGGAAACCGCCGGGCGTGAAGAGAGTGTTTTCGCGGATCGACGCAAGAAAGACGCCGCCCGTGCGACACCATACCGTGCCCTGCGCCGGCTGCAAAAGTCTGGCCAGACGCCGCTGCGAAAAGACGCCGGCGATCAACCGAACAACGCCCACGCCTGCCGCAGGGTCATCCAGACGCCCCAGGCCATGGGGACTGCCACGAGCAGCCAAAACGACACGAGCCAGATGCCGCTTCCGGCATGCGCGGGGCCATCGGCCGCGGCGGACGGGGATGGCTCCCACGGGCCGCTCTGGTGTGGGACGCCAGGGAGGCGACCATATCCAGCGACGCCACCATCATCACCGTCACGCGGCTGCGGCTTGTGTACGGGCCGCACCAGAAGATTGCAGACAAAGCCCGCGACGAGCAGTCCGGCCAGCAGCAGCATCGTCTGGTCATAGGCCCGTGCCCGGGGCACGCCGGTGCGGATTTGATACGCATTGAAGTAGTTGACGAGCACCGGCCCGAGAATGCCGGCGACGCTCCAGGCAGTGAGCAAGCGGCCGTGGATCGCACCCACGTTGCCCGTGCCGAACAGATCGGCCAGATACGCCGGGATCGCCGCGAACCCGCCGCCATACATCGTTAGGATCAGGCAGAAGATGCCGCAGAACAGGGGAATGTTGCCGGCGCGTCCGACACCAGGCACCGCGGCATAGAGCGCCGCTCCCAGGAGAAAGAACAGACAATAAGTTGTCTTCCGGCCCAGCGTGTCGGACAGAGTGGACCAGAAGAACCTTCCCAGGATGTTGAACAGGCTCAAGAGCCCGGTGAAGCCGGCGCCCATCGCCGCGACCCTGCCCAGTTGCGCCGCGTCGAGTTGTTCAAAGGGGATGTCCTCACCGAGCAATCTGCCCCCAAACACTTCCTGCAGCATCGGCGAGGCCATGCCGATCACGCCGATGCCCGCCGACACATTCAGGCACAAGACCAGCCAGAGCAGCCAGAACTGTCGGGTGCGGCAGGCCTGCCCCACCGTCATCGATTCGCACGCTGGCGGACTTCCGGCCACCGTGGGCTTCGCAGACTGTTTCTCGCGCCAGCCGGAGGGCGCCCAGCCATCGGGCGGCACGCGATAGGCGAACGAACCGAGCATCATGAAGACAAAATAAATCGCTGCGAGCACCAGAAACGTCTGCCAGACGCCGACCGACTCCGGCCCCGCAAAATATTTCATCAGCCTGTCGGCCAACGGCGAGCCGATCATGGCGCCGCCTCCGAAGCCCATGATCGCCATGCCGCTGGCCATGCCCCGCCGGTCCGGGAACCACTTGATGAGCGTGGACACCGGCGAGATGTAGCCCAGCCCGAGGCCGATGCCGCCGATCACCCCCGAGCCGAGCCAGAGGAGCCACAGCTGGTGGAGGTACACGCCGGCCGCCGAGATCACGAGTCCGCCGCACCAGCAGCAGGCTGCCACGACACCGACTTTTCTGGGGCCCGCCTTCTCAAGCCAGGTGCCAAACACCGCCGCGCTCGATCCGAGAAACACGAAGAACAGCGTGTACATCCAGCCCAGGAGCGGCTTGTCCCAGTCGCAGGTGGTGGTGGTGAGCTTCTCAAGGAGCCCCATGCCCGCCGGGCAGACGACCGGCGACGTGATGCCGACAGCCCGCGTCAGTGGCAGCCAGAACACCGAAAAACCGTAGGCCATCCCGATGCAGAGGTGAATGCACAGGGCCGCTGGCGGGACGAGCCAGCGGTTGAATCCCGGGCCCGCGATCGTGCGGTGCTTGTCGAGGATCATCCACATCTCCGTGTTACTGTCCCCAACACGCACCGTTCCTGTGCGGTGCACTACAGTCGCGGGCGATTGATGACCCGGAGCAGGGCGATCAGCGCCATGGCCCCCACGGTGGCCGTGACGAGGCTTCCCAGCAGCCCGTTGGCAGACAGTCCAAACAAGCCGAAGAGGAAGCCGCCGAGCAAGGCTCCGATCACGCCCACGATCAGGTCGCCGACGAGCCCGAAGCCGCCACCCGTCATGATCTTGCCGGCGAGCATGCCGGCAGCGATGCCGATCAGAAGAAACCAGAGAAAGGGCATGGGAAAACTCACGAAGGAATGGGGGAGAAGAGAGGACCGGATTGGTGTGCGAAAGGACTATGGTATCCCCCGCCCACTCCGGGGGACACGAGGTGCCGGGCAGGGCGTGCGAAGCAGGGCGGGGCAGGTTGGGCAGTCTGGGTTTTGAGCATCTTGGGATTTCCTTGGTGCTCCGAACCGTCTGCGGCAATGCTTCGTATATCCATTCAACCAAGGAGGGTTTCATCATGGACGCTCATTTTCACGAGTATCTGGCCGCGATCGCCGGCATGCACGACATCTACGGGGACGTCGGCGACGACCACCCGTCGGAGTTTCACGAGCTATCGGAGTGTTGCGCGGCTGACGCCGTGCCGGCTGCGGTGGTCGAGTCGGGGGCTGCATTCGGCGCGATGTGACGGGCTCGAAATCGGCCCTAGGCCCGGGCGGCGTCGCGCCGACCCAGGATGACATGCAGTGCCGGTCCGGCCGCCATCGTCGTGATGACGCTCATCAGCACGCAGGCCACGAACAGCCGCAGGTCGATCAACTCGGCATCGTAGGCCGCCGCCGCCATCACGATGCCGAGGATGCCCCGGGCATTGAGTCCGCAGCCCACCGCGAGGGCCTGGCGATTGTCCATGCCCGCAAGTTTGCCGCCGATGAAGACGCCGCAGATCTTGCCCACGAAGGCAACAACGGTGATCAGGACCACGAGCCAGAGGTCGAAGCCTTTGACGAAGTCGGCCGCGATCGCCATCGAGACGAAGAAGATCGGGGTGAACACCGCATAGGAGAAGTCACCGATGATCTCGAACGGTTTGGGATGGTTGCGGTAGACATCGGCTAGCGCGATGCCCACGACGAAGGAGCCGAGAAAGGAGTGCAGGCCGAGATATTCCGAGCCCGCCGCACCCAGCAGCGCGAGCAGGGCGATGCACGAGATCGAGCCCGCTGGCTGCGGCAGATGGCGACGGACCCACTCCAACAGCCGCGGCAGCACGAAGTGGCCCAGCAGCAGAATGCCACCGATGAAGACGAACACCATCCCGCAGATCGCTGCCCCCTGGCCCTGACCGGTGGCGTGCGGGCCAAACTCCGCGAGGATCACCGCAAACAATCCCCAGCCCACGAGGTCGTCCACCAGGGTCGCCGACATGATGGTTCGGCCAATCTCGCTCTTGAAGAGCCCCATGTCCATGAGAATCCGGGCGATGACGGGGTTGGCCGAGAGCGACAGGATCGATCCCATAAAGAGCGCCGTTGAAAACTGATCCTTCGCGGTCACCCCGATCACGGTCGGGAAGACGTAGCACATCACGAATCCGAGCACGAGCGGGACGAGCGTGCCGATGATGCCGACCGAGAGCGCCTTGCGGCCGATCCGGCGGAATTCGCCGAGGCTGATGTCGAGCCCGATCGTCACGATGAAGAAGAGCATGCCGACCCGCGCGATCGCCGCCCTGCCGCTTGTGATCGGTCCCGTCGGCGGGAAGAGCCAGGCGAAGGTTTCCGGGGCGAGGCGGCCCAGGATCGTCGGCCCGAGCAGGAGTCCACCGGCGATCTCCCCGACGACCGCCGGGATGCCCAGCCTGCGGGCGGCATGCCCCAGTACGAGCGCGACGAACAGCATCGCGGCGAGGTGCAGCGAGAGGAGCGTCCAGTCGAGCGGACTCATGGTGTCGATCCCCGGTGCCGGAAAGGCGAAGCGGTGCGTGGGTCGTTCAACGGGCTGATCTACCGGAGTTGGGCGGTCGGGGGAGGGGGGTGGCTCCGCGGTCTGGACGCGACCGCGCAGAAGGCAAAAGTGTACTATGCGAGCCTGACGGGTATCGGCTGTGAGTCGATGCCGCACCCACCCCTTGGGGATCCGCCCGTGCCCTCGATCAACGTTGGTGACAAGGCCCCGCCCTTCCAGGCGACGCTGCAGGACGGCAGTACGTTCGACTCGGCATCGCTCCTCGGCCGCAAGTCGCTCGTGCTCTTCTTCTATCCCAAGGATGGCACGCCGGTCTGCACGCAGCAGGCCTGTGCTTTCCGCGACGCCTACGCCCAGTTCGTCGGCGCCGACGTGGAGGTGGTGGGCGTGAGCAGCGATTCGCCGGAAAGCCACCAGCGGTTCGCCGCGAGGCACTCGCTTCCCTTTCCGATCATCAGCGACTCACGCGGGGCCCTGCGGCGGCTCTTCGGCGTCCCACGGGCGCTGGGCATCTTCCCTGGTCGGGTCACCTACGTGATCGACAAGGAGGGCGTCGTGCGGATGGCCTACAACGCCACGCTCGCCGCCGAGCCGCATGTTCGCAAGGCGTTGGAGGCCGTCGCCGCGGCTACACAATAAGTCGTGCCGCTGTCTGGGGCGCTGGAAACCTGCCGCGAATTTGTAGCAGGGAGTTGCAGGTGGCGGCAAACCACGTAGCCGAACCGAAGCAGCGGTCAGCGTCCGATATTCGGCCTCATTCTGGCCTCGGTACCGGGGATGTGTGCCAGTCCCCAGTCGGCGATGCTCGAGAGCACCGGCAGCAGCGAGCGGCCCTTCGCGGTAAGCATGTACCCGCTGCGGCCAGAGGCGTCGGCCGGCCCGGATCGCTCGGCCAGTCCGCCGCGGACCAGTCGCTCCAGCCGATTCGCCAGGATGTTCGTCGCGATCCGTTCGGGAGAGGCGGAAAACTCCTTGAACAATGTCTTGCCGCAGGCCATGTCGCGGATCAGCAGGAGCGTCCAGCGGTCACCAAAAAGGTCGAGCCCGCAGGCCACCGGGCAGATCGACCTGCGTTTTTTCCGTGCCACGATCCTGCTCCGAGACGACCAAAGAGAAGAACAAACCTTGACGGTATACATCTTACTTGCATAATGCAAGTAAGATGGCCGCAGCGAGCACGCGGCGGTATCGGACCTCAAAGGGCTTTGGACATGGCCAAGATCGATCAGCATCCCACCGTCGTCGCGGCCCGCAATCGTCCCCCGCGGCCGGAGCAGCCTCGCGTCTCCGCGTCCAGGCTCCGGGAGATCTGCCGTGCCGCCGGGGTGGATGACGTCGGCTTCGTCGCGATCGACCGGCCCGAGATCGCCGCCGACAGGGCCGACATTCTCAAGGCGTTTCCAGCGACGAAAACCCTCGTCAGCATCGTCTGCCGGATGAACCGGGAACCGGTGCGAAGCCTGGCCCGGTCGGTTGCGAATCTCGAGTTTCACCGCACCGGCGATCACGTCAACGACGCCTCCCGCGAGATCGTCCGCGTGCTTGAGGCGGAGGGCATTCGGGCGCTGAACCCGCCGGTCGGCTTTCCGATGGAGGCGTCGGCGTTTCCGGGCAAGATCTGGGTGGTGTCGCACAAGCCTGTTGCCGTCGCCGCCGGCCTCGGGCAGATGGGGATCCACCGGAACGTGATCCATCCGCAATTCGGCTCCTTTATTCTGCTGGGCACCGTGCTCGTGGCGGCCGAAGTGGATGAGGAATCACACCCCGTTGACTACAACCCCTGTGTCACCTGCAAACTCTGTGTGGCGGCCTGCCCCGTGGGGGCGATCAAGGCCGATGGCGGGTTCGATGCCAGCTCCTGCCTCACGCACAACTACCGCGAGTTCATGAACGGCTTCACCGACTGGGTGGAAACCGTCGTGAGCAGCCACGATCCGCGGGAGTATCGCCGTCGGGTGACGGATCAGGAGTCGATGTCGATGTGGCAGAGCCTGAGCTTCGGGGCGAACTACAAGGCCGCCTACTGTCTGGCGGTCTGCCCGGCTGGCGAGGATGTGATCGCACCGTTTCTCGACGATCGTGGTGGATTCGTCGCCGAGTTCGTCAAGCCGCTGCAGCAGAAGGAGGAGACCGTCTACGTGGTGGCCGAGTCCGACGCAGAGGACCATGTCGGCCGGGTGTTTCCCCACAAGACAAAGAAGCGGGTCACCGGCCTTCGACCCTCGACCATCCGTGGCTTCCTCGAGGGATTGCACATCGTCTTCCAGTCCGGGCGTTCGAAGGGGATCGACGCGGTCTATCACCTCGTCTTCACCGGGGCGGAGACGGCCGAGGCGACGGTGACGATCCGTGATCAGTCGCTTGATGTGCAACCGGGGCTCGTCGGCCGGCCCGACTGCACGATCCGTGCCGACGCCGCAACATGGCTCGGATTTCTGCGCAAGGAGCGTTCAGTCGTGTGGGCGATCCTGCGTGGCCAGATTCGCGTCCGCGGCGGACTGTCGCGACTCAAAGATTTTGGACGCTGTTTCCCGGGGTGAGATGGTTGTCGTTCACTGCGACCGCACGCAGGAGTTGTGAGGCTCCCAGAACCGGACAGCAGGCATCACAGCCGCCCTTAGGATACGATTGCGTGAGCCATCTGTATCATCTTCAACAAAGGAGTCTCCATGAGCGAACATACGTATAAAATGATCGAACTGGTTGGGTCATCTCACACCAGCATTGAAGAAGCCGTGAAGAACGCCGTGGCGAGGGCGGCTGTCGATGAAAAGAAACTTCGTTGGCTCGAAGTTCTGGAAACCAGAGGGCACATCGAGGACGGCAAGATTGCCCACTGGCAGGTGACGGTGAAAATCGGGGCGACGCTGGACTGACCTGCCGCGAGAGAGGTTGGCCTGCCTTGGAAAACCCTGAACCAATGCTTAGTGGCCGCAGGCGACTTGCCATCAGCCAGCAGTTCGCCCGCATCCGCGGGAGGCCGCACCATGGTGAAAGTGTTGAGCGAATGCGCTCGCGGGCAGGGCACGCGGGCTTTGCAGAACACTCACCAGTGGTGTACGCTTGTGCGCGTAGAGGCACTTGATTGCCGGGGCCGCGTCGGCCGAAGGCGCATCCCGGTCGGTGTTTCGCCTGGCAGAAACGCATGATTGGCTATTGGTGACGACACCCTATGCCGTTGCGGCGTCAGTCCGCAATCTCGCGGCCTTCCCGGCAGCGGCTACCGCATCGTGGCTAAGGCTCCGGAGCCAACTCGTTGTCGTCGATGACGTATTGACGATGGATAAACTCACCGTATTTCCGGTGGAGGCGGCAAACGCTTGCAGAAGCGGCATTGCCTGCCTTTCCTCGGAGAATCTTCCGCGCCTTGTGCAGGTGGGTTCAATTCCCTATTGTAAGGGTGGGTGAGTGGTGCGGAAGTTCCGGGACTAAATCATTTGGCCCTCATTCTTTGGCCCGCAAGGACGACGGATCTCGCATTCGATCGTAGGACTTCCCTGCAGAAAGCCATTTTCACCCTAGCCTAACGGGCAAGTTCATCGACCAACCCCTTCGTCACTTCAAACGCTAGGAGTCATCGCATCATGGAACCGCTTCAAGTTCCTGCCAAGCTTTCCCGGGCTGCGCGACAGCGTCGCAGTGCACGGCGTCTTGAACGGGACAGCACGATCGCACCAGCGGAGCAATTGGAGAGTCGAATCGCGCTGAGCATAAACCCATTCGAGCAGGAGTTCATCTATCTTCTCAATCGGGCCCGCCACAATCCTGTCGCTTACCAGTCCGAGCGGGGCCTATCCACCAACCTCAGTTCCATAACGCCTCGGCAACCCCTGGCCGTGAACACCAATTTGACTGCGGCCGCAGGGTTCAAGAGTGAAGAGCTGGCTAAATTCAACTTTTTTTCGCACACGTCCGTCACCGGCGAAACGCCGAACCAACTCGTGCGACGCTTCGGTTATGACTTGCCGGCAACGGTTCGCGTAGGCGGGGTGAACTATGGCCTGCCCACCGTCGGCAATCAGATTGAATCACTGGCTGGCGGTCGTACGACTCCGTCAGCAGCATTGCAGGGGCTGATCGAATCCACCGGCCACCGCAATCATTTGCTGGGTGTGACTGCCCATAATCAGCTGGCACGAGAGGTGGGAATTGGATACCAATTTCTTGACCGCGCCACGTATAAGCATTACTGGACTGTGCTGATCACACCGTCGAAGGCTACGACGCCTTTCCTGACTGGGGTGGCCTTTGCCGACGGCAACAACAATAGGCGATTCGAAGGAAGCGAAGGTCTCGGCAGCGTTACCGTCACGGCAACCGGTGCTGGCCGCGTTTTCACCACAACCACGAACGCAGCAGGTGGCTGGGCGTTGGCAGTGCCCGCAGGCGATTACGTTGTCAGGGCATCGGGCGGGAGTTTGTCAGGGACTTCATCGGCACCGGTCCGTGTTGGAACCCAAAACGTAGCGGTCGATTTCGTGTCAGGCACATCGACTGCCTGGGTGAACTTTGCACAAGTTGGGAATACTGCTCCTGCTCCGCCGATTAACGTCGTGGTGACTCCTGGCAACTCCCAGGCCATCCTGACGTGGACGGCCCCGCCGTCCGATGGTGGTGCGGCAATCACGAACTACTTGATCCAGTTCAGCAGCAACAATGGCGGTGCGTGGACGAC
>CANHCU010000042.1 GCA_947459185.1 Planctomycetaceae bacterium | reverse complement strand
GCATCCGTGAGGGGCTGCCCATGTCCCGAGAGCCGGCGTTGCTGACAAGCGCAGGCAGGATGCCGGAGCGCAGTCAGCATCGAGTGAGCGAAGGCCATGGATGGCCGTAGCGAACGTCCGGCGACGGGGCATGGGCAGCCCCGAACCGTCGCCAACACCGCTGCAGTCTGGCCCAGTCGCGTCGTGAACGAACAGAACGTGCCCAAGGCCTTCCCTTTTGTTAAGCTCCCGGCACCCGTTCGACGCTTTTGTCGGCGGCTGTCACATCTGCCGTCGTTCTTCTGGAGGACCGTGTCGTGATCGTGAATCTGCTGCGCCGTGCCCGCATGGCTGCGACCTATTGCCTCGTGACGCTCGTGGCCGCGGTGGCCATGATTGGCGGAGCCGCCGCCGGCGATGCTGGATTCGTGCCGATCTTCAACGGCACGTCGCTCGAAGGCTGGGAGGGGAAGCCCGAATTCTGGTCGGTGCAGGACGGCGCGATCGTCGGCCAGACGACGGCCGAAAAGCCCACCAAGGGCAACACGTTCCTGATCTGGCGGCAGGGCAACCTTGATGACTTCGAACTCGAACTCAAGTATCGCATCACCGGCGGGAACAGCGGCATCCAGTATCGCAGCAAGGACTACGGCGATTCCGTCGTCGGCGGCTACCAGGGCGACTTCGAGGCGGGTACGACCTATTCGGGCATCCTCTACGAGGAGAAAGGCCGCGGCATTCTGGCCAAGCGTGGCGAACGGGTGGCGATTGCCGCCGACGGCACCAAGACCATGGGCGAGCCGATCGGGAAGACCGAGGATCTCCAGCAGAAGATCAAGCAGGGCGAATGGAATGACCTGCGGATCGTCGCGCGCGGGCCGAAGCTCCAGCACTTCATCAACGGCCAGTTGATGTCGGAGACGGTCGACGAGCAGGTGGGCAAGCGGGCGGCCGAGGGCATCCTCGCCCTGCAACTGCACGCAGGCCCACCGATGAAGGTCGAGTTCAAGGACATTCACCTCAAGCGGCTGAAGCTGGCCGACGGCCGGAAGAAGCTGGTGCTGGTGGCGGGCAAGCCGAGCCACGGCCCCGGACAGCATGAGCATCGGGCTGGCACGATGCTCGCGGAGAAATGCCTCGACGCGGCGTTTGAGACAGGGGCCAAGGGGCCACAACTCGTGACCACGACCTACACCGGTGGCTGGCCAACCGATCCGACCGCCTTCGACAATGCCGACGCCATCTTTTTCTTCGCCGATGGCGGTGGCGGGCATCCGGTGCTGCAGAGCAATCGGCTGGCCCAGATCGATGCACTCGCCAAGCGGGGCGTCGGGATCGCCTGCCTCCATTACGCCGTCGAGGTGCCGAAGGAAAAGGGCGGCCCTGAGTTCTTGAACTGGATGGGCGGCTACTTCGAGCCGAACTGGTCAGTGAACCCGCACTGGACGCTGGCGAAGACGGAGCTTGCCCAGGGTCATCCGATCACGCGGGGAATGAAGCCGTTCGAGACTCTCGACGAATGGTATTACCACATGCGGTTTCGCGAGCCGATGACCGGCGTGACGGCGATCCTGTCGGCCGTTCCGCCCGATGACACGCGGGAGCGGCCCGATGGCCCGCACTCAAACAACCCCACGGTCCGCGCCGCCAAGGGCAAGGGAGAGCGGGAGGTGCTGGCCTGGGCCTATGAGCGACCCGAAGGGGGCCGTGGCTTCGGCTGCACCGGGGCCCACTTCCACAAGAACTGGGCCAATGACGACTTCCGCCGGATGATGCTCAACGCCTTGGTGTGGACCGCCGGGCTGGAGGTGCCGACCGAGGGCGTGGCCTCAACCGTGACCACTGAAGACATGCTGGCGAACCTCGACGAAAAGGCACCAAAGCCACAGCCGGCTGCCGCGAAGCCCGAGCCGGCCAAGCAGCCGGAACCCGCCAAGCAGTCGCTGTAGCGCGGCACGTCGGCCGCGTCCGAGTTCACCCAAGCCCGAAGCGCAAGCGAGGGAATCCGGGCATTTTTGCCACAGGCTTTTTCGATCAACACAAACATCACACGAAGAGAGACATGCAGATGCCGAAATTGACAGTCGAGGGCGTGGGGACGTTCGAGGTGCCGGCCGGCAAGCGGCTGGTGAATGCGCTGGTGGACGAGTGCGGCGTCGATCAGCTGCACGCCTGCGGTGGCGTGGCGAGGTGCACCACCTGCCGCGTCGAATTCGTGGCAGGCGAGCCGGCCGCGATGGCGAAGGCCGAGCGGGACGTGCTCACCGCCAAGGGGATCTCCGGTCAGAAGGGCCTGCGGCTCTCCTGCCAGATCACCTGCGATGGCGACATGACCGTGAAGGCGACGAGCCGGCTGGCAGGGTCAGGCCGCATCGACGCCGGGAAGCGTCCAGCCGACTCGATCGAGCCGCCGGCCGAGTGGGTGTGAGGGGATCGCGGACGAAAGACGACAGGCCGGCAACTCGTCAATTCCCGGCACCGGCATCCGACGATGAACGTCCTTCGGCACCGTTGATCTCCCGTCTGGCCACACGGAAGCCCACGTTCGTGCTGGCAAGCGCAGGGAACGCGACAATGCGCATGGCACAGCCGGCCTTCAACGGGCCCCCAGCCCAACTGCCGCCGCGGACCATGCGAAACGCCCCGGTGACGGGCCCCCGCGGATTGGGGCCGGTACCGTAGTCTCCGAACCAGTCCCAGCACCACTGGGAGACGTTGCCGGCCATGTCAAAGAGCCCGTAGCCGTTTGCCGGGAAGCTTCCGACGGGGCTGGTGCAGGCCTCGCCCTCTGTTGCGAATTTCGGGTGGTAGCCCCCAGTCGTTCCCGCGCAGTAGTTGGCTTGTTCGTGCGAAATCGTGTCACCCCACGGATACCGTTTTCCGGCCAATCCGCCGCGGGCGGCCACCTCCCATTCCGCCTCGGTCGGCAGCCGATACCCGTCAGCCTGCCAGTTGCATGCCACGCCGGCTGCGGTACCCGTGCGATAGATTTCCCCGCCGGCCTTGTAGCACGGCGTGAGGCCGTCTTTCTCGCTGGCCGCGTTGCACCATTTCACCACGTCGTACCAGGTGACGGAGTGCACCGGATGGTTGCCCGCCCGGCCTTCTCCGCTGGGCAGATCGGTGTAGCCGTGGGAGATGGCCCACGAGTGGACGCCGTCCCACTGCGCCTTCGTGGTGGCGGTCGCCGCGATGCGAAAGCCGCCGAGCGTCAGCTTCTGGACGGGGGACCACCTGGTGAGCATGAAATCGTCGTCGCCGCTGGCATTGCCCCGCTCATAATCGCCTTTGGAGATATCGACGAACCGGAATGCATCCGCCGGAGCCGACGCCGCCACCGAGACTTGGACTGGCTGGCGATCCGGTGTCGTGGCGGACGCCACCGGGCTGGCCGGCCTTCGCGGCCACGCGCCGTAGATCGTTCGCTCTCTTCGGACACCCGACGCTTCTTCGTACATCGTGGTCCCAGTGCCCTGTTGCTGGAGCTTTTCTCGCACGGCAAGCTCATTGAACTTCGACGGATTCACCAACGCGATGGCCCGGCCCTCTCGGAAGCTCACCTGCGCGTGTTCGATACCGTCGAGTTTCACGAGTCTCTCGTAAAAGGCGAGCGAGCAGGCCTGGCAGTCGAGCCCCTCGATTGGCATCTCGACATGTTGGAACGTTTCGGGAGGAGACCAGGGCACCGCGGTGAACACGCTCTCCCAGCTCGGGTATCGCGGATACTTCCGCTTTGAGGCTCCCTTTACCTTTTCATTGAACAGCGACAGGACCTTTTCGGCCGTGGCCGCTTTCGCGTTTGGCCCCAGGGCGACGACGGGATCAAATTCGAACGTCGCCTCACCGCGCAAGGAGTCGACTTCCAGGACCTTGATGTGTGGCAACTCGTCCGCACACAGCGTTCGTAGTTCCTGTTCCCGCTCGGGGCAGAAGAGGCCCCGGATCCGGTACGTCACCCGCAGCGGCTCGACGGGCTTCTCGTCACCCCTGCTCACCACGGCCGGGGTGGCAACGCCAAGCACGAGCACGACGACGACCAGAAAATGGTGCCAGCAACCAAATCTGGGCAAATTACGCAACGCAGTCACTCATCTTCTCCAGATTTGGCGGCTGGCACCATTTCAACTTTTAACATGTCAGGGGGTTTGGAACAGTTTGCTGCCGACGATCTCGCGGATGAGCGTGTGGAGTCCGCCGCCCGCTGCGGCAGTCCGGCTCACGATCCCGGCGACCGCGTCGCGGTCGGCGAACGCGATGTCCCGGCCCGTGCCGTAGACGAGGAACTGGCGTGCCATGTTCGTGAGCAGCAGATCGTTTTCCTTGGCAATAAGGCTTTGGAACTCCCGCACGTCGCGGAAGCTGCGGCCGTCGAGCAGCGTGCCCGAGGGATCGACCGTGGGTCCGATCTTGAAGTCGCCGGAGATGCCGAGCTTGGCAAAGGCGGTCGGGGTGGGAGGCCGCTCACCAGTCCCTTCGCGTGTCGCCCGATACCACGTCCTCTCTCCGCCGATCACGTCGAACGATTCGAGTGCGAAGCCGGCCGGGTCGAACTTCGCATGACAGCCCGCACAGGCCTGGTTGTCGCGGTGGAGCTTGAGCTGCTCCCGGATCGTCGTCGCCCCACGCACGTCGGGCTCCACCGCGGGCACCGCCTCAGGAGGCGGCTCCGGAGGTCGGCCCAGCAGCCGGCTCATCACGAATGCTCCACGCGGCACCGGCGACGTCACCGTGCCATTCGCCGTGATCTTGAGGAGCGAACCCTGCGTCAGGAACGGGCCCCGCGGGCTGTCCGGCGGCAGCGACACGCGGCGGATCTTCGTGCCTTCCACGCCGTCGATCCCGTAGTGCATGGCCAGCCGCCCGTTGAGCATCGCGAAGTCTGACTTGACGAGGTGCGTCGCGTCGAGGTCGCGGTCGATCATCTCGCGGAAATACGCCCGGGTCTCCTCGACCATCGAATCCTGCAGGTATTTCTGAAACTCTGGGTAGAGCCCCCTGTCGATGTCGTTCATCCCGATCGTCCGCAGCTTCAGCCACTGGCCAAGAAAATCCTCCACGAACCGTCGCGACCGCTCGTCGGCCAGCATCCGCTCAACCTCTTCGGCGAGGATCCGCGGCTCGCGCAGTTTGCCGGCCGCCGCAAGGTCCCGCAGCCGCTCGTCGGGAAGCGAGTTCCAGAGGAAATAGGAGAGCCGGTTGGCCAGCGCATACTCGTCGATGACATCGCCCGACGCAGGAGACGGCTCCACGTGGTAGAGAAAGTCAGGCGAGCAGAGCGCGAGGCGGTAGGCCCACCGCATCGCCGTCTCGAAGCAGTCGCCGGCCTCCAGCCGCGCCGCCACCTGAGCGACATACTCCTGCCGCGCCTCGTCTGGCACCGGTCGCCGAAACGCCCGGGGGAGGAAGTCAGCCAGCAGTCGATTCGCGTCGTCGAGCGGCCGCTCGCTGCGCACGGTCCACACGCCCGTGACGGGATCTGGCTTGTTGTCGGCCTGGTGCCCGCAGAACCGCGGGGGCGACACCCGCTTCGGCGGCCGCACGCCGGGATGATCGGCGGGCTTGAACTCGACCAGCGGCAGGTCTCCGAACAGCCGCACATGGCTTTTCGGGGGCCATGACTCGTAGAGCGGGCCTTCGATCTCGACATAGTCGCAGGCGATGCCGGGCACCGTGCATCCCATGATGCCAGGCGGGTTACGGTTGTTGAACGGTGTTCGCAGTGTCTCCGTGCCGAAGCTGATCGTGTCGCTCAGATTGAACCAGGTGGTGACCTCGTGGACCTGCTCGTCGATCGACGGGGCATCGAAATAGCCGATCAGGTCGCTGGGATGCCCGCCTCCCCCGTCACTCGTGAGATGCACGGTCATCAGCCGCGCCACTTCGGTTCCCCGGGCCGGCAGGATCTTGCCCTTGTCCCACATGAAACCCCACAGCGACGTCCGGACGCGATACTTCGCCGGGTAGATCGCCACGAAATTCAGGAAGTAGGGCTGGAAATCTTCCCCCTGACGGAACACGCCAACCGTGCCGGCGTCGGAGTAGACCATTTTGATGTGAGCGTGCGCGTCGATGTGCGCGAAGCTCGTGGCCGGAGGCATTCTCGGATCGGGCCGCTTGTCCTTGAGAAGCACACAGTCTCCGTTCAGCATCACGTTCCCCGCGCCCTCTTTTCCAGCGAGCGACAGCCGCTGCTTCGTGACCGCCGGCATCGTCGGCTGGGTCGCGATCGCAACATCAAGCACGGCATCCGCAGCCGCCATGGATGCCCCCATGTTGACGTGCGAGATGTCGAGGGCGTCAGCGTTCTTGTCGAAACCGTGGGCCGAGCCATCGGGCGGCAGCAGCTCCTTCACCATGATGCCCGGCAGGTCGAACAGGTCGCGGACCGTGTTTTCATACTCCGCCCGCGTGAGGCGGCGGATCGTCGTCCGCGGCCCGCCGCCCAGCCGCTCCCGGTCCGCGGAAGCCAGCGCCGTCGCCAACTCCCGCGTCACGGCCGTCCGCTCCGCCTCCGGCGGCCGCGGCTCTTCCCTGGGCGGCATCTCGCCCGACGCGATCCGGTCGTGCACCTTCACCCAGGTCGCGAAAGTCTCGGCAGACTTCGGGTCATAGGGCAGCTTCGTGAGATCGACACCGCCTTCCCGCGTGTCGGTGTCGTGACACTGGAAACAGTGCTTCTCGAGGAACGCCCGCGGAGCCGCCCACGCCGCCCCCGTCGAGGCTGCCAAGAGCCCGATGCAGGTGAGAAGTCGCAGCACCATGAAACGCCCTCCAAAGAGCCTTAGGTCAAGTGGCCTCAGGCCATTTCCAGGCCGCGGAACGTGCCCTTGCCGGTCGAGAACTCGTCGGTTTCGATGCCCAGCCGCTGCAGCATCGAGACGAAGAGGTTCGTGAGCGGATAGTTGTTCTTCGTGTCAAACGCCAGATGCTGACCATGCTTGAAGCCGCCGCCGGCCAGGAGCACCGGCAGGTTCACGTTGGAGTGGGAACTGGCACTGCCCATGCAGGTGCCGTAGAGCACCATCGTGCTGTCGAGCAGCGACCGGCCCCCTTCGTCGGTCGTTTTCAGCGACTCGAGGAATCTTCCCAGCGCCACGAACTGCGCGTCCTCGATGCCCCGCAGTTCCCCGAGTTCCTTCGACCGGTTGCCGTGGTGCGTGAGGCCGTGGATGGGGTAGGCGTCGACGAAGAACGACACGGTTCGCGTCGAGTCGGTGTCGAGCGCCAGTTTGATCACGTCGAAGAACAGCCGCATCCGCTGGGCAAACGCCTTCTGGTCGGTATTGTCCACCGGCGGCGTGGCTTTCACCACCGGCTTCGGCTTGTGCTCCCAGCCTTCCGCCGTCACCAACCGCTGCTCGAGATCCCGCACGGCGGTGCAATACTCGTCCATCCGTTGCCGGTCGGGAGCCGACAGCCGCTGGTTGAGCCGCCGCGACTGCCCGCCCACGAAATCGAGCAGGCTCTGGCCCTGCTTCATGCTTTCGATCGTGGCGGCCACCTCCTCGGGTTTGCCCGCCGCGAATAGCTTCTGGAACAGTTTGTGGGGACTGTTCTCGGCCGGAATCTTCGCCCCGGTCCGGGTGAAGCTCTGCGACCCGCCCTCGAAACTGCTGGCGATCACCAGCGACGGATGACGCGTCTGGTTGCCGATCCGCTCGGCGACATATTGATCGAGCGAGATGCCGTTGCGAAATCCGCCCCGTTCGGGGTGCGGGGTGCCGGTGATGAAGCATTTCTCGGCCGCATGTCCGCCGTCCACGCCCGGATGGCTCGTGCCGGAAAAGACCGTGAAGGCATCGCGGACGGCGGCAAGTTTCTCGAGATAGGGCGTCAGCACGTAGTCGCGGCCGGCCTTCTCCGGAAAGAAGAACTGCGGCAGGATCCCCATGTTGGTCTGGATGGCGATCATCCGCCGAGGAATCTCGGCGGGCGTGGCGGCGGCAAATGCCGGCCGCATGGCGTCGAGCATCGGCAGGGCCAGCGAGACGCCCGCCCCACGCAGGAATGACCGCCGGGGTAGCGAACGATGGTTGGATGCGAAAAAGATGCTCATGGTTGAAATCCTCTTGTGTGGATTATCTGGATCTTAGCCAGGAATCATCACGGTTCGGCGTAGACGTCGATCTCGCCGAAGAAGGTGTGATCGACTTCATTGTCATGTCCGGCCAGCGTGGGGTGGACTTCGAAGAGCAGGAAGCGATACCGGCCCAGTGAGTCGGTCTCGCTGGCAATCGAGCAGGCCTGCTGCGCGGGGCGGTCATGCGCACTCGCCACATCGAAAAAACTGTCGGTGTTGACCCGCGCGATCCGTTCCCAGCCGCGGCCGACGGATGGCTCCGCGGAGGCGGGGGGTTCATCGCCCGCATATCCCCAGAGCGTGTATTTCTGTGTCGCCCGGACGTGGTTATCGCTAACGAATTTGCTCCGATGCCAGGAGAAAGAGTTCACCCTGCGAATCGTCACCACCTGCCCCAGATCGAAGAGAAATCCGCCCCGAACGTTCTCTGCAAAGAACACCGACTCGAGCGGCGCATCAGCACTCCCCTGAGCCCGACCATCCACCAGGCGATCGACTGGACCGCTGGAAAATGCCGGGTCGGAGCCAAAGACCAGCAACTGCCCACTGGCCAGGAAAGCTCTGGCCTTTCCCTGCGATGCGTCGGCGTAGTCCGAGTCTGACGGGGGCTCGATGGTCGCGAAACGAAACTGCGGGGTTTCGTCCCCCCGCTCGATGCGGACCGACACCTGCCGCCCGCCCGGCTCGATTGCCAGTCTCTCCCCCTGCCGCAGATTCGTACTCGCCGGCGAGCCCGCCAGATGCACGAGCACCTCCCCGGAAATCACATCGACCCAGCAGTGGCCGTCTGCGGTGGCCTCTGCGTTGAACTCCGTGCCCAAGTCGACGAAGCGGGCGGTTCGCGTATGGATGGTGAACCCCTTCGATTCGGGCGTGGACGCCGTGACCTGCACCTGCCCAACCGTCAATCGGCCCGCGAGGCTCGACTGCGCCTCAAAGATCGCCGGACCGGAGATCGACACCGACGCCCCCGTCACGAAATCGATCCGCGCCGTACCGCCGGAGAGTTCCAGCTGCTGTCCCGCAACGATTGGATCGCCCGATCGATGGTGGGCATCCGGCGCCACCCAGCTCACGCCGTCGAGTGCGCCGAAGTGGGCAATGACCGGTGAAGGTGCGGTCGCCTGTTTCACGGCCGTCGTGAGGCCGGTGAATCGAAGCACGACGAGCGAGAGCAGGCCGGCCACCGCCACGCCGGCAAACGCCAGAGCGTATGACGACCAGGCGGCGTGCCGCGACACCCCATCCCGGAGCGGGTGATAGCCCGCCTTTTCACCAGCGGGTTCACGATCGGGCCGCAGGTCGGCGGGCAGGACGGCCGCGGCCTGTGCCAGATGGGCATGCAACGCCGTCTGCCAGAGGTATTCATCGCGGGCCGCCGCGTCCTGCCGAAGCAGTTCGATCAGGTCGGCCAGCGTCTCCTCTGCAATCGTGCCGTGGCAGGCCGAAGCCACGGCGTCGTCAAACTCCGCCGAAGGGAAGATCATGTGGCCATCTCCTCCCGAACGGCCTGCTCGATGCACTTCTGCAGCATGTGCCGAGTACGCTGAAGCGCCTTGTAGATCGCCTCGGCCGAGCGGCGGGTCTCTGCCGCCAGCCCATCGATGCCAATCTGGCGGGAGTAATAGCCATCGACCAGCTGCCTCTGCGGAGCGGGAAGCTTTTCCAGGCAGCCTTGGAGATGGCGAAGGCGGTGGTCGATGTCGGCTTCGAGTTCCATGCGTCGGCGGACGAGTTGGCCGGCAAGATCATCGCTGAGAATTGCCCGCCAGCGCTTCTGGCGAGCCAGCCACTGCTTGCTGATGTTGAGGGCAAAGCGGCAAGCCCAGGGAGTGAACGGCCGCGATGCGTCGTACTGATCGAACTTCTCCCAAAGCGCGACGGCCGTGTCCTGAACAATCTCACGGGCGTCGTCCGCGTTGGGGGCCACGGCAGCGACATAGCGGAGTAGTTCCCGCTCGCTCGCCAGAAAGAGCCGTAGAAATCGCTCCTGTGAGCGATCGTCGCGGCGAGCTGCATCTCCTGCCATCGGGCCTCCCTCATTACTTCCGCCGCGGCGACGGATTTGGACAGACAGGCGGCAGCCGCGGATAAAAGGGACCGTGTTTCATACCCGAAAAACAGCCCAAACGGGATTCGTGTCCAATTCCTCCGACTTGTTGGAAGTAATTGAGGGTTTCCGCTTCTGGTTGGCCACGGGATGGGGTTTTCGCTTCTTCCGATGCCGCTGGACAGCTTTCATTCCTGTTCGGGAATTCCCGCTCGGGAACAGGACAAGCAATGGAGGAACGAGGCATGAAACGCATGGCACCCCGGTCGTTCGGCAGGACTCCGGCCGCGTTTACGTTGGTCGAACTCCTGGTCGTCATCGCCATCATCGGCACGCTCGTCGGCCTGCTCTTGCCAGCGGTGCAGGCGGCCCGCGAGTCCGCCAGACGCAGCAGCTGCCAGAACAACCTGAAGCAGATGGCTTTGGGCGTGCTCGCTTTCGAGAGTGCGTCCCGCCGCTTCCCACGGAACGGCAAAGAAGACGCGCTGCGACGCGCTTGGACATACACGTCGGGAGGAACGGTCAGGTATGACGGCGGTGCCAGATCATACAGCTACATGTTCGCGATTCTGCCCTACGTGGAGGAACAGGCCCGTTACGATCGGGCCCTGACGAGCGCGCTGGCAGCCGCGTCTACGGGCGGCACTCAGGCATCGTCAAATTCACAGAGGTCAGCGATCGTTCCGGTATTTCGGTGCCCATCGGATGACGCATCGGTCGTCATGAGACTTCGATCAGACCGGGGGGCCCCTTTCAATTACTACTGCAACGCAGGAGACGCTTTCGTCGGCAAGACTGAGATCTCGAGACGGGCGCCGTTTGGCTGGTACGGCGCGACCCCCGCGGAGGAGACGGAACGCAGGATCAAGGATGTTCTCGATGGCACCGCAAACACGATCATGCTGGCTGAATCCTGTTCTTCACGGTCGTCGCCCTACGATAACGTCACGAACGGAGTGACCCGTGTCTCGACCTGGAAGGGAACCGTGCGGGCGGCCGTGTCTAATTGGGGGGGAACAAGCAAGTCGCCGCAGGACTGCCTGCAGTACACGGATCTCAGCATCGCGGGTAGTTGGTGCAATTCAAACAGCGGCCCCGGTGCACTCTGGCTCAGTTGGGAGAACGCTTATTTTTTCACGGTGATGCCGCCGAACTCGCCAACGTGCAATAATTCAACCGGCGGAGGCATACAATACTGCGGCGGCGAGGGCGGCTACGTGACCGCGAGCAGTTTCCATGATGGCGGCACGATGTTCGCCATGTGCGATGCCGCCGTCCGGTTCATCGACGACTCGATCGATGCCGGACTGCCGACGCAAACGATCCGAGGCTCCACCTACACCGGGCGGTCGGTGCACGGAGTCTACGGGAGTCTCGGATCGATGAGGGGCGGCGAGGTTGTCGGGAACTGGGGGCAGTGACCTTGCAGACGAACCTGCTGCGCCCCATGCACTTGTCCCGCCAGAGACGGCGACACCCCTTCCCGACCAACACACCGCAGGCCGTCGGCTGGCTGGCATGCGGTGCCTTGATCATCGCTGCCGTCGTCGGTTGCGGCAAACAGACGGGCCCGCGGGTGCAGTTCGTGAAAGGCATCGTCGCGCTCGACGGGCAGCCACTCGAGAAAGCGACCGTCGCTCTCACGCCCAACGCTGAAAGCACTGGTCTGCCAGCCTATGGACTCACTACGGCGGGAGGGGAGTTTGTCCTCACCTCTGCCCGAGGTGGGGCCGTCGGCGCGGGCGCCGTGGCGGGTGACTATCTCGTGACGGTGAAGAAGATGCAGGTCGTGAAAGAAGCCGACATCGGTGTTCTCATCACACGGCAAGAGTACGAGAGGCAGATGCGGGAGAACGCGGGGCTCCTGGGATTCCAGCCCGAGGCACCGGTCGTGCCGAAGGCCTACGGGACGGCCGAGACATCGGGCCTCCGAGTGACCGTCAAGCAAGGACGCAACACCGGGCCGGAGTTTTCTTTCGACCTGCGGCCCGACTTCAACGGGGAGTAAGGCCGCAGCAGCGGCGTGAGGAAAGCGGCGCAAGTCACGGGCGAAACGCCCGATCAGCGTCATCTGGAAGGGCCGGCTCGTCAATCCGGTTGCTGATCCAGCAGCCATCGCCAGACCGGGATCACCTCGATGCCCTTCGGGATGCGACGATGCCACGCGGATCGGTCACGTCCTGCACACGGCCGGCGCCGTCGTACACGCTCCGGCCGGTCACGCGGCCGAGGTTGTCGCCGATGCCGCCGAGGCTGACCGTCGTCTCAAAGACACAGTCACTCGTTATCAAAGGTCTGCCCCCGGCCTCGCCGGCTGGCTTGAGGCCAACGTGCCGGAAGCCATCACCGTCTTCGGCTTCCCTCCTGGCCATCGCCGGGGGCTCCAAACCAATAACGGTCTCGAACGGCTCAACAAGGAGATCAAACGCCGTACCCGCGTCGCCACGCCGTTCCCCAACGAGGCATCACTGCTAAGGCTAGTCTCGACAGTCCTCAGTGAGATCAGCGACGACTGGGAAACTGAACGGTCTTACCTGAACATGGAAGCCAGATGACCCGCCTCTGAAAACCGCGATTCACAGAAGAGATGTAGCTTTATCGAGAGAAGCCATGCCAGCGAAATGAGAATGATGAGACTCCAGATGCTCATGTGCGCGCGAAGAGGCCTAACGGCGGCGATCAGCGGCTCGCGACCTTGGACGACCCACGCCGCCCGACTTTATCGCGAGCCTGCTGCATCGCTTTGTTCGGCCTTTCGAATCAACCAGGGCGAATACCCTTCATTAATTCGCTAAAAAACGCATTTTTGGCTTGCCAATATCCGTCAGCCGGATCAGCAGCATGCTGCGCCTTCACCTGGTTGTACTTGTCCAGCACTTCGCGATGGTCGCGTAAGAAGTCGCGCTGGTGGAGAAAAACATCCTCCTCAGCACCTCGCACGACGAGCTGGATTCCGAGAGGAAGATCATAGCCGTCGTCGTCACCAAAACTGCCGAACGTGCTACTCCAGTTTTCTGGCTGCTTACGACCAAAGTTGTGGCTGAGCTGTTTCAAGACTGCGGCAAAGTGCTCGCTGTCGACCCGAACAACTAGATCCACATCGCCTTTGGTTATGGCACCGGGGAGGGAAGTGGCCCCGACATGGTGAATCTCTGCGTCTGGCAGCACCTCGCGCAAACGCCCAAGTGCAGACTCAAGCGTGGAGGCTATTTGCCCTGCTAGGTCGGCAACCGGCGTTAACTTCATGGCAGCACGACCTTAGGCCGAACGTTGGCAATCAACGGCTCGTGATCTTGGGCGAACCACACCGACCGATTCTATCGCGAGTCCGCTACATTGATTTGTTCCATGTGCTTCTTCACGGGCCCTGACACGACCTTTCTCCCGGAGGCTTTTCCCTCTCACACAGGCGCCGCCGAAACTCTTCCACGTCGCCGCCACTGGCTTCCAGAAGGCGACGGCGCACCTCATGGAGTTCGGCTACCACGGGATCCGCGTAAAGTGATTCAACCGGCATCGGAGAACTCCTCAGGCGTGACGATGAGGGGCGGCGGAAATCCTTCGGCTCTGAGTGTTTCATACAGGGCCGGCAGCAAATCGGCATTTGCGATGTGCTTGCAGTTCCACGTCAACAAGTAGTCTACGCCAGCGGTGGCAGCCAGGGCGCCGTGTTGAGCATCTGCCGCTGCTTTTGCGGGGAGCAGGTGGCGGGCAATGAGGAGATCGGCAAGCCGGTCGGCTTCAGCCGATTCGCCAAGGAGCGGCAATCCTTCGAGCAGGCGAAGGCGGTCCGCCGCTGCCGTGGGATCGCCCGCCCCCGCCTCATCAAGCACTCACTGGCTGACGTAGAGGTCGAACCCCTCGCGACGCTTCTGCCACCAGCGACGCGTTAACTCCTGTCGGGCTTGGAATACAACGTCGGAAGCCGATCGCGCGGTCAGGTAGCCGACAATCGAGGTCTCGACGTAGATCGCACTCATAACAGGCCCAGTGTCTCACGGAACGGTTGCCTTCAGCAGATCGCAGCCAATCGACTATGAACAACACGCAAGACATAGCCGCGATTCTGCTGCAAGGCTTTGTTCGGCGTCGTGTTCAGGCCTCATGGCACAGAAACCTTCACGAACTCGCGCGGACGCAGCATAGCGAGTGCCGCAAGTAATGCCGGGAAAGCCGGACGCAAGGCCTCGATGGTGTTTGCAGGGCCGAGAACCACCACGACTGCAACAGGCAAGCTGCTCAGGTTTTGTTCGTACTCCAATCCGCGATCGTTGGTCACAAGAGCATCGAAGCCCGCGGCTGCCCCCTGTCGGAGCAACTCGCCGTTCTCCACCCCGCTGAAGCCCATGTACGCAGCTGTAAATATGTCGTGCCCCGGCAACTCCCGCCGCATTTGGTGAGGCAGATTTTCGTCGAGCAGCAGCTTCAAGCCGGCACCGCTACGGCTGCTCGGGTGGCCTCTTCCCGCAGAGCTGCCAATAGCGCGATCACTTGCTCCCTACGAACAGTCGGGAACTGCTCGAGAAATCCAGCGACCGTATATCCGGCCTCAAGATGATCAAAAAATGTTTGCACGGTCACCCGCGTACCAGCGAAGCATGCCTCGCCATGCATAACCCGCGGATTCCGCGTCACGATCGCGTCCATATTCACATTCTACCCAGTGTCTCATCGAGCGGCAACGGCGATGACTGCCAGCGGCGCGCCATTACAACTCCGAAACTCGCTACTCTGGCTCTGGGCTTCCTGTCGCCGAACGGCGGAACTGGGCGAACGAGCGGGCGGAAAGGGGCGTCGAATTGAAACCCAAGCGTTCGACGCCCGCGAGGTTCGCTCCAGTGATCTGGCTCGGGGCTTTCATGTCTTTCGCGTAATCTTGGTGATCGATCGAGGCTTCCGAGACAGTGACTGGCCGTCGAACGAAAGATGCACATAGCTGTCTGCCTCTTGCGCAGTCGCCACACGACGACGGGCGGCGTTGAGCCTGGAGATGCGCTTCCGAATATCGCAGCCTTCTAGCTCTGTCATCTGATGCAGAGGCCACAATCCTTCACGAGTTAACCCCAATCGCTCCTTCCGCAAAGCGCTGGCTGTTACATGGTGGCTTCAAGACATAGGCTTCTCCGCCGAACGCAACAGTTCACCTGATGCGGCGGCTGGTGAGACATTGAATCATGATTTCACGTCATGCCGCCGCAGTCAGGTGGAACGCCTGGTTCGGCCATGGCCCGGCTGGCAACTACTTTACTTTTTCCATTTTCAGGGTCACAGCTTTGTCAGTAAACATTTTGGGACGGCCTGTACCAGGGTCAACATTTTCAAAATTAAGGTCGTCATCCGTGAGTTCAATTATCGTCCTTACCTTTCCTTGCTTCCCCCAGTCGATGTCCAGGTGGGCTGGTTTCTTGTTCCAATCTACCGAGTAAGTTCCTTCACCGGTGTCCTTCCCCACGCGCACCTTGACGACGTTTTTCAAACCAAACGTGAGCGTGATTGGCTCGCCTTCACTCTTCCCAATCCAAGTACCGTGCAGTTTCTCAGCGCCAGCATCCCCACCCGCGGCGAGCGCGACGAAGAGTACGACTATAGCGAGAGCAAACCAAAATTTGTTCAATGACATTAGGCTTTTTTCCTATGAGACTCGATGGCCGAACGTTGGCGATCAGCGGCTCGCAGCTATACGCGAACCACGCCGCCCGATTTTATTGCGAGTCCGCTGCATCGCGTTGTTAGGCCAGCGTTACGCGTCATCGATGCCCATCGTGATGATCTTGGCGAGAGGCACAGCCCCCAGAATCAGAAGCAGCAAACAGACCACATGGGGCACCCACGGCCAGCCAAACGCGATTAGCCTCCGCGCATCGAGGCCATACGCAAAAGCCATCGGAATCGCCTGGGCGATTAGATATCCCAAGCCCAGTAGGCCGACGGTTCGAAAGACGCAGATCAATATCTTCTGGTAGACGGACATTCGTGTATTTGGCCTAACTACTGTTTCTACGGAACTCGATAACGTGCCACACCCGCTGGATAACGTCCCGATGCGTTGCGGCCGGGCTCTGTGGAAATGGTTACCGAAACTGGACTTACGGCCAGTGGCTTGCCCTCCGTTGGAAGCATTCACCGCATTATCTGTCGGATAACTACCCCCTGCAAGGGGTGTTTGGTGGTCTTCTGGTTGGTGCGGCCTGCCGAACGGCTCGCGACGTAGGTCCCACCAGAAACATCCTTGCCGATAGCCCTGACGCGCCCCATCAGGAGCCCCACGAAAGGCGGTCTGCCGGGCTGCGGACACCTCGACCGCCTCGGTTGAGGACGTGGGTGTAGATCATGGTGGTCTTCACGTCGTTGTGCCCCAGCAGTTCCTGCACGGTCCGGATGTCGTAGCCCTCTTGCAGGAGATGCGTCGCAAACGAATGGCGAAGCGTATGGCAGGTTGCCCGTTTCGCGATTCCTGACCCGAGCACAGCCTCCCGAAATGCACGTTGCATGACTGTCTCGTGCATGTGGTGGCGGTAATGGCGACCAGTCTGCCGATCCCAGAAATCGGTCTTGGCTGTAAAAACCCATTGCCATGCCCACTCCTGTTCTGCGGAGGGGTGCTTGCGTGCAAAGGCGCCGGGGAGCAACACCCGCCCCCGCCCTTCCTCGACTGCAGCGAGGTGGCACTGGCGTCGTCGCTCCAAATGCCGGGCAAGGTGAGTCCGAACGCACTCCGGCAGCACCGTGACGCGATCCTTGTTGCCTTTCGCTTCCCGAATGGTCAATTCCGAGCGTGACGTATCGACGTCCTTGATTCGAAGCCGCAGGGCTTCAAGCAATCGCAAGCCCGCGCCGTAGAGCAGCATGCCCGCGAGCCATTGATCCCCAGTGAGCAACGCCAGAACCCGCTGCACTTCTTCCGGAGTCAAGACGGACGGCAGCCGCTTGGGACGTTTCGCACGCACGATACCTTCACACTGCGCAAGCGGCTGCCCGAGGACGTGATCGTAGAGAAACAGCAGGCCCGCAAGGGCTTGGTTCTGTGTCGATGCGGCCACTCGCTCCTCGACCGCGAGATAGGTCAAGAATGACGCGACTTCTCGCTCACCCATCTCCCAAGGCGGCCGCTTGCGGTGAAACAGAACGTATCGCTTCGTCCAGTGCACGTAGGCCTTCTCGGTGCTCACCGCCAGATGCCGAAGACGAATAGCATCTCGGACCCGGTCTAAAAGACGAGGTGGCCGACCTACGGGAAATCCAATCGCCGAAGTACCGCCGCTGCCTGCTGTCGTTTTGTCCACGGATTGATCCTCGCTACTTCTTAAAGCGAGAGTCGAACCGGTTAGGGGCAAAACCGACCTGCCCCCCTTAAAACCGCACCGCTTCCAGAGAGCGAAACTGGGGGTGGAGCAAACCAAGGGAGGCAACCAATGCCACGCGGAAAGAAGGAACGGGCTAAGTAGATCACACCTGAGCTTCGAGAGGTCGAGGTTGAGGTGGGGAGAGGCAAGACCGTCTTGGAGGCGGTCAAGAAGATCGGCGTGATGCAGCCACAATCCCCGGCTTGATCCCCCGGCTTACGCCGGGGGCTTTTATGGGACGCTTGATCCCCCGGCTTACGCCGGGGCTTGTATGGGACGCTGATCCACCGGCTTACGCCGGGGGCTTTGATGGGAGGGCTCTGCTCGCACGCTGCGTCGACGCGGTCACGAACACCCAAAAATGCTGGTCACGATTCCTGCGATCTCGTGCATGGCCAGCGGGCCCTTCGCGAGACCAGGCCGCGACGCAATAAGAATCGTCTCGTGCGGGTTGATCGGGTCGATCGCGCCGTGCGACCCCTTCACGAGCGACACGTCGAGTGGAATCGAGATGGCCGGCAGCTTCGAGCGGTCGATGTGCAATTCCAGCGGGTCGTAGCCGGGCTTGCGATGGATGTCGATCGTGCGGGCAAACCGCGGCGCCTTTTCATCGTCGAGCCAATAGAAATAGCTCTGCCAGCTCTCGGGCGTGCTCTCGATGACGAGATCGCCGCAGCGGCTTTTCATGTCGGGCGGCACCGAGGCCGTCAATCCAGCTGTGACGAGTTCCTCGCCTGAGAGTACGCGGGCCACCCCTGCCCTGCCCCGAAACAGCGACGCCACTTTTTCAACGAGCGATGCATCGGCGCCGTCCTGAAGATAGACATGGCTCACTTGGTGGTCAGCTAAGGCCCACGCTTGGCTGCCCTGCATGTCGAGCAGTTCCCCGTCGGCCGTCTCAGTGACGGCCAGCAGGCCGGCCTCGCGGAGCACGCGATTGGGGAAGAGCGTGTGTGACACCGGCCGAATCCGGTATTCGCCCACCACGAGCACCGTGAGCCGGTCGCGGCCCACGATCGCGCCGAAGCCGTCAATGAGTTTCGCGATCTCGGCATCGAGTTCGCCGCAGGCGGCATGAGCCGGCGGGCTGTCGGGGCCGGTCCGCTGCGCGGCGTAGTCGAGATGCGGCAGATAAACGACGGCAAAGTGCGGCGGATTTTCACGCGAGGCCTCCAGAAAGCTCCGCGCGATCCACTGCGACGACTCGATCCCCGCGATCGGGCCCCAGAACTTATGCAGCGGAAAATCGCCGAGCTTCTCGCGGAGCGTGGCATAGAGCGGCTGCGGGTTCGTGTGGCACCACATCGTCTCGGTGCCATCGGGGTTGTGCTTCGGTGCGGGCAGGCAGACGAGATCGGCGGTGGCATGCTTCGACTGCAGCAGAAACCAGGCCGCTGTCCGCAGCTCCGGCCGGGCCGACTTGAGCCGGTCCCAGAGCCGCGGCTCGCGGTGCACGCCGTCGGGACTGATCCACATCTCGAGATGGTGCGAACTGCGATCGTAGAGGCCGTTGGCCACGATCCCGTGGGCGGCGGGCGAGACGCCGGTCGTGAGCGTGGCCTGTACCGGACAGGTGACGGCGGGAAACCCCGGGGCGAGCGGCACGCAGCCGCCGCCGGCAGCGAGTGACTCGAGTGTCGGCATCCGCGACAGATCCTCTTGCCGCAGGCCCGGAATCGAGAGCAGCAGCACATGGACGGGGGACGATGCGGAACTCATCAGGACGACTCCTTCGGAGGAAGATAGCGAGGAAGCTGGTGAAGTAGCGGCGTGAGGAAGGCGGCGGATTGCGTGGCGGTCTCCACCCACCGGTGCGACTGCCGAGGCAGTTCGACATGCAGGCCGCCGACATAGCCGCCGGCAGCGAGAGCGGCGAGGACCGGCGGAAAGTCGACGTCGCCTGAGCTCAGCGGCAGGTGCTCGTGGCGGCAGGCGAGCATGTCGTCAACATGAACGTTGACAACGCGGTCGGCCCACGGGCGAAGCATGTCGGCTATCGGCCGTTCGCCCATGCACTCCATGTGGCCGATGTCGACGGTGAGCCGGAGGTGGTCGGGCCTGCCCAGCCGGTCGAGCAGTTGGCCGTAGCGGGCGAGCGTGTCGATCGCCATGCCCGGCTCGGGTTCGAATCCCAGCGGCATCCGCCGGGCCGCGGCATGGTCGAGCACGGGAGCAAGGCTGCCGGTGAGCCGGTTCCAGATCGACGGCTCGTCGGCAGAGTCGCGGACCACGCCCGACCAGAGCGAGACGCAGGTCGCCCCCAGGTCGACCGCGATGTCGATGGCCCGACAGAGAAAATCGGTCCGCCGTTGTCGAGCTTCGCGGTCGGCCGTCACGAGTGTCGGCTCGTGCTTCTGCACGGGGTCGAGCAGATGGCGGGCGCCGGTTTCGATCACGCAGGCCATGCGCGAGCGGGCGAGGGCCTCACGCCAGCGGGCGATCCTCGCGGGGAGATCGTTGGCGAAGGGATCGAGGGTGTGGTGGTCGAGTGTGATCGCCAGCGACCCGTAGCCCATGGAGCGGAGCATCGGGATCGCGTCGAGCGGATCGACGTCGCCGATGCTGTTGGTGCTGAAGCCGAGCAGCATGGTGGGTGTGTCGGGGGTCAGGTCGAAGGGAGGACCAGGCTTCAGGTGGGGCTGACGAACCGGCGGCCCACGAGAAAGGGAACGAGTAACAGGAGGACGACGATCGACCACGGCTCGCCGCAGGTGGCCAGCACCAGGATGGCGTCGAGCGTGATGATCGCCATGATCGCATTGCCCACCGCCTGCTGCACGCGGCCACTCGTCGGGTCGAAGATGCCGAGCACCGCCCGCAACAGAACCGACGCCGTCAGCATCCCCCAGACCACAAGCCAATTCGTGAGCTTTGCACCCGTCAACCAGACACCGGCCTCACCGGCACGGGCCGCCAGCCAGGGGGAGAGGCCGGCCGTGGCCAGCCCGACGAGCATGATGATCGTGCCGGCTGCGAGCGTCTCCCCCCGACTCTCCTCGGCCTCGTCGCGGGCATAGACCGTGATGCCCATCACGTAGACACCCATGCCGATCGGGAGCAGCCACTGGTGCGGCGCATGCGGCCCGCCGGCAGCGGTCATGCCGAGCAGCCAGTTCAAGGACCGGCAGCTGCCCATCACGGCCGGGCCGAGGCTCGTCGCCTTGGCGTGGCGGTTGTAGGTCCAGACCGCGGCGGTGAGCAGGGCACCGGCGAGAGCCGGCCAGGGGTTCTGCGCCGCAAACGCCGTCGCACACGCAGCAACGCTGCCGACCGCCATCAGGATGTTGCCGGCGGCGGCAGCGGTCCGCACACCGATCTGGCCGCTCGGCAGCGGCCGCCCCGGTCGCTCCTCACGGTCGAGCGCCAGGTCGAAGACGTCGTTGAGCACCATGCCGGCCGCATAAAAACCCAGCGACGCGAGGATCGCCCACCAGAGGGCCGGCGCTGGCCAGTCGATCGCACGCGTCTGCGACACGATCAGGTAGCCGGCGAGTACGTCGGCCATCGCCGTGGCATGGTTGGGTAGCCGCAGGAGCCGGACCCAGGCGAGAAGAGATGCGAACATGTGCGGTCTTGCCGGGGTGGCGTCAGGCGATGGTCACCGAGGCCGCGGCGGCCTGGGCCAGCAGATAGCCGCGGGCGGCACGGGCGGCCTCATCGGGCTTGTCGCGATACGGGTAGAGTTCGACCGTGATCCACATATCGGGCGTGTGCGTGGCGATCGCCTTGAACACGCCGGCAAAGTCGATCGCCCCTTCTCCAGGCACGAGGTGGTGGTGGACGCGGGTCGCCGCGATGTCCTCGAAGTGGTAGTGCCGCGTGTGCTCCTTCATGCGGGGCACCCACTCGGCCGGATCCTCACTCACACAATACGCATGGCCGATGTCGAAATTAAGGCCCAGCGACGGATGATCGACCCGCTCGGCAAACTCCAGATACTGATCGAACTTCTCGATCAGCAGGCCCGGCTCCGGCTCGATCAGGAGCGTCACGCCGCACTGGGCGGCCACGTCGAGGCAGGGCATGATCTCGTCATAAAAAATGTCGGTCGCGGCGGCGCGGCTCTGCCCCTCCGCCAGTTCGCCGCCCGGTTCGGTGGAGATCGCCGGGGCGCCAAGTTCGGCGGCGAGCCTGAGGGCACGCTTGGTGTGTTCGCGACGGATGGCCCGGTAGTGCCGGTCGGGATCGGTCCAGCCGGGATGCCAGTAGGGCTGTCGAGGATCGGCGATCGCGTTCATCATAAAGGCGTTGATGTTCGAGATCGTGAGGTTGTTTTTCTCGAGCGCCGTGCGGATCGCGTCCTTCTGCACCGGAAGCAGGCCGGCCGGCCAGGCATGCGGCACGTCGGCCAAGAGTTCGATGCCCCGGTAGCCGAATCCGGCGATCCTCTCGATCGCCTGCTCGACGGGCACGTCGAGATAGGCATTGGAACTGAAGGCGAGTTGCAGCGGCATTGGGGGCCTCCCGGTACAGTTGAACCTCAGAGTTTAGTCGCAAGGATCGGCATGAATAGGGGCGTCGACTTGCACGCCCTGAACAGGCGAGGCTCCGCGACGGTTCGGGGCTGCCCATGCCCCGTCGCCGGACGTTCGCTACGGCCATCCATGGCCTTCGCTCACTCGATGCTGACTGCGCTCCGGCATCCTGCCTACGCTGGTCAGCAACGCCGGCTCTCGGGACATGGGCAGCCCCTCACGGATGCAGCGGGATTCCTCGTCACGGGCCATATCCCCCGGCTTACGCCGGGGGCTTGTACGGGAGCTTTCATACAAGCCCGGAGCGCAAGCGATGGGATTATGTGCGCCAGGCCCGGAGGGCCGGGTAAGCACCAGCGGGCGGAGGCCCGCCAAGAAAAAATCGCACGATGCGATGTTTTTCGTGGACACAGATGCTGAGGAGCCGGTCGGAGGCACGCGCAGGAGCCGGTGAATTCTGCGACTCACGAGCGATGCACGATTCGTCCGAGAGCATCCTGTAGCAGAATCCGCCGGCGATCGAGCATGCCGCAGCCGGCGGGCTGGTGTCAGCACGCAGCAACCGCACGCAACTACCGAACACGGTACACACATCTCGCGCAGTCAACTGCTCGCGCTGCGATACTTCGCCAGGGCCGCCTGGAAGACGAGCCGCGAGATCAGCAGAGAGGCTGTGGCGGCGATGAGGGCGGCCGCCACCAGACCCCAGGCTTCGCCCGAGAGCGGCATCGCGATAACGCGGGCGGGAACATTGACGACGAGCAGGATCGGGATCACGAAGGTGCAGAGCATACGGATCGGCCCGCCCCAGGGACCGGAGTAGATCTCGGCCGGATAGCGGGAGAAATTCGTGAGATAGAACCAAAAGTCGTAGAGGCTCTGGTTGCGGCCGAGAAGGATCGTGGCCGCGGCGAGCATGATGATGAGGCTGTAAAGGATCGCCACGCCGCAGAGGATCAGCAGCGGATAGAGCAGCCACGCAACTGGCGATGGCTGATAATCCATGCGGGAGACCGCCCAGCCGAGGAGGCCGACGCCCACCAGGCCGTTGGCAAACGACGAAAAGTCGACTCGATGCATCGAGAGCATGAACTGCGCATCGAGCGGTTGCACGAGGACGGCGTCCAGGCCGCCGGTGCGGACCATCTCCGTGAGTTCCTCGGCGCTCGGCATGAAGAGGGCCTGCACGATCGAATTGATGATGAGGCCCGTGGCCACGAAGGCGAAGAACGGCTCCTTCGACCAGCCGGTATTTTTGCCGATCTCCGACGTGAAGGTGAAGATCAGCAGATAGAAGGCCAGGTTCATCGACATCCAGCCGAGGCTCGTCACGCACTCCAGCAGAAAGTTGGCGCGAAACGTCATGTCGCGCACGAGACACGCCCGCGCGAACGTGGCAAGGATCGAGAGGTAGCGGTTCATGTCGTCCTACCCTCCAAACGCGCTGTAGCGACGCGTGCCCCGCCACCAGGCGATCCGGCAGGCGACGGCCATCACCACCACCCACCCCGCCTCGATGGCCAGGTCGCGAGCCAGTGTGGCGCCCTGGATCTTGCCGAGCCAGACGGCCGCCGGAAAATAGGCGGTGTATTCAAACGGCAGCCAGCGGACCACGTCGGCCGCGGAAACGCCTGCGATCCCCGTTGGGATGTCCGCCAGCATGTCGATCGGGAACATGTGTCCCGAGAGCAGATATTGCACGAGCATGTAGGCAAAAATGATGCTCGACACTTCCAGGAACCAGAAGCCGAGCATGCCGAGCGTGGCCTCCATGAAGAAGCCGAGCAGGAACGACAGCACGAGCGACAGAACGTAGATCGCGATCGTGCCGGCATCAGGCACCGGTGGAAAATAGCTCCGGCAGACGTAGAACACCCCGGCGAACGGCAGGATCGCCACGAGGTAGTAGACGAGTTTGTGGGCGATCCGCGCCGCCATCAGATAGCCCACGTAGTCAACCGGCTGCACGAGGTATTTCTTGACCGAGCCGTCGCGGACGCTGCGGGCAATGCCACCGGCGAGGCCGGGCATGCTGGAAAAGGCCCGCGTCACCATCGTCAGCAGATAGTAGGCGACGATGTCGTTCCGTGAGTAGCCGGCGATGTCGGCCTTGCTGGTGGCGTTGAAGACCGCGGTCCAGAGGAAGACCTGTGTCACGATCGGCAGAAACCGCATCAGCGTGCCGATGATGAAGTCACCCCGGTAGACGAGCCGCTCTTCCAGGCAGATCGCGAGCATGGTGAACCAGATCCGTAGACCGGCGAACGGCGGGACGGCGGCGGGCGGCGGGGCCTGATCGGCCGCTGAAACCAGGCTCATGCGGTCGCCTCCACCACGCTTGCGTGTGACACGCTGGGGACCGGTGCGGCGCGAAACAGTTCCGCCACGATCTCCTCCAGCGGCACATCCTCCACGGAGAAGTCCCGCACACTCTCGCTGCGGAGAATCTCCGGCAGCACGTCGGCGATCCGCGTGCGGTCGATGCGGAGCGTGACCCGCGGCCCCCGGATCTCGCAGGGGAAGCCAAACCGCTCCATCTGCCCTGGTGCCGGAGTGGCATCGAGGTCGAGCGTGACGATCTTGTGCGTCGTGAAGCGATCGACGATCTCCTCGAGCGGACCGTCGTGGAGAATGCTGCCGTGCGTGATCACCACCACGCGTTCGCAGAGCGCGGCGACGTCTTTCATGTAGTGCGTCGTGAGTACGACCGTCACCCGTCGCTCGGCCTGCACCGTCTTGAGAAAGTTGTGGATTGTGTGCTGCGCGACGACGTCGAGGCCGATCGTGGGCTCGTCCAGAAACAGCACCTCCGGCTCGTGCAGGAGCGCGGCGACAAGTTCCAGCTTCATCCGCTCGCCGAGCGAGAGTTCGCGGACTGGCTGGAGCATGAGCCGACGGACATCGAGCAGGTCCACCAGTTCGTCACGGGTGCGTTCGAAGCGGGCAGAGTCGATCCGGTAGATCTCCTTGTGGAGCCGGAAGCTCTCGGCGGCGGGCAGGTCCCACCAGAGCTGATTGCGCTGCCCCATCACGAGGGCGAACCGACGGCGGAAGTCGTCGTCCCGCTCCCAGGGCACGTGGCCGAGGACGTGGGCGGTGCCCCGCGAGGGGGTGATGATTCCGGAGAGCAGCTTGAGAAAGGTCGTCTTGCCGGCGCCGTTGGGGCCGAGAAGGGCCACGAACTCCCCTTTGCCGACAGACAGGTTCACGCCGCGGAGCGCCTCCACGAGCCGGCTCGTGCGGTGGAACAGGCCGGTGACGCTGGCCAGGAGTCCCTCCGGCTTGTCGTAGACGCGATATTCCTTGGCAAGCGAATCGACCGAGATGACAGCAGCGCCGTCGGGATCGACAGGCCCGCCACGATTGGAGTTGTGCATGCGGAAAGTATAGGGGAAAACCTTGGCGTCCCGTCGCGGAGAACTTTGCAGCATGGCGTCACCCACAATCATTCGCATCGGCCTCGGACACGACACCCACAGGCTCGGCCCCGGCACGGGCCTCGTGATCGGCGGCATCACGATCCCGCATGAACGGCAGGCCCTCGGACACAGCGACGCCGACGTGCTCCTGCACGCGATCACCGACGCCCTCCTCGGGGCGGCCGCGTTGGGGGACATCGGCGAGCTTTTTCCCGACACTGATCCAGCAAACAAGGGCCGCAATTCAGCCGAGATGCTGCGGGTGGCCGCCGACCGTGTCACGGCCGCCGGCTGGCGGGTCGTGAATCTGGATTGCGTGATTTTCGCCCAGCGGCCCAAAATCCTGCCATACCGACCCCGCATCCTCAGTCGCATCGCGGAGATCCTGGAAATCGACCTCGAAGCCGTGTGGCTCAAGGCGAAGACCGGCGAGGGCGTTGGGCCGATCGGCACCGAAGAGGCGATTGCGGCTGAGTGCGTGGTGTTGCTGGAGCGGATCGAGCACGCCTGACCGGAGATGACGCCGCACGCTGTGGCGGCAGGATGGGATCAACACGAGGACTGGAGCAAAGACGTTTGATGGCGACGACTGAAGCGAAACAGGCGGCGGTGGGTATGGGCGAAAACCTGCCGGCGATCGAGGTCTACAACACGCTCACCAAAAAGAAGACGCCGCTGGTCACGGTGAAGCCGGGGCAGGTCGGCATGTATCTCTGCGGTCCGACGGTCTACAAGCCGAGCCACATCGGCCACATGGTCGGCCCGGTGATCTTCGACACCGTGAAACGGTATCTCGAATACTCGGGCTGGAAGGTGACCTGGGTCGTCAACATCACCGACATCGACGACAAGATCATCGCTGAGAGCGCCGCGCGTGGCACGACGATGGCGAAACTCGCCACGGAGATGACCGCCGACTACCTCGAAAACCTCGCCGCGCTCGGCGTCGAGAGCATCGACGAAATGCCGAAGGCGACCGAGCACATCGGCACGATCATCGCCTTCATCGAGGGCCTGATCGCCAAGGGCTGTGCCTATGCCTCCGACGGCGACGTCTACTTCGATGTCACCAGCGACGCCGACTACGGCAAACTGACGAACCGCTCGGTCGAGGCGATGCAGGGCGAGGGGGGTTCGACCGCCGAGCGGAAACGGTCGGCGGCCGACTTCGCGCTCTGGAAGAAGGCCAAGGCAGGGGAGCCCTCGTGGGAAAGCCCTTGGGGGCCCGGCCGGCCGGGCTGGCACATCGAGTGCTCGGC
This sequence comes from Planctomycetaceae bacterium, assembly GCA_947459185.1. GTDB lineage: Bacteria > Planctomycetota > Planctomycetia > Pirellulales > UBA1268 > CAMCQY01. Next base: position 3,268 of record CANHCU010000042.1, on the reverse strand, counting down.
GATGAGCCGGGCGATCCTCGGGGAACACTTCGACATCCATGGTGGCGGGCTCGACCTGATCTTCCCGCACCACGAGAACGAGATCGCCCAGAGTGAATCGCTCCATGACTGCCCGATGGCCACCTACTGGATGCACAACGGCCTGATGCAGGCGGCGGGCGCCGCCGGGAAGGTGGGGGGACGACCGCGGGGTGCGGGTGAGTCACCGGCTGACGACGCCGCCACGCAGGCAGCAACCAAAATCTCGAAATCAACCGGGGCCGAGCCGTTCAAGAATCTGCTCGCCCGGCACCGTCCCGAAGTGATCCGGTTTCTCCTGCTCTCCACGCACTACCGCAGCCCGATCCACTTCGGCGAGGAACCGCTCGGCGAAAGTGCCCGGGCACTCGAGGCCTTCGAGCGGCTCTTCACGCGGTATCAGCGGGTCAGCGGCACATCGTTCTACGCCCTGCCCTGCCGCGACCGGCGGGTGGGACATGCGGCGGTCGGCACCGCGGGAGAGGAAGTCAAAGCCCTGCGGGACAAATTCCTGGCAGCGATGGACGACGACTTCAATACGGCGATCGCCATGGCGACGCTCTTTGATTTCGTGCGGACCGTCAACAAGTTCGTCGACCAGCAGGGGCTGGAGAAGAAGGCCTCGCCGGAATCGCTCGCCACGCTCGACGCCATGATGCTCGTGCTCCGCGAACTGACCGGCACACTCGGCATCTTCCTCAAGGAGCCGCAGGCGAAGTCGGGCGGCGCCGACGAGGGACTGGTGGCGAAGCTGATGGAACTGGTCATCGAGATCCGGGCCCGTGCCCGCGGTGCCAAAGACTTTGCGACGGCCGACCTCGTGCGCAACAAGCTCACCGAGGCGGGCGTCGTGCTCGAAGACCGTGCCGACGGCACGCTCTGGACGCGGAAGTAACCGGTCAGTTCCTACGGGGAGCATCCACTCGTGGACACGCGAGATTTCGCCCCGTTGCCTTTTCCATCCAAGCCCGACGCGCTAGCGAGGGAATCCGGTCCTGACTTCCGGGTGATTGATCGCGATTTCCCTTGCTTGCGCTGCGGGCTTGGATGGAGCACGTCACGCGTTCATGAAGAACAGTCAGCTTCACCATGCTCGGTGTAGTATCGGGGCCGAATTCGCCCCGTCGTCCGCCGCCGGAGTAGGATGACAGGTGTCGTCTATCGCCACCGAGATCTCAGGGAGACACCGCCATGCCTTCTTCCGACACCGCGAACATTGAGATCGAGCTATCAGGACCCCAGATCGCCAGCTGGTGCCTCGGGCTCGGCGGCGTGCTGGCGTTGCTCGGCATCCTCTCGATCGCCGCCCCCTGGGTGGCGTCAACCGTGATCGATTATCTCTGCGGCGGCGCGCTGATCGCAGCCGGCATCTCGCAGCTCGGCATGGCGGCAGGCACCTGGACGTGGCGGGGCTTCTGGCTCGCGCTTGTCTGTGGAGCACTCTCGGTCGTGGCCGGCGTGGCCATGCTTGCGATCCCGGTCGAGGGCATCCATGCGCTCGTCACGTTTCTCGGCATCCTGATCCTGCTTCAGGCGGCCGCTAAACTGACGGCCGCGTTTTCGGTGCCACGCGATTTCCCCCGCGGCTGGATCCTTTTCGACGGGATCATCACGGCCGTGCTGGGCGGCATTCTGCTCACGAGCCCCGCCAGTCAGGCGGGCCTCTACCTGGGAACGCTGATCGGCATCAACCTGCTGTCGAGCGGCATCTCGTCGGCCGCCGCGGGGTTCACGCTCCGCCGGTCGGTGGGCTAGGCCTACGGCAGCTGAATCGCCACCGGCTCGCTCTCCGTGCCAGCTGCTTCGGCCGCTGCCATGTCGCGGATCTCCTGCGAGATCTTCATCGAGCAATACTTCGGCCCGCACATGCTGCAGAAGTGGGCGCTCTTGAACGTCTCCTGCGGCAGCGTCTGGTCGTGGTATTTTCTCGCCGTCTCCGGGTCGAGCGACAGCCGAAACTGCTCGTTCCAGTCGAAGTTGAACCGGGCACGTGACAGCGCATCATCACGCACGCGGGCATTCTTGCGGTGCCGGGCCAGGTCGGCCGCATGGGCAGCGATCTTGTAGGCGATCACCCCCTGCTTCACGTCCTCGGCGTCGGGCAGGCCAAGGTGCTCCTTCGGCGTCACGTAGCAGAGCATGGCCGCGCCGCTCCAGCCAGCGAGCGCCGCGCCGATCGCACTGGTGATGTGGTCATAGCCCGGGGCGATGTCGGTGACCAGCGGTCCGAGCACATAGAAGGGCGCCTCGTCGCACTCCTCCATCTGCCGCTTGATGTTCATGTCGATCTGGTCCATCGGCACGTGTCCAGGACCCTCCACCATCACCTGGCAGCCCTTCTTCCAGGCCCGCCGCGTCAGTTCTCCGAGCACGTGCAATTCCGCGAACTGGGCCTCGTCGCTGGCGTCGGCGATCGAGCCGGGCCGCAGGCCGTCGCCGAGGCTCCAGGTGACGTCGTATTCGCGGAAGATGTCGCAGAGGTCCTCGAAGTGCGTGTAGAGAGGATTCTGCTGGCGGTGGGTCATCATCCAGCGGGCGATCAGCGAGCCGCCGCGGCTGACGATGCCGGTGACCCGGTGCATCGTCAGCGGCAGGTGCTCCTGCAGCAGCCCCGAGTGGACGGTCATGTAGTCGACCCCCTGCTGCGCCTGCTTCTCGCACATGTCGAGGAAGTGCTGCGGCCGCATGTCGTCGATGTCGCCGCCGAGTTCCTCGAGCATCTGGTAAATCGGCACCGTGCCGATCGGCACCGGCGACGCGTCGATGATCGCCTGCCTGATCGTGTCGATGTCCTTGCCCGTCGAGAGATCCATCACCGTGTCGGCGCCGTGGTGGACGGCCATGTGGAGCTTTTCCAGCTCCGTCTGCTCGTCGCTCGTGACGGCCGAGTTGCCGATATTGGCGTTGATCTTGGTCAGCGCGGCGATGCCGATGGCCATCGGCTCGAGCTTCTTTGTGAGGTGCACCTTGTTGGCAGGGATCACCATCCGGCCCCGGGCCACCTCCGCGCGAATCAGTTCCTCGGGGAGATCCTCGCGCTGGGCGACGAACTTCATCTCGGGGGTGATCTCACCGCTCTTGGCACGTTCAAACTGCGTCACTTGGTCGGCTCCCTGGGGGATGTCTATCGGTTCCCAATACGGTAGCAAAAGTTTAGGGCGCCGTGGGGGATGGGGGATCTCTGGCCGGGAACGCCGCCGGGCGGGCTCCCCAAACACGCTCCGCTCGCACGGCGGCTCGGCGACAGGGT
>CANHCU010000041.1 GCA_947459185.1 Planctomycetaceae bacterium | reverse complement strand
TTCAAGGGCAAGACGGTGGAATCGCCCGCACCGGCCAAGCCGCAGGCCACGGCCGAGGGCGGCAAGATCCGCTTCATCGCGCCCGCGGCGGAGTATGTGAAGTTGACCCAGGGCAACGTGGGCGTGCGTGGCATGGGGCCCTTCGATCTGACCTTCACGCCCGATGGGATCACCGGCACGGTGGATGGCGACGTCCGCACGATCGTCACCACGTGGCCCGAAAAGATCGTGCGGCCGGGCTACTGGATGGACGGCGTCCGCTGGTGCGCCGGCTTCGCCGACGAGCATTCACTCACGAAGGGCACGGCGACCCCACAGTTCGGCATCGCCTTCGGTGTCTCCGCCGGCAAGCACGACGTGAAGGTCGCCGAGTGGGAGTGGCCGGCGGTGCCTCCCACGCCGCCCCGACAATCGCTGCGTTAGTGCCGGCGGATAGAGCCGTTTACGAGAAACCAACAGAAGCGGAAAGCAAGAGAAACGACCCATGCAGAAACGCATACCGATCCTGTGTTCCGCCCTCCTGCTTGCCTGCGGCTCGTGGTCGCCGGCTACCCCTGCGGCCGAGACCGTGACCTGCGACGCCGCCGAGACCGCCGGCATCGACGGCCGCGCGTGGGACAAGGCGTTTCCCAACGCCCGCACCGCCGACGCCGTGCATCGGTCCGTGCTCCTGCGGTTTCCCGGCGCGGCCGACCGCATCGCCGAGCGGCTTACCAAGGGCGGGCGGATCGCGAAGGCGGAGATCGTGTTCGAGTATGAAGGCTACGAGATCCAGCCCAACGGCTACGAGTCGCGCGTGCAGTTGCACGAGGCCCTGAAGAAAGACCCGCCCCGCTGGCACTTCGTCGCCTGGCCGTTGCGGCGCCCCTGGACGTCGGCCGAAGGCACGCCGGCCCCGACGTTCAACGCCTGGCTCGACGGCGGCGGCTACTGGGCCACCTATGGCGCGCAGGATGAAAAGGCCGACCGCTATCCCGCCCGCTTCGGGCCGACCGAGGTCTCCAAGGAGAGTCCCGCGGGAAGGATGGACGTGACCCCGCTCTTCACCGACGCAGGATACGGCGCGGCCGTCGGCGATCGGCTGCGGGGATTCGAGGAACAGGGCGTGCTTGTCCGCAAGTGGGAGACCTACGACGTTCGGTATGCCGATTGGAGCGCCTACGAGTGGGCGATCCCGACCGGTGGCAACGGCCTGTCATTCAAGGCCGCGCGGCTCGATGTGCAGTTCGCAGACGGCGCGGCCGAGGCGGTGCGGCTTCCCGCGGCACGCGATCTCAAGCCGTTGGCCGAACAGCTCGCGCGGGACAAGACCGGCGGCAAGCCCACGGCCGTGATGCCGGATGAAGCGACGATCAAGGATTTCGCGCGGCGGTTTGCGGCCCGGCAGCCGGCCTGGATGCCCGACTGGCAGTGGCAACGGGTGCAGGAGCTCAAGACACTCGGCGGCGGCATGGAAGCGGTGCAGGCGATCGAGGCCGGCAACCCGGAAGCCTACGCCAGGCTCATCCGGTCGGTGCTCTCGCGGCCGCCGCGGTATTGGTTGGGCTGGGGCGTGCAGGACGACCTGCTCACATGGCATCTCTACCGCGATGCCCTGCCAGCCCCCGTGCAGGACCACATGAAGGCCTACTGGACGGGATGGCTCTATCCCGACCTTCCCAACGAGGCGATCACCGTCGATCCCCTGGGCGACCAGAAATTCGCCTGGTACCAGAAAACCCACGACTGGCGCGGGCTCTTCTCGTTCTTTCGCGTCCGCTGGACCCAGGGGATGGGAACGATGAACTTCAACCACACCGCGTCGATGGGAGCACTCCTGGGGGGGCGGATGATCGGCTCCGAATACGCCGAGGCCGACGGCCGCAGCGGGCTCGAGAAAATGCCGCTGCGGTTCTGGAGTTTCAAAGATGGCAGCAGCCAGGAGATGCTCGACCACTACTACTATTCGATTACGCTGAGCGCGCAGAAGGTCTTCGCCGATTACGGGCCCACCTTCGGCGATCGCCTGACGGGCGGAATCATCTGCGACCGTGCCGTCGAACTGCTCGCGTCGAATTATCACCCGCACATGCGGCGGCTGATCAGCGCCTCGGGTCGCACCCGCATGTCGAGCGTGCTCGGCTTCGAGCAGGAGGGGATCTACGGCGTCTTGCACACCCTCTCTCCCGCCGGGGTGCTCTTCCATGCGGATCAGCCGCTCGATGCCAAGCAGCACGGCATGCATCTCCACGGTTACGACTTTCCCCCGGGCCGCGTGGCGACGCAGACGCGACAATCGCCCTGGGCGCCTGCGTGGTCGAAGAACATGGTCGACTCCAAGCCGTTGCCCTACGAGGAGACCTCCACCGAGACGACCCGCGGCACGTTCACAAAGCCGCCGCTCTGGCGGCGTTGCTACCTGGGCCGGCACTACGGCCTCGCGAGCCAGGACATCAAGGGCGGCACGGTGGACGTGCTCGGGCAATGGAACGGTGGAGACGCCACGGCCACCGATGCCGACCAGCTTGGCACGCTCACGGTCCGCTACAACATCAACGCACCGCGTTTGCTCAAGACCGACGGCGGCGTCATGCCCTACTCCGGCGCCACGGTCACGTTCCAGCACAAGAACCGGGCGATCGTCTGCATGAAGCCGCGGACGGAAAAAGACCGCAGCGTCGCCCTGGCGGGGACAGACGGCCTGAAGCAGCTCTATTCGACCGTCGCCCTCTTCAACTTCCGCGAGCCGCAGGGATGGAAGGTGTGCGTCGATGGCCGGGAGGAGAAGAAGTTTCCGGTCGCCGTGAAGGCCGGGCAGCGGATCACGATTCACGACGGCAACGCCTATGTCGGCCTGATCCCGCTCCCCGCCACCGACCTCGGCCGCGACGCGGAAGTCGTGATCGAGCCGGGCGTTCCCGAGAACCTCGGCGATCGCTACAAGAACGATCCGGCGGTGGTCGTCGCGCCGGCCCTGATGGTGAATTCCTACAACCTGCGGCAGGAGACGGCGGTCGATCCGAACAGCCCGCTGTGGGAAAAGATCACCCGCGAGGCGCATGGTGGGTTCATCGTCGAAATGGGCGACGTGAAGGAACACGGCTCGTTCGAGGCATTCCAGAAGCAGGTGGCGGCGGCGAAGGTCGACACCCGCTGGGAACCGGAGAAGCGGACGCTGCACGTCACCTACTCGAGCGGCTCGGACGTCATGGAGATGGGCTTCTGCACCGACTACGCCCAGTCGGAGGTGCACTACGCCGTCGAGCCCGGACAGCACTCGAGGGCCATCCCGTATCGGCGCATCAACGGGATGGATCCGTATCTGCCCGCTGGAATCGATCGAGACACGACGCTCACCCAGCAAGGCACCACCGGGCTGCTCGAGAAGAGCGGCGCCGTGCTCGAGATGACTCCCGGCCGCACGGGCTACCTGATCACCGAGCCCGTCAGCGGCACGTATGTCGGCTACAACCCGCTGCCCGATCTTTCGGCGTGGGCGCTCAAGGTGCCGGGCGGTGTGGAGGTGCGAGCCGACGGCACGTTGGGCCTCGCCCGGGTCGCCGTCTGCCCGGCGGAAGGGAAGCTCTGGGTTGATCACGACTGGAAGCCGGAGCAACTCAAGGAATCGGGAATCGCCCGGCGGCTGCTGGTCTTCGGACTGAAGGCCGCCCCCACGGTCGAATACAACGGAAAGCCTCTGGCCGCTCCGCCGGAACTCGTCGAGGCGAATGGCCAGAAAGCCTACGCCATCCCTTTGAACCAGTAGGAATCGCCTGAAGCCAGCATGATCATCCCCACTCACGCATCGCGCCGTTTTGTGAGCAGCCTGCTGTTGGCTGCCATCGGGTGCGTTGCGACGCTGGCTGCCTCGATCGCCGACGAGCCGACCAAGACGGGCGGCGGCGTCGCGGGCCTCCCCCGCACGCAGCGGCTCATCGCCGAGAAGAGGCCAATCCGTGTCGTCGCTTACGGCGACTCGATCAGCGAGGTGAAGCCGGGCTGGAACGGCGGGGCGAAGTCGCCCGCCGCCAACTGGGCCGCCGTGCTCGTGAAACGGCTCGGCGAGAAACACCCCGGCTCCGCCTTCACGTTGCACCACTTCGCGATCGGCGGGCAAAACACCTACGAGGGCCTCGGCCGGGTCGACGGCCTCGAGCCCCACGCCCCCGACCTCGTGCTCGTGGCCTTCGGGGCCAACGACTGCTCCCACCACTTCCTGGAGCCGGCGGAGACCGGCCAGGCGCTCGGGGCCCTCGTCGCCGACATCCGCAAACGTTTCGCCGCCGACGTGGTGGTCGTCGGCACCGGCGGCGATAATCCGCGGAATCCCTTCTTCCGCCATCTCGACGACACGCTCGCGGCCCAGCGGGCCGCGGCCGCCGAAGCGGGCGCGCCGTTCGTGGACGCGCGGGCCGCGATCCTCGCGGCGACCTCCGGCGGCGATCGCTGGGCCGACCTCCACTTGGCCGCCGACAACTGCCACCCCAGCGACGCGGGCCACGCGATCTGGGCCGAGGCCGCCTTCATACGCATTCAGGAATTCCTGCAAGCTACACCTTCACCAGGAGAATCAACGCGATGACGTTTTTTCCATCGAGCCGTTTCATCAGGAGTGCGTGCTTCGCGTTCCTCGCCGTCGCGGGGCTCGTCGCCACGGCGGCCGCCGAGACCATCGAAATCACCGCGGCCGAGTGTGCCGGCATGAGCGGCTTTCGGGCCCACTGGGATCGCACGATTCCGGTCGCCGAGGAGGGTGAACGGATCCAGCGGGATGCGGTCGTGAAGGATCGCGGCCAGACGGCCGTCTGGGGCGGCGACAAGCCCGGCCCGCTCGCATTCGACGCCGTGCACCGCAGCCTGCTGGTGCGCTTTCCCGGCGCGGCGAAGGAAATCGCGGCCGCGGTCAAGTCGGGCAAGGAAATCGAGAAAGTGGAGCTCGTGCTGCCACACCTCGACGAGGAACTCTGGCCCACCGGCTCGGGCGGCGCCGACTATCCCTGCGCCGACGGCTACCGCTACCGCATGAACTGGGACTGCGACAAGATGTATCGCGCGCAGCGTCCCAACTGGCATGCGGTCGCCCACGCGCTCCGCAAGCCCTGGACGGCCGACGCCGCGATCGGGCCGACCTACAACGCGGCGATCAACGGCGTCGTCTATTGGAAGCGGTTCGGCGCCACCGATACGGCCGAGGACCGCTTTCCAGCGCAGCTCGGGCCTGCCGAGGTCTCCTCGTATAAGCCGGAGGGGCGGATGGACGTGACGACGGTGCTCACCGACTCAGCCTACGGCAAGACGCTGGCCGACCGACTGGGCGTGATCGCCAACAACGGCTTCGTGATCAACAAGGAGGAGGTCTACGACGCCCGCTACTTCACCGGCGCGTACGAATGGGCCATCTCCACCGGACCGCAGGCGATTCTCGTGAAGCAGCCGAAGCTCATCGTGACGCTCAAGGCTGGCAAAGCCGAGCAGGCCACGCCGCCGGCCGTCGATGTGGCGGCGGTCGCTGCCAAGCACAAGGATAAGCCGCTCGGTTCGCCCACGGCCGTCGTGCCCACAGCCGCCGAGGTTCAAAAGCTCGACGAGCAGTTCACCGCCAAGCCCGACTGGATGCCCGACTGGCAGTATGCGCACGTCAAGCAACTCATGGGCCTCGAGAGCGGCGGCAAGGCGGAGCCCTTCTACTACCGCGTGGTGCCGCAGCACGTGCGGAACCGGGCGAAGCAGGAGGCGGAGCAGGAGGCAAAGAAGACCGGGAAACCTGTCGATGCCGACTACGCTGCCTATCTCGCCTGGCTCGACTGGGTGAACGGCCGCCCGCCGCGGTATTGGGAGGGCCACCTCACCGCGGCCGACAACATCACGCAGTGGTACAACTACCGCGCGGCGCTGCCGGGGCCGGTGCAAGACTCGGTGATCCGCGCCTGGAACGCCTGGCTGATGCCGGACCGCGAGACAGAGCTCGACGGCACGATACGGCGGCAATTCGAAGACACCTCCGGCAAGCTCATCCACCCGATGGCCGATGACCCGCGGGTGGGGAAGAGCAAGGAGGGCAAGCAGGCGGAGTGGGGCCAGGGCGACGTCTATTACAAGAAAACGGGCGACTGGCGGGGCAACAAGAGCTACTACCGCTCCGGCTTCACGCGGGACATGAGCACCGCCAATTTCAACTCGAGCGCCGCCTCCGGCGCCCTGCTCAATGGCCAGATCATCGGCTCGGAGAAGGCCATGGACGATGGCCGGGCGGGACTGATGCAGTTTCCGTTCTGGATGTGGACCTTCGGCTCGGGCGTCGGCCAGGAATACATCGACCACTACTACTGGGCGATCGCCACGGCGGGCAACAAGCTGTTTGCCGATTTCTGCGAGCAGCCGGAAGACAAACTTGCCGGCTGGAGCATCATGAACAAGACGGTGAACGATCTGGCCTGCGGGTACCATCCGAACCTGAAGAGGCTCGTGGGGCCTGCCAGCCGGACGTTTTCCGAGCACTCGCTGGGGCAGCAGGACGGCCTCTACCACATCCTGCACGTGATCTCACCGCGGGGCAGCCTCTGCGACACGGACACGGGCACGTTGCCCGCGCTTGCGATGCCGAAGGACTCCAGCGGCAAGGTGCCGCAGCCGGTCAGTGCCTGGGGGCACGACTATCCTGCGGCGATGGTCGCCCTGCAGAGCCTTTCGGGCCCCTGGGCTGAGCCATGGTTCGCGGAGATGGTCGACGAGAAGCCTCTGCCGTGGTCGGCCGTGCTCGAGAAGGAGGGCGACGCGATCGTCACGCATTTCGGCGTGAACTACGGCCTGGCCAGCATCCGCACGAAGCCGCAGCGGCTCCACGTGGTCGGGCAATGGCGGCGGAAGGCGGAACTGCCCAAGAGCATGTCGGATATCGGCACGCTCGACATGCGGGTCGGCTTCAACCAGACGCAGCTCGCCAATGACGGCTCGGGTGTGATCAGCGAGCAGGGTGTTTACCGCACCTATCAGGACGGCAACCGGCTCATCATGGTGGCCAAGCCGAAGCCGCAGGTCATCCAGCAGCAGGCGGCCGAGCACCAATACGGCAATCGCAAGGAGCCGGCCCAGGAGATCAAGAGCGTGCAGTGCACGGCGGCTCTCTTCAGCTACGAGCAGCCGCAGCCCACCTGGGAGATTTTTGTGGGCGACAAGAAGATCGACTCGCTGCCTGCGACGGCGAAGTTCGGCCAGGTGATCTCGATTCGCGACGGCGTCAGCTACCTGGCCATCCGGCCGCTGCCGACCACCGATGTCGGGCGTGACGCCGAGGTCAGTCTGGAAGCGGGCCAGCCGCAGATGGAGGCCTACCACGAGGCAGTCAACGTGCAGCCGGCGCTGCTCATCAATGCCTACTTCTATAAGAAAGATGCTCCGATCGGCGCCGACGCGCTCAAGCAGCTCGAAGGCGGGATTGGTGGCTTCGTGGTCGAAATGGGCGATGAGGCCGACTTCGGGAGCTTCCAGAAGTTCCAGGAGCACATCAAGAAGACGAAGCTCGAGGCCGACGCGAAGTCGCTCAGCTACCGGAGCGGAAGCGATACCCTGACTGCCGCGTGGGACGCCTTCACCGTGAACGGCAAGGACCCCGTGGCCGGCTTCCGGGAACGTCTCCTCTGGCAGGATACGTCGCTCTCGCAGATGGGCCGCAAGTCGCTCGAGAAAAACGGCGCGGTCCTCGACCGCGGCCCGCTGCATCCCGAGCTCAACATGCTCCTGCAGACCTTCCCGAAGCAGAAGATCTATGTGGCCACGAACATGCTGCCCAACTACCTGCCCTATAGCTTCCGCGAACCGGGCGGCGTGAAGATCGCCGCCGACGGCGGCTGCTCGATGGGCCGCTGGGCCGTGAAGGACTCCCGCGAGATCGACATCCGCTACACGCCGTTCGGCGGGAACTACCGGGCCGGTGCCGAGAAAGAACTGCCCCTCGCCACCCTGCTCTTCGTGAGTGGCACGAAGGACAAGCCGAAGGTAATACTCAACGGCAAGGACGTCTCCGCCGGCCTCAAGGCCTGGAAGCAGGACGGCACGGCTGGCTGGCTCGTGCCGCTGGTCGGTGACTTCCCTGCCGACGACCAGATCGCCGCCCGGCTCACAGCGGCCCAGAAGCTCGTGCAGGCAAAGTGACCGCCAAGGGTCGGCAAGGTTCCCGGGATCCAGTCAAACAGGACCGTCTATCCATGAATGCAAGTATCGTGATCTGGGCGATCGTCTCGTCCCTTGCCGGCTTCCTGTTCGGCTTCGACACCGTTGTCATCTCGGGTGCCGAGAAGACGATCCAGCAGCTCTGGGGGCTGAGTGCCGGCATGCACGGCGTTGCGATCGCTTCGGCGCTGTATGGCACCGTGGTGGGCGCGATGTGCGGCGGATGGCCGACTGACAGACTGGGACGTAAGCCGACGCTCTTCTGGATCGGCATCCTCTATTTCGTCTCGGCGGTCTGGAGTGGTCTCGCGACCGACGTCTGGTCGTTCATCGTCGCCCGGTTCATCGGCGGACTGGGAGTCGGTATCTCCACGGTGGCAGCGCCGCTCTACATCTCCGAGATCTCCCCGCCGGCAGCCCGCGGTCGTCTAACCGGGATGTTCCAGTTCAACATCGTGCTTGGCATCCTGGCCGCCTTCCTTTCGAACTACCTGCTCGAGGGCGTTGAGAATGATTGGCGATGGATGCTCGGTGCCGAGGCGTTTCCGGCCTTCGCCTACACGCTCGCCTGCCTGGCGATCCCGGAGAGCCCGCGCTGGCTGCTGCTTCAGGGCACGGAGGAGTCGCGGGCGCGGGCGATGACCGTGCTGCTTCGAATGGATCCTCATGCCACGCCGGAGCAACTCGCCGGCACGGCCGGCCGCATCGTTTCGGCGTCACAGCCGATGGCGTCCACGGCAACGGTTGCGTCGCCGAGCCTCCGCAGACCGCTGCTCCTGGCCTTCCTCATCGCTTTTTTCAACCAGGTGTCGGGGATCAATGCGATCCTCTACTTCGCGCCGCGGATCTTCGAACTCGCAGGCATGGGCGAGAAGTCCGCGCTCCTCCAATCGATCGGAATCGGCATCACGAACCTCGTGTTCACGTTCATCGGGCTGTGGCTCATCGACCGGCTTGGCCGGCGGACGCTGCTGGTGATTGGATCGCTGGGCTATATCGTGTCGCTGGGGCTGTGTGCCTGGGCGTTCGCAACCGGCAACTATGCGATCGTGCCCGCCTGTATTTTCGCCTTCATCGCCGCCCACGCGATCGGCCAGGGGGCGGTGATTTGGGTGTTCATCGCCGAGATCTTTCCCGATGACTACCGGGCTACGGGGCAGGCGATCGGATGCGCCACGCACTGGATCATGGCCGCGCTGCTCACGACGGTCTTCCCCGTGCTCGTGACCCGGTTCGCCCCGAGCACGGTCTTCGCGTTTTTCTGCGGTATGATGGTTGTGCAGCTCGTGTGGGTGCTCACGATGGTGCCCGAGACGAAGGGCGTGCCACTGGAGGAAATCGCCGAATTGCTGCGCCGGCCTGCCGGCCGCTCGAGAGGAGAGGCATCATGAGCCATGCACGAAAAGGTATCGCCGTGGCCTGCTGGTGTATGGCGCTGCTGCCATGCTTCGCCATGGGCCAAGCAGCGCTGTCTCCCGGCCAGTTGCCGGGCACCATGCGGGAGCCGATGGTCGATCCGGTGCGAGTCCGCGTTGGGCATGCCGATGAGAAGCCTTCCGGCGACGTGACAACCGCGGGTTACGACCTCCTCGGTCGTGATAACCTCGTGATTCAAGCCGCGGTCGACTACGCTGCGGCGCTCGACGCCGGCCCCGCTGACCGCGTCGTGGAGATCGGGCCGGGCACCTTCCTGATGCACGACTCCATCCACCTTCGCAGCCATGTCACCGTGCGGGGCTCGCCTGGCAAGACCGTGCTGGTCAAGGCCCCAGCCGCCACCAGTCGCCTGCTCGTCGATGGCGACTTCGGCGAGCAGCAGGTGACACTTGCCGACCCCGCCGGCTTCGGTGTCGGCCATGGCGTGGCCATCTGGGACGACGCCGTCAAACACTTTCATGTGACGGTCGCGCGGATTGCCGGCCGCTCCGGCAGCACGATCGCGATCGATCTGCCGCTCCGCGGCGACTGCCTCGTCAAGCGGGCTGCCACCGCCTCCACGGTCTTTCCCGTGGTGAGTGGCTGCGATATCGAGGCCGCCTGTATCGCGGATCTGGAGATCGATGGCAGCCGAGACAAAAACCCTCTGCTGGACGGCTGCCGCGGCGGCGGCATCTACCTCTGTCGGGCGCATGGCACCACGATCCGTGGCTGCACGGTGCGTCGCTATTCCGGCGACGGCGTCAGCTACCAGCAATCAAACGATGTCACGGTGGTCGATACGGTCTGCGTGGACAACGCGGGGCATGGCTTCCATCCCGGTAGCGGTTCGCAGCGGACGGTCATGCGGGGCTGCCGCTCGGAGCGCAATGGTGAGGATGGGATGTTTGTCTGCTGGCGGGTCAAGCATGGCACGTTCGAAGACAATGTGTTCCTGGGAAACGCCCGTAACGGGATCTCGATCGGGCATAAGGATACCGACAACCTGCTCAGGTCGAACGTCGTGCGGGAGAACGCCGGCGACGGTATTCTCTTTCGAGAGGAGCTTCCGGGCATGGGAGGCGACCGCAACCGTCTCGAGTCCAACACGATCGAAGACAACGGCGCAGCCGGCATCCGAATCCGCGGCCCGACCAGCGACAACCGATTGATCGGTAACATCATTCGCGAGTCGCGGCAGGGCGAAGGTCGCCGGCAGACCATTGGTGTCGCGATCGAGGCCGCGTCTGGCGACAACCAGCTCGAACGCAATCGCATCGACGCCGACGAGCCGGTCCGCGACGATCGGCGGGCCGATCCTGCTCCCTTGCCGACAGGGAGGCGCTGATGAGGCACGCCCGAGGTCCAATCATCACCCTGTGCCTGATCGGGCTGGCAGGGTTGTCGGCGGTCTCAGGCCGCGCCGTCGAGCCGCCGGCTCCCGTACTCAGCGCCGAGGTGCGAGACCATCTCGGCAGGCCGACGCTCTTCGTCGATGACAAGCCGACGCCGATCGTGTCGTACAGTCCGGCCGGACACTGGAATCGCGATCTCTTCGAGCGACAGTTGAAGCATTTTGTGGCCCAGCCGATCGACACGTTTTTCGTGTCGATCGGAGCGGCCCGACTTCCCGATGGAGAGCCCGAGGATTTTTTCGTGACGCCGCTGTGGCGAGGGGACGAGGTCTCGGCCCGACCAATGGCTGATTTCAAGCTGCCGCCCGACGAGCAGGCGACGGCGATCCTCAACGACCGCTCCACGGCGCTGCTGGTCGTGCGGTTCGGGCTTCATGAGCCAGCCTCGTGGCGGCAGCTGCACCCCGACGATCTCGTCGTCACCGAGGATGGAAAATCGTTGCCGGCTCCGTCGCTCGCCTCCGACGCCTACTGGGACGCCGCCGCCCGCTATGCCGCGGCTGCCATCGAATACGCAGAGGGGCGGCCATGGGCCCACCGCATCGTCGGCTACGCCAACTTCCTGCGGATGGAGGGCACCCACGAGCCGATGCTGCACTATGCCCTCTTCGACCATTCGCCGGCGATGACCACGCGCTGGCGGCGGTATCTGCGCGACACCTACGGCACCGACGAGAAGCTGCGTGCCGCATACGGTGACGCCGATCTGACGCTCGATACCGTGCGTGTACCCACCGACCGTCTTCGTGGCACGGTGGCGGATGTGGCTCGTATCAATTACTGGCAGGCCGCCGCTGATAACCGTCAGCTCCGTGATTATCTGCTCCTGCAGCGTGATCTCTACCATGCGGGTTTCCGACGGGTGGCGGCTGCCAGCCAGGCCGCGCTCGACAGGCTCGGCCGCCGTCGCGTGCTCATCTACGACAGCCACAAGTCCACCATGCTCGGGTGGGACAACACCGGCTTCTTCAACGGCGACGCTCCTTGGACCCATGCGTATCCGGAACTCATGGCCGGATCGGGCAATATGAGCGTTGGAACGCTCTTCGCGGGCCGAGGTATCGGCGGGCTCATAACGCCCCACGACTACCAGGCCCGTGGCGTTGGGGGCGTCTTCGAGCCCGAAGGCATCGCCGACTCGGCTGTTCTTCGCGGCAAGCTCATGCTGTGCGAGATGGACACACGCACCTGGGCGGGCACCGACCCGATCGCCCCTGCCCGCGACCCTAACGAGTTCGCTTCTGTCACGTGGCGAAACATCGCCGGCGCCCTGACCCGCGGTTTCACTCCGTACTGGATGGACGTCTACCAAGACTGGTTCGCGCCAGAACCGCTCCGGCCGATCATTGCCCGGCAGGCAGAGGTGCTCCGCGAAGCGGCGTCGTGGTCTCATGAGACGGTGCCCGGCATCGCGATGATTCTCGACGACGAGGCAGTGCTCGAAACCAACGGAGACGGCCGGTTCCTAAACGAGGCCGTGCTCTGGGAGTGGAAGACCGGGCTCGCCCGCGCCGGCGTGCCTGTGCGAACGTATCTCGTCGATGATCTGGAACTGCCGAATTTCCCGAAGCATCGGGTCTACTATTTTCCAAACCTGTTCCGGATCGATGCCGCGAGGCAGAAATTGCTGGAAGAGAAGGTTCTCCGTGATGGCCATGTGGTGGTCTGGGGGCCCGGTTCGGGGATCAGTGATGGCGAGTCGATCGGCAGGACGGCCGCGACGAGGCTCACGGGCTTCGAGTTCGAAGTGCTCGGCGTGAATTACCCGCGCCGGACGCTCTTGGCCGACGTCGCACACCCGCTGACTCGGGGCCTCAGTCCCGCGACCGTGCTCGGCGGCCCGCTCGCCTACGGGCCGGTGTTGTATCCGAAGGACGGCACAGCACTCGGTATCGCCTGGACGAAGCTTGGCCGGAATGCGACCGGGCTCGCGACCCAGGAGCGGAACGCTGCCGACGGGACGAACTGGACGAGCGTGTTTTCGACGACGCCTGGCCTGCCGGCGGCATTCTGGCGGAACTGTGCACGCCAGGCCGGTGCCCATGTCTGGTGTGAGCACGATGATCTCATCATGGCCGACAGCAGCATCGTCGCGATTCACGCTGCGGCAGGCGGGCCCCGAACCATCCTGCTGCCGCGTGAATACGGGGTGATCGATGTGGTCAGCGGGAAAGTGCTGACGCCTGCTGCGACCAGCATCGATATTGAACTGCAGACACCTGACACCCGTGTCTTCCGACTCATTCCCGCCGGGACCGGCCCCCGTCACCCAGAAAAGCCGTCGGAGACACAGCGTTGAGAGGCGTATTATTCAAGTCAGCGTGCGCGATCGCCATCGCGGCGACTCTCTGCCATTGCGCCGGTGCCGACGATGCCGCCACAGGCCTTGCGGCTGTGCGGGAGATCGCGGACTTCGCCAAAAAGAACTGTCTGGAATGCCACGAGGGGGATGACGCCGAGGGGGGCTTCGACATGGCCGACCTGCTCGCCGGCCCCACGGTGGACCGCAGCCCCGGCGCGTGGCACGGCGTCATGGAGCGGCTGGCTGCCCGCGACATGCCGCCCAAGGATCACGACCCCCGGCCCACGGAAAAGGAATACTCGACGGCCGAGGCGTGGATTCGCACGCAACTCGAGACCCACGAGGCCTTCGCCGCGGTCAAGCGGCCGCGGCCCCTGCGCCGGCTCAACAGCGACGAATACAACCGCACGATCAGGGAGGTGTTTGGGATCGACGCGATCACTCCCGCCGACGACTTTCCGCCGGACGATTCCCTCGACGGCTTTACCAACATTGGCGAGGCCCTCAATCTTTCGTCGGTGCTCGTGGAGCAGTATCTCGCCGCGGGGGATGCCGTCGCACGCATGGCGGTGGTTGACGGAGAGCAGCCGAAGCCCGTGACGAAGGTGTTCACCGACGGCAACAAAGACTACGGCCTCGCCATCCGCGGCCACGATCCGGGCGGCGCCATCGGGGAGACCGACACGGGCCGGGCCTGGCTCGGCGACCACCTCTGGTTCCCGTTCAATGGGCCCGCCGGCTACTACAAGGTGAAGATCAAGTTCACGCCCAAGAACCTGGCGACGCGGCCTGGCTACGTGCCGCATTTCCAGATCCGCTTCGATCAGTCGCTGGTAGCCAGCGGCGACCTCCCGATCCAGGAGGGCCAGCCCGCCGTCTACGAGGCCATGGCGCTGCACTCGTCGAACGGCAATTTCAACATCGACTTCCGCTGGGCGAATGGATTTCCCAATAACAACGGTCTGCGGGCGGAGAGCGTGCCGCGCACCGGGCCGGACGGGAAGCCGATGGCCAACAACACCTGGGACCTGCTGCACAACTCCTGGGAGCCGGCGCGGAAGAAGAATCCCGACACTCCCTATCCGTTTCCGTATTTCAAGGACCTCGCCGTGGAAGTCGAGGGACCAATCTATCCCGAGGGCTGGCCGCTCTCGCGGTTCCAGCGGGAAAACGCCGCAGCCATCGCGGCCGGCGACGGGAAGCGGATTGCCACTTGGCTGCTGCCAAAGCTCTATCGCCGGCCGGCGACGGCCGCCGAGATCGCCGACTTCGCGAAATACGTGACCACCGCGTCGCGGGCCTTCGCCGACCCGAAGCTGATGCCGACGCCCTCAAAGGAGCCGCTGCATGATGCCCTGCGGCTGACGATCACGAAGGCGCTCGTGTCACCCCACTTCCTCTTTCTCGTCGAGCCCGGGCCGGTGGGCCGCACGCTCACCGATCGCGAACTGGCCGTGCGGCTCTCCTACTTCCTCTGGAGCGGCCCGCCCGACGAGGAGCTGACGAGTCTGGCCAATGCGAACAAACTGCGGCCGGCGCTGGCCGAACAGGTCCGCAGGATGATCGCCGATACGCGGTCGGCCGCCTTCGTCGAGCGGTTCACCGGGGAATGGCTCGGCCTCTCCAAGCTGGCCACGATCATGCCGGAGCAGTCGCTCTACAAGCGATTCGACCTGCAGGGGCTGATGCGGAAAGACTTTGCCGAAGAGCCGCGGGCCATGATGAACCATCTCCTGCACGACAACCGCTCACTCTACGACCTGCTCGATTGCGACTACGCCTTTCTCAACGACCGCCTCGCCGATCACTACCATCTTCCGTCGCTATGGCCGCTCTGGCCGATCGAACTGGCCGGCTTCGAGCCGGTGAGCGGCGGCGACCTCCGTAAGGTGAAGCTGCCCGAGGGCCGTCGCGGAGGCCTCGTCACGACGGCGGCTTTCCTCGCCTCGGCCAGCGAGAACACGCGGACATCCCCGGTCCGCCGCGGCGCGTGGATCCTCGAAAAAGTCTTCAACCGTCCCCCGCCCCCGCCGCCGCCGAATGTGAATGCCGTCCTGCCTGATTCAGGCGACGGCGACACGGCATCGTCGCTGGTGCGGTCGCACATCTCCGCCGCCAATTGCGCCGGCTGCCATGCGCGGATCGATCCGCTCGGCATGGCGCTCGAGCACTACGACGTCATCGGGGAGTGGCGGGACGAAGAGCCGGTCTGGGTCGATCCTGCCAATCCGGCCCGCAGCGCCGAGGCCGTCCAGAAGAAATTCAAGCTCTATGCCGTCTGGACGCCGGTGCCCAGGTTTCCCATCGACGATAGCTTCCGCATGGGCGAGATCGAGGGCAAGGGGCCTGACGCGGTGAAGCGTTACCTCATGGCCAACAAGGATCGCTTCGCCCGTGGCTTCACCGAGAAGCTGGCGAGCTATGCCCTCGGCCGCCGGCACCTGATCACCGACGAACCGGCCCTGAAGAGCATCCGCGAAGCTGCCATGAAAGATGATTTCCGGCTCCAGACCCTGATCCTCGCCCTGGTGCAGAGCGAACTGTTCCAGGTTCACTAATCCAGGTTCACTGACCAGCATTCGTTCCTTCCGCCCGAAAGGCCCGCCATGAAGCCCCGACTCTCCCGCCGCCACGTCCTCAAGGGTGCCGGTGCGCTCGTGTCGCTGCCATTGCTCGAGTGCATGCTGCCGTCTGTCGCGCGGGCCGCCGCAGCCGCCTCGCCGCCGGTGCGGCTGGTCTGGCTCTACGCGGGCAGCGGCATGTTCATGCCGTCCTACAAGCCCGCTCTGGCAGGTCGCGCATGGGCCGATTCAAAGGAATTCCCCGATGTCCGCAACACGTTCAGCCAGGTTGACGGCGGCAAGATTCCGGCAGAGATCAAGCCGCTTGGCACGCTCGAGCCACTGCTACCCTTCAAGGACGACATCAGCATCCTGAGTGGTCTGCTCCACGAGGGAGCGTTCACGCGGGGCACGGTCGTCCGCCACGCCCAGGATCCGATGTGCCACCTGACAGCGGTCGATCTCTTCCGCGTGCCGGGGGTGGCCTGTCGCAATGCCGTTTCGGTGGACCAGGTGGCCGCCCGCCACCTCGGCCAGCAGACCCGTATTCCCTCGCTCGGCCTCAGCCACGACCGCGGCATGACGATCAACTACACCGACACGGGATCGCCCATCCCCGCCGAGTGGGATCCTTACAAGGTATTCGAGCGGCTCTTTACCGGTCCCTCGGCCGCCGACAAGGCAGAGGCGAACGTCCGCTACCTGCAGCGGAAGAGCATCCTCGACGGTGTCGTTGACCAGACGAAGAAATTGCAGGCCTCGCTCGGCGCCGACGACCGCGAGCGTCTCGACGAATACCTCACGCAACTACGCGAGCTAGAGTCGCGGGCCGTGCAGGCCCGCAAGTGGGACGCCGTGCCGCTGCCGAAGCTGCCCGAGGGCGCCGGGCCGCTCAATAAAATCGGCGGCGTCGGGCAGTCGCTCGATCTCGGCAATCCGCAGGCGGCCGCGGGCAACTTCGGCCCGCGGATCCGCCTCATGCTCGACACGCTCGTGCTCGCGCTGCAGACCGACCAGACCCGAGTGGCCACGGCCATCCTCGGCCACATGGGTGACGTGTACAAGGAAGCGGGGCTCAATGACAGCTACCACGGCTACACCCATACCGGCCCCGTGGGGATGGCCAAAGTCGATCGGCTGCGGATCGGCCACGTGGCCTACCTGCTGGAGCGGATGAAGGCCGTAAAGGAGGCCGATGGGTCGACGCTGCTCGACAATTCGCTCGTGCACTTCGGCGGCGGCATGGGCACCTGGCACGAGTCGACCGACCTGGCGAATCTCGTCGCCGGCCACGCCGGCGGGAAGCTGAAGCTCGGCGAGCACGTGGTGTTCAACCAGCAGCCGCTGGCAAACCTCTACGTCACGATGCTCGACGCCGCCGGCGTGCCGGTCAAAAACTTCGTCGACAGCACCGGCCCGCTGCAGATTTCCTAACCCCGTTTCTCAATCGCCCGGAGGCGGGCGGGCGTGAGGCCCGTGTGGCGGCGGATGAATGTCGTCATGTACTGCACAGAAGGAAACCCTGTGCGGTTCGCGACTGTCTTCAATGGGAGGTCGGAGCCGGTGATCAGGCGGCGGGTGGCCGCAAGCCGCAGGCGGATGTACTCCTCGTGAATCGAGCGGCCGACCGCTGCCTTGAACCGCGATTCAAGGCTGGTCCGTGAGATGCCCCCAGCCGCGGCCAACGCCTCGACGGCGGGCCTCCTCCAGGGCGTGCGGCGGATGGCATGCAGCGTCTCGAACACGAGCGGATCGCTCGTCGCAAGCGTGTCGGTCGATGCCCGAGGCACGACTCCGATGGGGGGCACGACGATCCTCGGCGGGGAGGCGGGGCTGCGTGCTGAGCGGCCGCGTCGTCCACGGCCGCCCGCGGGATGCGGGGCAGACTGCATCAGACAGTCCAGCGTGGCCGCCGCCTCGTAGCCGATCCGCCGCGCCGCCTGATCGATGCTCGACAGGGTTGGATCGGTCAGTTCACAGATCATTTCGTCGTTGTCAACGCCCAGCACCGCCACGTCGTGCGGCACCCGCAGGCCGAGGGTGCGGCAGGCCTCCAGGACATGCCGCGCGCGGAGGTCGTTGCAGGCCATCAGCCCCAGCGGCTTCGGGAGCTGCGCGAGCCAGCGGATGAGTTCGCCCTGCAAGTCGGCCCAGCGACGGGCATTGCCATGACGACCGGTGAACGTGTGGCAGGGCCGCTTGACGCGGTGGCAGGCCGCCGCGAACGCCGCCGCCCGTTCCTCCGACCAGCCGCTCGTCGTCGTCCGGGGATAGCCGCAGAAGGCGAGCGTCTCGAAGCCACAGGCGAGCAGATGCTCCGCCCCGAGCCGGCCGATGGCGGCGTTGTCGGTGTAGATGTAGGGGATCCCCGACGCGGCGTCGTGCCAGCCGTAGCCACCCCCCACACCGACCACGGGCACGTCGAGGCCACTAATCGCCGTGGCCACGCGGCGGTCGTCGAAGTTGGCGATGATCCCCTGCCCGTGCCAGCGGGTCAGATCGGGCAGTTTTTGGAGCGGATCCTCCTCGACATAGAGGCTCCAGTGCGTCTTCTCCCGCGCGAACTGTGCCACGCCGGCGATGATCAGACGGTCGTACGGCCGGGCTGCATCGAGGATGACGGCGACGAGCGGAGCATCTGGCATGAGCGAACCGTTGCAGGTGGACGCGGACACAGGCTCGAGCACGCGAGCGACCGTCAGGCGGAGAGCAGGTGCTCGAGCACGAGCCGCTCGAGCGCCTCGTAGTCCCGCGCGGCGATGCACTGCTGTGCCGTCGCGTTGGGGAACGACCGCACCTTCTCGACCAGCCGCAGGAACACCGCTTTGCTCGTGGCCAGATGGGCCGTGGCAGACTCAGCCTTCTGGGTTCGCTGGGCCTTCACGTCGAAGCCGACGAACGCCCCCGAGGCGGCGTAGTTGGCCGACTCGAGCACGCGGACCTGATCGAAGGCACCGCGAAGGTTGGCCGCGCCGAAGACCTTGTCCTGGTCGAACTTCAGGCCGTTCTGGTCGTTGAGATGGACGCTCCAGAGCTTGCCGGCGGCCAGTGCAAACCCCATTTCGTCGGAGGGATCGAGGCCGGCGAGGATGGCGTGGGCCGACTCGATCAGCACGCCCACCCTCGTGGGATCCTGCGACCGCGCGCCGAGGGAGAGTGCGTGGCCAATCGTCGGCACGAAGGCATGATCGACAGGCTCGTTGGGCTTCGGCTCGATGGCGATCCGGGCCTTGGGGCTCGCGCTGAGGATCGCGTTGATCGCGTCGAGCATCTGCCGAGAGGCGTCGATTGGATTCTTGCTCTCGCGAACCGAGGTGCCTTCGCGGGCGGGCCACATCACGATCAGATCGATGCCCAGAGCCAGCGCCACGTCCACTGCCCGCTTCGATCGCTCGATCGCCCACTTGCGGGCCGCGGGGTCGTTGCTCGTGTAACCGCCGTCGATGCCGTGAGGATGCTCCCAGAGTCGCGGGGCGACGAACTCCGGCGTAAGCCCCATGTCGGCGAGTTTTCGCCGCATCGCTTCGGCCTCATGGACGATCTGACTTGGCGAAAGATTCTCGAGGTCGGGCACGGCGTCGTCGTCATGGAACTGGATTCCCTCGAAGCCGAGGCTGACAGCCACCTTGAGCACGTCGTCAAACGCCACTTGCGGCCGCACCGGCGGGCCAAACGGGTCGGCGCCCCGGCCGATGTTCCAGGGGCCGATCGAGAAGCGGTATGAGGCAGCAGCCATGGCGAGACATCCTCCGGCAGAAGAGCGGGACTTGTATTCGGTTTCTTCATGCGGACACGGTATCCGCATGGCCCGAAGACTATCCGGCAGGCGTTATGCTCTTTCATAAACGTTTTACGTTATGTGTCAGCGGCGGGCGACCGAAGGCCGACAGTCGGGTAGCATGGCCGCGTTCGTTCGCCCCCTGAGGAGCCTCACGCCATGCCCCCGCAGCCGCCCGAAAAATCGCTCGACCTGAAGCTCGCCAGGATCGTGGCCGATCCCACCTGCCGAGACTTTATCCTCGCCGACGCCAAAGACGCCGACATGGCGTTTGGGCTCGCCTCGCCGGGTCTGGCTCCGGGCGGGAGTCCCGGCACCGGGCCGTTTCGGTCGATCGGCGAATATCGTGACAGCATTCGCGAGATCGTACGGCAGGGACTCGTCGACATCATGCTGATGAGCGCGAGCACGAGCGAACAGCTCGCCATCGAGGAGGGACTCTTCGTCTCGAGCCACGTCACGCCCGCCGTGCGGATGAACGACACGACCGACATCTGGCTGGCCGCCGGCACCGGCAGCTACGGCCGCGAGCCCGCCCTGCCCTTCTCCACGGCGACGATTTCGCAGGCAAGGTGTGGCCGGGTCGATCCGGTGCATGACTCGGTGCATACAGATCACTCTCGCGGCGCGAAGGATCATTCCCGCGGTGCGAACCTAGGCCTCTTTTCCCTCACGCTCAACGACGATGCCGCGCTCGATCGGGCGATGCTCACCGCCTACCGCGACTTCCGCATCGAGGCCGAGCGGGCGGGGTTCCGGCATTTCCTCGAGGTGTTTTTCCCAAATGCGATCGATCGCGTGCCCGGGAGGATCGCGGGCGAGAAGCCCCGCGACATCGCGAGGTTTCTCGCCGACCATGTGGTGCGATGCCTGGCGGGAGTGCCGCGGGCGGGCCGGCCGATCTTCCTCAAGATTCCGTACCTCGGGCCCGAGGTCACCGAGCAGCTGGCGGCGTATGACCGGTCGGTGGTCGTGGGCATCCTCGGCGGCGGCGCTGGCACCACGCACGATGCGTTTGGCCTCGTGGCCGACGCCAAGCGGCATGGCGCTCGCGTCGCCCTCTTTGGCCGCAAGATCAACGCGGCCGAGCATCAGCTCGCGTTCGTGACTATTCTCCGCGCTGTCGCCGACGGAGAGCTGGCTGCCGAGGAAGGCGTGAAGGCCTACCACGGCGAGTTGGCAAAACTCGGCATCCGTCCGCACCGCGTGCTCGAGGCCGACCTTGCCCGCAGCTCCACGGCATCGGCCTACGGCGGGTAAACGGCAGCGCATCAGGACGCGGCAGTGCGACTAGCGTGACGCTGTCGGTATTGCTGCGGCGGCAGTCCTGTGTGCTTGCGAAAGGCCCGCGTGAAATGGGCCTGGTCATAGAAGCCGCAGTCGGCCGCGATCCGACCGATTGGTTCGGTCGTCTGCTCCAGCCGGCGGCGGGCCATCGTCAGCCGTGTGTAGAGGACGTAGTCGCCGGGGCTGATGTTGAACAGCCTGCGAAACTCGCGCTGCAATTGGCTGACCGACAGCCCCGCCCGCCGGGCCAGATCGGCACAGGCGATCGGACGCCCGTAGTGCGCGATCACGTATTCGAGTGCCGGCGTCAGCCGTTGATATTCACCCGGCGCGTTACCGGCGTGGTCGAACGGCCGCAGGATTCCTGCCAGGCCCGAGACACGTCCGCGGGCGTCGAAGAGCGGGATCTTCGTGCACAGGTACCAGCGAGGCATGCCCTCGTGGTCCGACACGAGCCACGATTGGTCGCGGAGCGGCCTGCCCGACTTCATCACCTGCCGGTCCTCGGCGACATATTGGGCGGCCAGGGCGGGCGGGTGGAAGTCGGCGTCGGACTTTCCGCGCACCTCCGCGGCCGTGCTGCATCCGTGCAGGGCCAACCAGGCGGCATTACAGTCTGTGAACCGACTGTGTCGATCCTTCACGAACAGGAAAACATCCGGCACAGCGTCGAACAGGCGAAGGATCTGTTCGGCCTGCGAGGGCACCTTCTCGCCTGGGTGGGGATGTCGAGTCATGCGTTTTTAATACAAACGAATGCCGCGACCGTCAAATGACACAGCCGCGGGATGCGGACTATGATGAGGGGTATAGCGACGGCGGTGCCCGGTACGCTCCAGCGAGAGGAGGCCTCCATGTTCGAGTTTCAGGCGACCCGGCCGGGCCAAAGGGCCCTGCTCTGCGGCAATGGCGCCACCCGCCGAGATTTCCTCCATGTCGGGGCTTTGGCGGCCGTCGGGCTTTCGCTGCCGCAGTACGCGCGGGCGGCCAGCGAGGGAAAGGTGCGGCCCGGCCACGAGAAGCGGTCGTGCATCATGATCTTCAACCTCGGGGGCCCCAGTCAGCTCGACCTCTGGGACATGAAGCCCGAAGCGGCCGCTGAGATCCGCGGGCCATTCAAGCCGATTCGAACGAAGACCGACGCCTTCGAGATCTCGGAGCTGCTGCCGAAGCATGCGGAGATCGCCGACAAGTTCTCGCTCGTGAGATCCTGCCGCCACGACGGCGCGGCCGTGCACGACGCAGGCTGGCAGATGCTGCAGACCGGTCGGCGGTTCACCGGCGGTATCCAGACACCGCATGCCGGCAGCGTGGCGTCGCACCTGCTCGGCCGGCGAACCGACCTGCCGCCGTTCGTCGTGCTGCCGCAACTGATGGGCCGCGGCGGCGGTAATCTCCCCAACGGCCAGGCCGGCGGATTTCTTGGCAAGGCCCAGGATCCGTTCGCGCTGATGGCCGATCCCTCGCAGCCCAATTTTCGCGTTCCCGACCTGTTGCCGCCCGATCAGATCAGCGTGGCCCGGCTCGACCGCCGCAAGAAGATGCGGGAGATCGTCGAAGGGGCGGCGAAAGAGTTTGAGGCCAGCGAAGACGCCCGGCTGCTCGACGAGAATTTTCATGCCGCCTATCGGCTGATGACGAGCACGCAGGCGCGGGAGGCCTTCGACCTGTCGAAGGAGCCGCAGGCGGTTCGTGAACGCTACGGCATGAACCGGTTCGGCCAGTGCTGCCTGCTGGCAAGGCGGCTGGTCGAAAACGGCGTGCGGTTCGTGACGATCAACACGTTTCTGACCGTGTTCGACGAGATCACCTGGGACATCCACGGCTCGAAACCCTTCACGTCGATTGAGGGGATGAAAAACATCGTCTGTCCGATGTACGACCAGGCCTACAGCGCGTTGATCGAGGACCTCCACCAGCGCGGGCTGCTCGATGACACGCTCGTCACGGGGCTTGCCGAATTTGGCCGCACGCCGAAGGTGAATCCCGCCGGCGGCCGCGACCACTGGCCGCAGTGCTTCACCTGCTCCTTTGCCGGCGGCGGCGTGAAGGGGGGCCGGGTCGTGGGCGCGAGCGACACGATCGGCGGCTTCCCCGCGGAGCGGCCGGTCAGCCCCGGCGACATCGTGGCGACGATCTTCCACAGCCTCGGCCTCGACCACACGGGTCACCTACCCGGCCCCGCGGGCCGGCCCTTCGCGCTTACCGATTTCGGCACCGACCCGATCAAGGAGCTGTTCACATGAGCCGCCCCAAACCGCTGATGGCGTTGGTCGTCGCGCTGATGATCGGCGGCCAGGTCACGCCGACAGCAGCCGATGATGTCAGCTTCGACCTCGACGTGATGCCAGTCCTCTCAAAGGCCGGCTGCAACGGCGGCGGCTGCCACGGGGCGTTGGCCGGCAAGGGAGGCTTTCGGCTCTCGCTCTTCGGCTACGATCCCGCCTCCGACCACCTCGCCATCACGCGTGATGCCCGTGGCCGGCGGATCGACCTGGCCGACCCGGGCACGAGCCTGCTGCTCACCAAGCCCACGATGGCCGTGGCCCACAAGGGCGGCAAACGCCTGGAAGTGGATGGGCATGACTACCGGCTGCTGGCGGACTGGATTGCGGCGGGCTGCCCCGGCCCAAACGCAGAAGAGAAGAAGCTCGTGTCGATTGCGCTCGCGCCGGCCGAGGCCGCCCTCGGGACGGGCTCGTCGCAGCAGTTCACCGTCACCGCGGCCTATAGTGATGGCAGCACTCGCGACGTGACCCGTTGGACGCGGTTCACCTCGGCCGACGAGACGGTCGCCACGGTCGATCCGACCGGGCTGGCCACGGTGGTGGGACATGGCGAGGGGGCGGTGACGGCCTGGTTCTCCTCGCAGATCGCGCTGGCCCGCGTGGTGGTGCCCTTCCCCCACGACGTTCCGCCCGCCGTGTACGCCGCGGCTCCCCGAGCCAACTTCATCGACGACCTCGTGCTCCAGCAGCTCCAGAAACTGCATCTCAAGCCGTCGCCACCGTGCGACGACGCCACCTTTATTCGTCGCGCGTATCTCGACACGATCGGCCGGCTGCCGACGCCGGAGGAGGTCCGCGGCTACCTCGACGACAAGTCCCCCGCCAAGCGGGAACGCCTGGTCGATTTGCTGCTGGCCCGCCCCGAGTTCGTCGACTACTGGACCTACAAGTGGTCCGACATCCTGCTCGTGAGCGGATCGAAACTGCGGCCAGCCGCAGTGAACGCCTACTACCAATGGATCCGCGATCGCGTGGCGGAGAACACCCCGTGGGATCGGCTCGTGAGGGACGTGGTCACTTCCCGCGGGTCGAGCCTCGAAAACGGTGCGACCAATTTCTTCGCCGTCCACCAGGATCCGGAGACGATGGCCGAGAACGTCAGCCAGGCCTTCATGTCGCTTTCGATCAACTGCGCGAAGTGCCACAACCACCCGCTCGAGAAATGGACGAACGACCAGTATTACGCCTTCGCCAACCTCTTCTCGCGGGTCCGCGCGAAGGGCTGGGGGGGCGATTCCCGCAGTGGCAACGGTCAGCGAACGCTGTTCGTCGAATCACGAGGCGACCTGCTGCAGCCGCGGACCGGGCGGCCGCAGCCGCCGGCGCCGCTCGACGGTACGCCGCTGCCGCTGGACTACGCGGGCGACCGCCGTGAGCCGCTTGCCCGCTGGCTGACGGCGCCGGAGAATCCTTATTTCACACGGTCGATCGTCAACCGCGTCTGGGCCAATTTTTTTGCGATGGGCCTGGTTGAGTCGGTGGATGACCTGCGGGCCACCAATCCGGCAAGCAACGAGAAGCTCCTGGCGGCCCTCTGCGGGTATACCACCGAGCACGGCTACGACCTCAAGGCCCTGATGCGGCTGATCCTGCTCTCGGAGACCTACCGCCGTTCGAGCGATCCGCTGCCGGAGAACCACGACGACCGCAAGTGGTTTGCCCGGGCCTACCCGCGGCGGCTGATGGCCGAGGTGCTGAGCGACGCGATCTCCGACGTCACCGGCGTTCGCGACCACTATACGGAGCTGGTCATGAACGACGGTTCGACCGAGAAGGTGACCGGCTACGACGACGACACGCGGGCGATCCAGCTGCACGATTCGGCTGTGAAGAACTACTTCCTCAAGACGTTCGGCCGCAATGCCCGCGACATTACCTGCGAGTGCGAGCGGTCGAACCAGCCCAGCCTCGTGCAGGTGCTCCATCTCTCCAACGGCTCGACGATCAACGACAAGCTGTCGGCGAAGGAGGGCCGCGTGACGCAGTTCCTGGCTTCCGATCCGAAGCCGCCGGCGCTCGTCGATGCCGCCTGGCTCCGCTGCCTGAGCCGGCTGCCGACCGACGCGGAGCGAAAGCCCTTCGAGGAGATGCTCACAGCCGCAACGCCCGAGGAGAAGCAGCCGATCGTGGAAGACATGTATTGGTCGCTGCTCACCAGCCGCGAGTTCCTCTTTCGACACTAGCACCCATGAAGCCTTTCATCGTTGTCGTGTGCGCATTGACCGCGTTGCCGTGTTCGGCGGCCGCGCCTTCGTACGAACGTGACATCACGCCGATCCTGCGAACCTACTGCTCCGGCTGCCACAACGACCGCGAGCAGGAGGGTGAGTTCTCCGTCGAGACGTTCGCGTCGCTGCGAAAAGGTGGCGTGGGATCGGGCGACCCGGTCGTGCCGGGCGATGCTGCTGCGTCGGTCATGATCCAGCGGATCCACAGTCAGGACGGGGATCACATGCCGCCGGATGACGAGCCGCAGGTGCCCTCGGCCGAACTGGCCGTGCTCAAGGCCTGGATCGCGGCCGGCGCTCCCGCGCCGGCCGCCGACACGTCGCTGCTCGAGTCACTTGTCGTGCCGAAGCTTGCGCCGCATGTGGGAGCGATGCCGGTGACCGCCGCGGCTCCCTCGCCCAACGGAGAAGGGCTCGCCGTTCTCCGTGGCCGTGGCCTCTCGGTGGTGCCGGTGGCTGCACTGGCCCCTCTTGGCTCGGGCCAGCCCAAGCCCGGCGTCGTGCTGCCGTGGAAGGCAAACGCGGTGCACTTCAGTCCTGATGGCACGTTGTTTGTCGTCGCCGGTGGCGTCACCGGTCTCTCCGGCGTGGCCGAACTTCGGGATGTGGCAACCGGTAGCCTGATTCGGTCGTTCGGCGGCCACCGGGACGTGCTCTACGACGCCGAACTCTCGCCCGACGGAAGACTCCTGGCCACGGCGGGCTACGACCGGTCGATCAAGCTTTGGAACGTGGCCGACGGGTCGCTCGTCCGCTCGATCGACGTCCACAACGGCGCGGTTTTCGACCTCGCCTGGCATCCGAGCGGCAAGCTGCTCGGGTCGGCGAGCGCCGATGAGACGATCAAGCTCTGGCGAACGAGCGACGGTGTGCGTCTCGACACGCTCAATCAACCACAGGGGGAGATGTTCACCGTGGCGTTTACGCCCGACGGCAAGCATGTGATCGGCGCGGGCCGCGACAAGCGGATCCACCTCTGGAAGCTCGTGTCAGTCGAGTCTCCTGCGATCAATCCACCCGTTCACTCGCGGTTTGCCCACGAAAGCCCGATCGTCGCCATCGGGCTTTCGGCCGATGGTAAACACCTGCTCACCTCCGCCGAAGACCGTTCGCTCAAACTCTGGAGCCTGCCCGACCTGGTGCTCGAGCACGATGCCCCGCGACAGCCCGACCAGGTCTCCGCGGTCGTTGCGTTGCCCGACGGCCGGTTCGTGGTGGGCCGGATGGACGGGTCGCTCGATGCGGTTGCGCTGGTGGGCGGGCTGGCCGTCGATCCCGCATCGCGGACAGCCGCCACCCCCGCGGTCACCAGCGTCTCTTCACCGCTGCCGCCGGCCTTCGCATCGCCGGCCGACACCGCGAGCCTGCGCACGGCGACCGAGAGCGAACCCAACGACACGGCACAGCAGGCCATGGCCGTCTTCCTCCCCGCGGAGATCAAGGGCGCGGTAACGCGACCGGGCGACGCCGACTGTTTCCGCTTCGCAGCGAAGCGGGGTGAGCCGCTCCTGATCGAGGTGAATGCCGCCCGCTCCAAGTCGCAGCTCGATTCCAGGATCGAGGTGCTCGACGCGGCGGGCAATCCCGTCGAGCAGGCGATTCTGCAGGCCACCCGCGATTCATGGTTCACGTTCCGCGGAAAGGATTCAACCCAGACGGCCGACTTCCGACTCCAAAACTGGATGGAGATGGAACTCGACGAATATCTCTACGCAAACGGCGAGGTGGTCAGGCTCTGGCGGTATCCGCAGGGGCCCGACTCCGGCTTCGCGGTCTATCCCGGCAACGGGAATCGGCAGACGTTCTTCGGCACCTCAGCCGTCACGCACGCGCTCGGCGAGCCTGCGTGGATCGTGGAGCCGCTGCCGCCCGGAAGCCAGCCCGTGCCCAACGGGCTGCCGGTGTTGAGGATCTTTTTCGAAAACGATGACGATCCGGCGCAGCGGTTCGGGGTCGACTCGCAGCTGCTCTTCACGCCTCCTGCCGACGGCGAATACTGCCTTCGGCTCACCGACGCCCGCGGCTTTGGCGCGACTGCGAACCCCGACGACTTCCGCTACACGGTGACCATTCGGCCGCCGCAGCCATCGTTCACCATCGCCGTCGGCGGAAAGGATCCGAAGGTCAGCCCCGGCAGCGGCCGCGAACTGACATTCACCGCCACGCGGACGGAAGGTTTTGATGGGCCGATTCGGATCGACCTCGAGAATCTTCCGGCAGGCTTCACATTCCACGGCCCGGTGGAGATCGAGGCCGGGCAGCAGCAGGCGATCGGCGTGCTCTCGGCGTCGGCCGATGCGATTGCGGCCGACGATACGGTAGATAAGGCGGTGGTGGTGAAGGCGACGGCCACGGTGGCCGGCCACGAGGTCATGAAGGAAGCCGGATCGCTCGGCGACATCCAGATCGCCGAGAAGCCAAAGGTCACGGTGGCGATCGCGCCGGGGCCGGATGCGTCGGCCGGGATGGAGCCGAACGGCGGACCGCTCGAGTTCTCGATCCGGCCGGGGCAGACGATCACGGCGAGAGTCAGGGCCCAGCGGCACGATTTCACCGGGCGGATCGAACTCGGCGGCGCCGACTCGGGCCGCAACCTACCGTATGGCGTCTTCGTGGACAACATCGGTCTCAATGGCCTGCTGATCGTCGAGGGGCAGGACGAGAGGGAGTTCTTCATCACGGCCGCGCCGATCGCGAAGCCGTGCCGCCGGCTCTTTCATCTCCGCACCACGGCCGACGGCAATCAGGCCTCGGTGCCCGCGGTGATCAACGTGCTGTCAGCGGAGCCATGATCGCTTTATAAACCGGGATCGCCCAACGACTCGGTGTCCGCGGGTTTCTACTCGCGGCTTTTTGTGGGATTCATTCACGCGGGCAGTTCGAAACCCTTGCGACGCGCGCGGACGAGCAGGGCGTCGGCGGCCGCGTCGTCAACGAAACGTTCGGCGGCTGGATCCCACTTGAGCGGACGGCCCACCGCACGGGCGATGTTTGCCAGGTGGCAGGCCGTCACGGACCGATGACCGATCTCGACGTCGGCGACCGGACGTTCCCGCGATCGCACGCAGTCGAGCCAGTTCTCGAGATGCTCGCGGGCCTGCCAGAGCGCCGTCTGGTCGCTCCACTTCCGCTCCTCATCGCTTACGTCCACGGCCTTGAGGATCTCGGCCGCGATCTCCGGCGGATTGCTCGTGACCTTGTTGCGGTTGATCTCCAGCTTGCCCTTCTCGCCGATGAACACGCCGCCGCCCGACGGCCCCTTCTCGAGGACGAAATTCACCACGACGCCGTCGGCATACCGCATCGACACCTGGCCGTTGGGGCCCTCGGTGAGCGGTTTGATCTCGACGGGTCCGCTCCCGTCGGCGCCGAGTGCCCACTGAATCTGGTCGATGCCGTGGGCGCCCCAGTTTGTCATCTCGCCGCCGGCGAAGTCACGCCAGCCCATCCAGCCAAGCCACTTCCGATTGAAGGGCCGTTCGGCGGCTTGGCTGAGCCACTGGTTCCAGTCGAGCCCCGCCGGCACGTCTTCGGCGGACGGCAGTGGCGAAGGGGTGACGCCGGCATTGCTGTAGTTGACTGCCCGCACCTCGAGCAGTTTGCCGAGGCCGCCGTTTCTGACGAATTCGCATGCAAGCCGATTGATGGCCATCGACCGCTGCTGTGAGCCCACCTGGAGTACGCGGCCATGCTTCCGCACTGCGCTGACGAGCGCGCGGCCTTCCTGGATGTAGAGCGTGAGTGGTTTTTCCGCGTAGACATCCTTGCCCGCCTGACATGCCTCGATGCAGGGCAGCACCCGCTGAAAGTCCCCCGTGCCGACGATGACCGCGTCGATGTCCTTGTGGTCGAGCACGCGGCGATAATCCTGGTAGATGGGCCACTCACCACTCCGCTTGGCCTTGTATTCCTCGGCCCTTGGCAGGTTGCATTCGCTCAGGGCGACGATCTCAGCCCCCTCAGGCAGCTGGTCGAGCAGGAGCGCGGCCCGCTTGCCGACGCCGATGGCACCCACCCGGATGCGGTTGCTCGGGGCCGTTTCCGCCACCAGACTCCGCGCCTGCGGCAGCGTGAGCGCGGTGACGCCGGCAGCCGCCGACACGGTCAGAAAATTCCTGCGGTTAATGCCGCGAACCTTGTTGTTCATCAGATGTCTACTCCGTGATTTCCCCGATGGCCATCCCCCGGCGGGCCGTCACCCTGCTGCGATCTCACCCAGCACTTCGCCTGCGGCGTTGATGGTGGCCTCGATGTCGGCGTCGGTGTGCATGCTCGAAAAGAACAGCGCCTCGTACTGGCTGCACGGCAGGTAGACCCCACGAGCGCTCATGCCCCAGAAGAACCGCGCGGAGCGGTCGGTGTCGCTCTGCGACGCGGTTTTCCAGCCAGCGACGGGCACGGGCTGCGACCCTCGCTGGAAGAACATCGTCATCATGCTGCCGACGCGGGCGATCCACGACGTCAGGCCGGCCTGTGCCGCAGCGGCACGGAAGCCCTCC
>CANHCU010000040.1 GCA_947459185.1 Planctomycetaceae bacterium | reverse complement strand
TGACAAAGGAGATTCCCTACACCGTCTGCAAGCCGGTGTATGAGACTCGCGAGCAGACCTACACCGTCTGCAAGCCGGTCTACGAGACGATGACGAAGGAGATCCCCTACACCGTCTGCAAGCCGGTGTATGAGACTCGCGAGCAGACCTACACCGTCTGCAAGCCGGTCTACGAGACCTGCGTCAAGGAGATCCCCTATACGGTCTGCAAGCCGGTCTACGAGACCCGTGAGCAGACCTACACGGTGTGCAAGCCGGTCCAGGAGACCCGCACCAAGGAGATTTCCTACACGGTCTGCAAGCCGGTGTGGGAGACCCGCGAGCGTGAGATCTGCAAGACCGTCTGCAAGCCGGTTCACTACACCAAGACCGTGAAGGTGTGCAGTGGCCGCTGGGAGACGGAGACCTGCGAGATCCCCGGTCCGGTGATCACCAAGTGCATCCGTGAGCCCGGCTGCTGGGTCTGCGATCCCTGCACGGGCAAGCGTTGCTACGTCCCGGGCAAGGTCTGCAAGGTCGAGGAGCAGTGCCCGCCCCGCACCATCACGAAGAAGAAGTGGGTGCCGACGGAGTGTGAGAAGGAAGTCAACTGCGTTCGCTACGAGCGGGAGACCGTCGTCGAGAAGCAGTGCTACAAGGTCTGCAAGATGGTGTCGGAGCAGCGGGTGAAGACCTGCACCTACACCGTGTGCACGATGGTGCCCGAGCAGCGTGTTCGCACCTATCAGGTGTGCAAGATGGTGCCCGAGCAGCGGGTTCGCACCTGTGAGTACAAGGTCTGCAAGATGGTGCCGGAGCAGCGGGTTCGCACGTACCAGGTGTGCCGCATGGTTCCCGAGCAGCGTGTTCGCACCTGCTCGTACCAGGTGTGCCGCATGGTGCCGGAGCAGCGGGTTCGCACGTACCAGGTGTGCCGTATGGTCCCCGAGCAGCGTGTTCGCACCTGCTCGTACCAGGTGTGCCGCATGGTGCCGGAGCAGCGTGTCCGCACCTACCAGGTGTGCCGCATGGTCCCCGAGCAGCGGGTTCGCACCTGCTCGTACCAGGTGTGCCGCATGGTGCCGGAGCAGCGGGTTCGCACCTACCAGGTGTGCCGCATGGTTCCCGAGCAGCGTGTTCGCACCTGCTCGTACCAGGTGTGCCGCATGGTCCCCGAGCAGCGTGTTCGCACCTGCTCGTATCAGGTGTGCCGCATGGTGCCCGAGCAGCGCGTCCGCACCTACCAGGTGTGCCGCATGGTCCCCGAGCAGCGTGTTCGCACCTGCTCGTACCAGGTGTGCCGCATGGTGCCGGAGCAGCGTGTCCGGACCTACCAGGTCTGCAAGATGGTGCCCGAGCAGCGGGTCCGCACCTGCTGCTACAAGGTCTGCAAGATGGTCGCCGAAGAGCAGGTTCGCACCTGCGAGTACAAGGTATGCACGATGGTTGCCGAGCAACGCGTGAAGACCTGCACCTCGAAGGTGTGCAAGATGGTGAGCGAGCAGTGCTCGCGTGAAGAGTGCTACAAGGTCTGCACCATGGTGAAGGAAACCCGCACCAAGCAGGTGCCGGTCTGCACCACGCGTCCTGTGCACTACACCAAGACGGTGGAAGTCGTCCGGATGGTGCCGAAGCAGGTTGCCACGACGGTGACCCGCTGCGTGCCCAAGACGGTCTACCGTGAGGTGCCCTGCTGCGAGTGATCGAGCGATAGGAACCACTGGGAACGAAGGCGGCCCGGACCGAAAGGTCCGGGCCGCTTCTTTTTTTCGAAAAGGGGACGCAGCTCTTTTCGGCCTCCTACGGACGCGGGGCAGGCAACTCCGTAATCCGCAGGTTGCGGTAGCGGATCGTGCCCTTGAGGCCGCCGTGGATCTGCAGGGCGATCATCCCCTTGAGCGGGATGGTCTCGTCGGGTTCGGTGTAGTCGAGCAGTTCAACGCCGTTGATCGTGAGCCGGATCCGGCGATCCTCGGCGCGGATCGCGTAGGCGTTCCAGCCGTCCTTCGCGAGCGAAATCGCCTTCTCTTGAAGCTCCTTCGGCGGCACCGCCAGCATCTTGTTGCGGCGACTTTCGTCGTAGAGACCGCCGGTGATGCCCGGCGCGATGTCGGCCTGGTAGCCGCTCACCTCGTGATGGTTTGGCACACGCTTGGAGCGAAACTGCACGCCCGCGTTGCAACCGCCCGTGCAGTCCATCCGGTATTCGAACTCCAGTTTGAAGTTCTCGAACTCCCTGTCGGTGGCCAGAAACTCGTTTCGTGCCGCGGCGACATCGGGGCTGCCGGCAGAGATCGCGGCCTGCTCGATCCGCCAGGTTTTCTCCGTGTCACCATTCCAGCCGGCGAACGACGTGCCATCGAAGAGGAGCGTCGGGTCGGCAGCCACAGCCGCCGGCGCGGCTGTGGCGATCATCACGAGCATGGCTGCTACAGGATAAAACGAACGTGGCATCGGAGAACCTTTCATTTGGTCAGGAACAGTTCGCTCTGCACGATTGCGTCGATGAGCGAACGCATCCCGTAGTTGCTCGAGCGGGCCTCGGCGACGATGCGATCGATCTCGCGCCGATCTGAATAGTGGATCCCGGAACCCGTACCATACATAAGGAACTGGCGGACCATGTTCGCCGCGAGGGCTTCGGGGTTCTCGAGCACGAGTGACTGGAAGCTCGCGATGCCGTCGAACCGCTCGCCAGAGGGCATCTGCCCCGACGGGTCCACGGGCAGGTTGAGACGGACGCGAGGATCCCACCCGGAGGCGAAGTTGAAGGCCATGAGGGTGTTCCCCTCGTGGAGCGAGCGATACCGGTCGCGCTCGCCGCCGATCACGTCGAAGCTCTCCAGAGCGAAGCCGGGGGGGTCGATTTTCGCATGGCAGCCGGCGCACCGCTCATCCGCTCGATGCTTCACGAGCTGCTCGCGGATCGTCGTGGCACCCCGCGTGTCGGGATCGATCGCGGGTACGCCGGAGGGGGGCGGCGGGATGTGGTTGCCGAGGATTCGCTCGTTGATCCACACGCCGCGGGTCACCGGGCTGGTGACGGAGCCGTTGGCCGTGACTTTCAGGATGGCGGCCTGCGTGAGAAACGCGCCCCGCGGGCTCCCCTCCGGCAGCGGCACCCGGCGGATCGCGCAGCCGGTGACGTCGGGGATGCGGTAGTGCTCGGCGAGGCTCTGGTTCAGCATCGCGAAGTCGCTTTTCACGAGGTGCGCGACGCTCTCGTTCTTCGCGATCAGTTCGCGGAGATACGCCCGGGTCTCGGCGATCATGCTTTCCTTGAGATGCTCCCGGGCATCGGGGTAGAGCCGCGGATCGGGCTGCGAGGCGTCGATCTTGCGGAGGTCGAGCCATTGATCGGCGAAATCGGCGATAAACCGGTCGGACCGCGGGTCGGCGAGCAGGCGGGCGGCCTGCCTCCGCAGATTCTCGGGCAGGTGCAGGCGGCCCTCGTTGGCAAGCGTGATGAGTTCCTCGTCGGGCACGCTGTTCCAGAACCAGAGCGAGAGCCTCTCGGCGATGGCCCTGTCGTCGAGGCGGGCACGGCTTTGGCCAGCCTCGCAGCCGGCAGCCTCGCCGACGAAGAGA
The DNA here is from genome assembly GCA_947459185.1 of Planctomycetaceae bacterium. GTDB lineage: Bacteria > Planctomycetota > Planctomycetia > Pirellulales > UBA1268 > CAMCQY01. Next base: position 26,534 of record CANHCU010000040.1, on the reverse strand, counting down.
AAATCGGTGGAGCAGAGCGCCGTCTTGTAAGCCTCCTTCATCGCGTCTTCGAAGCACGCACGTTCCTCCATCTCGTGGGCCACGATCCCCACATACGCCTGCACCTCTTCCGGCGTCACGACACGGCGGAAGGCCCGCGGGAGAAACTGCCCCAAGAGCCGGGCCGCATCGACGAGCGGCTCTTCACTCGCCACGGTCTCGAGTGGCCGCTCTTTTTCCTCCTTCGGAATTGAACTGTTGTGCGGCCGAATCGCCGGCGAACGGGAACGCTGTCTCAGCGGCTCGCGTTTGGGTGGCACGAGTCCGCCATCGGCCGCGAAACCCTGGATCGGCAGATCGCCAAAGAGCGACTGGTGACTTTTCGGCGGCCACTGCTCGAAGATCGGGCCCTCCACCTCGAACCAATCGAGCGCGATGCCCGGGCCGGAATGGACCGCGCACGATCCCTTCGAGTCGGAAGGGAACCGCCCGGTGTTTTTTTCGTGGCCGGTCAGCGTGCCGATGTCGAAGACGAGCTCCTCATTGACGTCGAACCAGCCGGTGTATTCGTCGGTCCGGCTCTCGAGCGAGGGGGCATCGAACAGCCCGAGCCATCGCTTGGGTGAATGCAGGAACCGAGGGCCGTCCGACGGCTGCCAGACGGAGAGCATGAACGACTCGTTGCGTTTCGGCGGCTCGACGGTGCCCCGATCCCACCAGAAGCCCCAGGCCGATGTACGGATCCGGTAGGTGCCGGCATAGATCGGGGAAAACTGGAGCGACAGGAACATCGGCCGGTGGACTGCGCCGGTGAAGAAACCGGCAGCGCCGTCGTAGTCGTGAAGTTGCTGGCCCAGCTGCTTCATGCGTGCCGCTTTGCCGGCCTCTCCGTCGGCGAGGACGTCGTCTTCGGGCCCCGGCAGCGGCAACACCGAGTCGTAGTGCTTGTCCTTGAGCAGCACGATGTCTCCCCGGGCGATCCAGTACCAGGTCTCTGTTCCCGTCGCAGCGCCAAACCGCTTGCGGAGGACCGGCGGCGGGGTGTTCCGGGTGGCGATCGCTGCGGTGAGTGCGACGTCCGCCGCATCCATGAACTGGCTCAGGTGAACATTCGAAAGATCGAGCGCCTGACCGATCTTGTCGTAGCCATGGCGACGTTCGTCCTCCGGCAGGAGCTGCTTGATCCGCAATTCCGGGAGATGGAGAAGGTCTCGCAGGGCGTTTTCATATTCTTGCCGCGTGAGCCGTCGGTAGAGCCCGCGGCCGGTTTTGGAGACCTTTGCCGCGTCGGCCAGATGGAGCCGATCATCCAGCACCGCGAGGACCGGGGCCGTCTCCGAAGCCGGCGGCAGCTCGTTGGGCTTGGGCGGCATCTCGCCGGCCACGATTCGGTCGTGCACCCGCTCCCAGAGCCGAAAGTGCTCGGGATCGTCCATCGTGAGCGGGAGCGTGTCGAGGTCAAGGCCGCCCTTCTTCGCAGAGGCATCGTGGCATTCGAGGCAATGACTCTCCAGAAAGCCGCGAAAGCGAGCGTCCGAGGCAACACCCGTGGCGGCGAGGAAGAGCAGCACCGCGGTGGCCAAAAGGGCGGAGACGCGGCGGCTCATGCCACCTCCAGCCCCGTGAGGGTGCCCGTGCTGGAGGAAAAGCGATCCTCTTCGAGCCGCATGTGCTGGAGCATGCTCACGAAGAGATTGCACAAGGGAGTGTTGTTCTTCTTGTCGAATTCGAGGTGCTGCCCATGTCGAAATCGCCCGCCGGCGAGGAGGATCGGCAGGTTGACGTTCGAGTGGTTGCTGCCGTTGGACATGTTGGAGCCGAAGAGCACCGCCGTATCATCGAGCAGGCTGCCCGCCCCCTCGTTGACGCCGGCGAGCTGATCGAGGAACCGGCCGAGGTTTTTCATCCCTGCTTCCTCGACCTTCGCGAGCTGCTCGATCTTCTCCGGCTCGTTGCCATGGTGGGTGAGCGAGTGCGTGAGGTCGCTGACGCCCGGCACCTTTACGAGGACCTCCAGCGGGTTCAAGTAGAGCGTGATGGTCCGGGTGCTGTCGCTCTGCAGGGCGAGAAGAGCCATGTCATACATCAGCCGCGCCCGATCGACGTCTTGGGTGATGTCGGTGATGTCCTGCGGCGCGGGGCTCGACACGTGCGGCTTGTCCCGCTGCTGCCAGATCCGCGACTGTTCCAGCCGCTGCTCCAGCTCGCGGACGGACGTGAAATACTGTTCCAGCCGCGCGCGATCCTCCGCGCCGAGTCGGCGTGAAAGCCGCCGCGCCTTGTCGTTCACGAAGTCGAGGGCGCTCACACGATTGCCGATCTCCCGCATCCGCTCCGCGCTCTCCGCGGCGGTGTCCGGCGTGAAAAGGCGACGATAAAGATTGGCGGGGCTGAGTTCCGGCGGGATGAACACGCCGTCTCTCGACACAGAGAGCAGACCGTCGTGCTGGCCGTTCACCGCCAACGTGAGGAAGGGGAAGCGGGTCTGGTGACCGATCGCTTCCGCGGCGACCTGATCCATCGAGATGCTGTTCTTGAAGACCGCAGAATTCGGGAACCGCGCGCCGCTCAAGAAGGTCTTCTCAACGCAATGGCCGCCGGAGTTGTCGGGGTGAGACAGACCGTTCATCACCGTATAGCGGCCGCGAACCCCCTCCAGATGCGTGAGATACCGCGAGGGCTCGAAGGCAGTGCCCGTCTGCCGGGGAAAGAAGTTCTCAGGCAGAAGCCCGGTGTTGGTCATGATGCAGACCATCCGCTTGGGCGGGGCTGCCGCGGACTGGCCGCGTGCGGCCCGCGGAGCCAGGGCTTCGAGAAAGGGCAGGGCCAAAATAGCCGAGCCGCTCCGCAGAAACTGCCGCCGTGCGAGCAGGGTTCCGAGGGGAGTAACGCCTTGGAACGGGATCGTTTGGGTCATGGGGCGGAAGCCCTCGAAGCCGGGATCGGAAGATACGGACGTCCTATGAAAGAATGTCCTGTGGCCCGGGATTTACCGGTGTGTCAACGGTAAATGAGGGCCTCCAGCGACATTTATTCCTATTCCCGAAAGGATCGCCACCATGCAGCCAAATCTCACTGACAGCCTGCCGTCTTTGCCGTCGCGGCGGACGTTTTTGGGCCAGTCGCTCGCCCTCGGGGCCGCCGCCCTGCCCACGATCGTCTCCGCCCGGACCCTCGGGCTCGAGGTCGGCACCGCCGCCGCCAGTGAGCGGATCACGCTCGGCGTCATCGGGATCGGCGGCCGCTGCCGCTACGTCCTCGGTTCGATGCTGACGCTGCCCGACGTGCAGTGCGTCGCCATCGCCGACGTGCAGGCCTCGCGCCGCGATGCCGGCAAGAAGATGGTGGACGAAAAGTATGGCACCAGCGACTGCACGCTCTATCGAGACTTCCGCGAACTGCTCGCCCGCGACGACATCGACGCCGTTCTCATCGCCACCGGCGACCGGTGGCACGCCCCGGTGTCGATGATGGCAGCGGAAGCGGGCAAGGATGTCTACAGCGAGAAGCCCTGCGGGCTCACGATCGACGTCTGCCAGCGGCTCGCCGACACGATCCACAAGACCGGCCGGGTATTTCAGGCCGGCACCCAGCGGCGGAGCGTGCCCAACTTCGCGGCCGCGGTCGAACTCGCCCGCTCCGGCAAGCTCGGCACACTCGAGAGGCTCAACGCCTCGGTCTACCGTCCAACGCTCGGCAACGACTGGCTGCCGGCACAGCCGACGCCGTCGCGGGATGACTGCGACTGGAACCTCTGGCTCGGTCCCGCGCCGTGGCGGCCCTACAACGAGAAATACGTGAGCGGCGGCTGGCGGGGCATCTACGACTTCGACTCAGGCTGCAGGCTGCTCGACTGGGGCGCCCACACCGCCGACCTCTGCCAGTGGGCCAACGGGGCCGACGACACGACGCCGATCTCCTACAACCCGACCGACGCAGGGATCGAGTGCCGCTACGCAAACGGCGTTGTGCTGTTCCTCGACTTCCTCGCCACTCCGTTCGGAGACCGGGCTCCAAACTGGAACACCAAACTCGGCACCTGCCCGGTGAAGTTTGTCGGCAAGACGGGCTGGGTCGAGACGGGCGACTCGGGCGGCATCGACCTTTCGGACGAGGCCCTGCGGGTCAGCCTGCCTCCGCAGGAGAAGGTCCCGCGGGGCTCGGACGCCGCCCTCCACGCGCGGAACTTCTTCGACAGCGTGAAGTCACGACAGCCGACGATCTGCAATGCCGAAGTGATGCGGAAGAGCCATATCGCCTGCCATGCCGCGGCGATTGCCTGGATGCTCGGCCGCACGCTCAGCTTCGACCCGGCCCGGGAGGTCTTCACGACGCCCGACGGCCTCGACGCGGAGGCCAATCGCCTCCGCAGCCGACCCGAGCGCGACTGCTGGGCCTAAAGTCGAGAATGACTGCCGCATTCGGTGGGCTTGGGATTCAGTGCCCGGCGACACTGTGCCGTGCGCCGTGCCGGGAGGTGGCGTGCAGGTTCGGGGAGATCTGCCCCATATGCCTGGCACAGTTTCCTCGACGATTGACAGGAGTATGTACGGGCGTATATCATCGCAGCATAGGATGCATTATCCACAGTTGCGAGGGACTGGTTATGACAACGACGATGGTGCGCGATCTGTTGCGTCAGCGACCGTTCCGGCCGTTCCGCGTCGTCATGTCGTCCGGTGAGGCCTACGAGGTCCGGCACCCTGAGATGGCGTGGGTGACGAAGAATGACCTATTCGTTGGCATCGATGGTGCGGATGACGGCCTCCCCGCAGACGCACGCATCTGCCCGCTGTTCCATGTGGCAACGCTTGAGCCAATCAATACCGACGCGCGAGCCGGCTAGCTTCGCCACGCATCACCTCGCGGCCGAGCGTTCATGCCATGAACATCACGCTCTCGTCACTCCAGATTCGACGGTAGGCACCATTTCTTTGGCACCGTTTATTCGGGCTCGGGCTCGATCGAGGCCGACATCGCCCCCTTGCAGCGGGCCAGCAGCCGGTCGGCGCCGAAGGCGTGGATCTGATCCCGTTTCAGCTCCGCGTGCTCCTTCGTGGTCGTCAGCACGATCACCCGACCCTGGGAGTCGACCTCCTTCGCCAGCATATAGCCCTTCTCCGGCGGATGCCCGAAGAGCTTCTGCAGCATCGCGACCACGTACTGGTAGGTGTGGTCGTTGTCGTTCCAGAGCACCACGTGATACCGCGGCTGCTTCTTGGGACGACTGTCACTTTTTTCGGTCTTGGCGGGAGCGGGAGCCGGGACGTCCTCGACGGGCTCCACGGCGGGGGCGGCGGCGGTCATGGGCAGACTCCGGCGGTTTTGCATGCCCCGTGAAAGGGCCAACGGGAACAGCCTGACAGGAACCGTTTCACAGTATAAGGTGTGACCCTTCCCGGTGGCTGTCGCCCCGCGGATTCCCAGGGAGATACGCCGCCGTGCTCGACCGCCGTTTCGTCGCCGACAACGTGGATCTCGTCGCCACCAACTGCCGCCAGCGGGGCTCCTCCGCCGATGTGGCCCGGTTTGCCGAACTCGACCGCCTGCGGCGGCAGATGCAGGCCGACATCGACCGGCTCAACCAACAGGCCGGCCAGGTGAGCAAGTCGATCGCCACGGCGGCCGACGCCGCCGAACGCGAGGCCCGCAAGGCCGATGGTCGTCGGCTCCGCGAGGAGGTCTCCGCCTTCGAAGGGAAGCTGGCCGAAATCGTTCAGGAATCGGACGAGATCCTGCGGGCGATCCCCAACCTCACGCATCCCGCCGCACCGGTCGGCGGCGAAGATGCCGCCGTCGAGATCCGCCTGGGGCGGACGCCTGTCGCCGGCTTCGACTTCAAGCCACTCGATCACGTTGAACTCGGCGGCCGCCTCAAGCTTTTCGACTTCGAGGCGGGCGCGAAGGTGGCCGGCCACGGCTTCTACTTTCTGACCAATGATGCCGTTCTCCTCGAGTTGGCCCTGCAGCGGTATGCCGTCGATCTGCTGATGCGTGAGCACTTCACGGTGATGACCACGCCCGACCTCGCGCGTGACAGCATTCTCGAGGGCACCGGCTTCATGCCCCGCGGCCCCGAGACGCAGATTTACTCGGTCACCGGCAGCGATCTGTCGCTCATCGCCACCGCCGAAATCACGCTCGGCGGCGCTATGCATGAGCGGATCTTCGAGGCCGACGAACTGCCGCTCAAGCTCTGCGGCATCAGCCACTGCTTCCGCACGGAGGCCGGCGCCCACGGCCGGGCCACCCGCGGCCTCTACCGCGTGCACCAGTTCACGAAGATCGAGATGTTTGCCTACACGCTGCCAGACCAGAGTGATGACATGCACAATTACCTGCTCGATCTGGAATGCGAACTGTTCGACGGACTGGGCATCCCATACCGCGTCATCGACACCGCCAGCGGTGATCTCGGCGGCCCCGCCTACCGCAAGTTCGACCTCGAGGCCTGGATGCCGGGCCGTGGTGAAAAGGGGGAATGGGGCGAGGTGACGAGCACTTCTAACTGCACCGACTACCAGGCGCGGCGGCTGGCCGTGCGGTATCGCAAGCCGGGCGAGAAGGGCACCTCCTACGTGCACACGCTCAACGGCACGGCGATCGCGATCAGTCGCGCGATCATCGCCATCCTGGAGAACTACCAGTGCTCCGACGGCTCGATCGTCGTCCCCGACGCCCTCGTGCCATGGATGGGCAAGAAGAAGATCGAACCACGGTAGGGTTCACTCCATACGAGGGGCTGCCATGCCCCCCGTGGCGGCAAGTTTTCAACTTGTCCGTATCCTCGGCATCGATTCCACAAGTTAAAAACTCGTGGCCACGGGTCGAACTCCTTCGTCCGTGTCAACCTTTTGGGCCCCGGCGCGAGCCTCACTACCACTTCAAGCCGAACTTCTCACCCGCGGACTTGCTGCCGACGCGGCCCGTGCCGCCCTTCAGCACGCCCGAGTGTTTCTTCACGACCGGCGCAGCGGGTGCTTCCTCAGCAGCCTCATGCTCGTCGGCGGCATCATCACCAGGGGCTGCGGCCGACGGCGCCACCAGAGCCTTGATGGAGAGCGACATCCGCTGCTCGTCGGGATCGATGGCGAGCACGCGGCACTCTACAGGCTCCCCCTCCTTCACGACGTCGCCCACGCTGCGAACATGCCGGTTCGCGAGTTCCGACACGTGTACCAGCCCCTCGACGCCAGGCTCGAGCTTTACGAAGGCACCAAACTGGGCGATCCGGCTCACCAGGCCGCGGACGGTCGCCCCCACGTGGTATTTCTCGCCGGCCCGCTGCCACGGGCTCTCCACGAGGTCGCGGGCCGAGAGGCCGATCTTGCCGGTGTCGCGGTCGATCTTCTTGACCACCACCCGCACCCGCTGGCCGGTCTGCAGAACGTCGGCGGGATTCGCGACCCGGTCCCAGGAGAGTTGGCTCACGTGGACGAGCCCCTCGACTCCCTCGCCGATGTCGACGAAGGCACCGAAATCGCGGACTGACCGCACCGTGCCGTCGAGGGTGGTGCCCACTTCGAGCGTTTCCAAAAGCTTGATCTTCGCCTCGGCGGCAGCCTTCTCGATCACGGCCCGCCGCGAGAGCACGAGCCTGCGGGCCGCCGGCACGATGTCGGTAACGAGGCTTTCGAGCGTCTGCCCGACCATCTCCTCGAGATTCTCCACCCGCCAGGTGCTCACCAGGCTCGCCGGCATGAAGCCCCGAAGGCCTGCAACGTCGCACTCGAGGCCGCCCTTGTTGGCAGCCGTCACGCGGGCCTCGACGATCATGCCGGCCTGAAGCTGCGACCAGTCCTCGACGGCCACCGCGCGGTTGGCAAAGGCGACGTCGTAGAGGCCGTCGTCATCGTTTCGCAGCCCCACGTTCAGTTGCAACACGTCACCGACCGAGGGCACGAGTTCGAGATCAAGACCAGCAAGCTTCATGGCGCCCTGCCGTCGCTCGCCCAGATCGATGAAGGCTGTGTCGGCGCCGATCGAGAGCACCGTTCCCGCCAACCGTGCGCCCGGTTCGAGCGGCGCATCGGCCCGAGCCGATGTCGATGCGGTGATCAGATCGTCGATTGCGACGCCGGCCAACGCCGCCTCGAAATCCTCTTCCAAGTCGTCGTCGAGGGCGGCCCGCAGGTTGGGCACCGCGACCCGCTTCTGCTGAACGACATTCTGAAAGGGAGACTTCTCGGCATTGCTGCCTCGCTTGTCGCGACGTCCCTCGCGACGCGGAGTTGCTGCCTGGCCTGGTGACTGGCCCGATGACTGGACCGGTGATGTCTGGCCCTTTGCTCCCTCTGCTGCCGGAGCGGTCGCTGCCGGCGTGTCGGATGCTTGCGTTGATGCAACGGTTGCCGCACCTGCTGGGGCGACAGCCGCCGCAGTCGCACCTATTCCAACCGCCGGGCCGGTCCCCGAAGCCTGCAGACCGGCAGTCGCCGGCGGCGCCGGTGCTGAAAAATACTCATACCGCGCTGCAGGCCGCGGAGGCTTCACGCCAGGCCGCTGCGTGCCGATGGGGATTCGCCTGGGCTGCGCGCTCTCGGTCCCGTGGCCCGAATCCACCTGCTCTGGATGAACTCCCTGCTGGATTCCAGACTGGGAGTCGGCAGCGGCCTCAGGAGGCGTCCCTTCCGGGGACTTGCCGACCGGGGGAGTTGAGGAAGACTCTGGCGTTGAACTCATCGGACTCTCGGGCTGTGGATACGAAATGCGGGAAACAGGACTTGAACCTGCACGGTATTACTACCACCAGGCCCTCAACCTGGCGCGTCTGCCAATTCCGCCATTCCCGCAGCGGTGCGAACCCAAACGTTCTTCCGGACCTTCTCTCGACCACGGCCCGCTTTCACACTCCGCGGACAGCACCTCATTCTGTGCCGCCGCCGACCGCAGTCAAGCAGCCTTCGCGGGATGCGACGAAATCAGCCGCGGCGACCGCGCGATGGCACCAAACGCGGCCAGTCCGACCATGAACGCCAGGCTCCAGGCCACGTCACCGACAGGCATCCAACGGTAAAAGGGCAGCCCGGCCGTGTAGCAGGCGAGCAGACCGGCCACTGTATGAGGGTAGTCGTGGCTCAGGCACCAGTGGGCAAAGTTCGTGGACAGAAAAAACACGAGCGAACTGGCCAAGCCGCCGCCGGCGATCGCAAGGAGCCGGCCGCTCCGGACCAGCCCGCCCAGGAGGACCGGCCAGGCAAACGCCGCGTAGATCACCGCAGCCATCACGAGGCTGCCCGCCGAAGTGCCATATCCCGGAAGGGCAAGATTGCTGATGGAAAGGGCTGCCAACGGCACCGTGACCGCTACGAGCGGATTTGGGAATACGGCCCCGGCCGCGATAGCCGCCCCGGCCAGTGGCGTGACGTTGAAGGCTGGCTGCCAGAGCCGCCCCACCACCGACACGGCGACAAGCACAAACCAGACCCCAAAGAGCATGGCAAACGGGGGGCGATGCTTTGCGACGTTTTCCATGGTCAGCCGTGACTCCCAAAGATGGCGGATATTCAGGCGGAGGCTTGAACACCTCCGGCGAACGCCCGATACACTAGCGGTTTTTGGGTTTCGAGCAAGCGAAAACCATCCCTACCGGCCCAGACGGGACCACTGCCATGCCGGCCCCAATAGCCAAACCAGCAGGCCAATTCCGCTCGCTCACGCTCGAACGGCGGGACGATGGGGTGGTCGTGATGTCGTTTTTTGTTCCAGACCACGCCCAGAATGTGCTGACGTCGGAAGCGATGGCAGAACTGTCGCTGGCGCTCGATAGCGTGGCCGCCGGACCGCCCCCGGCGGCGATCGTGATCCGGTCAACGCGAGAGGGATCCTTTTTTGCCGGGGCCGACATCGCCCGTCTTGAGCGGCTGCACGGCATGCCCCCGGAGGAGATCACGCGACTGTGCGCCGCGGGCCGCGCGGTCTTCTCGCGGCTCTCTTCCCAGCCGTGGCCGAGTGTGGCGATCATCGACGGCGTCTGCCTCGGCGGCGGTCTCGAACTCGCACTCGCCTGCGATCTGAGGGTCGCCACCGACTCTCCTCATACTGCGATTGGGTGCCCCGAGGTGAAGCTGGGCCTGCTACCGGCCTGGGGAGGTACGGTTCGCCTCGCCCGTTCGATCGGCCCGGCCGCCGCGGTCGAACTGACGGCGGCGGGCGAAAACGTCGACGGTCCCACCGCGGCACGGCTGGGACTGGTGGATGCATGCGTGCCGGCGGATCAGGCGGATCTCTCGGCCTGTCGGCTGGCGGAGATCGCTGCTGCGCAACAGAGCCACATCGAGCGGCGGCGGCAGATGGCCAGGCCGGTGACGCTGGTCGCGGAGGAGCAGGATTTTCTGGAGTCGATGTCGGCAGCCGTGATCCTTGGCCGCAGCGGCGGCCACTATCCCGCCCCGCTGGCCATCCTCGAGACCATCCTTGCCTGTTGCGGCACGACCGCCGACGAGGCGGTCACGCTCGAGGCCACCGCCTTTGCCAGACTCGCGAAGTCGGATGTTTCGCGGCAGCTCATTCGGGTGTTTCGACTGGGCGAGCGAAACAGGCGCGATAAGGGGCTCGACGACAGCGCTCCAGGCGATGGCAGACCGCATGCCGATCGAGCCGCATCGTCCGATTTGGGGCCGCGGAACCGCCCAGCCGTCATCGGCGCCGGCATCATGGGTGCGGGGATCGCGGCCAGCCACCTGCGGGCCGGCTTCGCAGTGACTCTCGTCGATGTTCAGGCCGAGACACTGGCCGCCAGCGTCGCCACGATCCTCGACGAAGCGGCATGGGACCGCGGCACCAAGCGAACCGACCCTGCCCGGGCGGTCGCGCTGTCGGGCAAACTCCACACCGCCACTCGGATGGCGGCGATCGCCGAATGCGATCTCGTCATCGAAAGCGTGCTCGAGCGGGCCGACATCAAGCGGCAGGTGCTCGCCGAGATCGAGCGGACGGTAGGGCCGACGACGGTGATCGCCACCAACACCTCGACCAACCCGATCGCAAAGCTGGCGGAGCCGCTCGAGGATCCCTCGCGGTTCTGCGGCATCCACTTCTTCAATCCGGTTCGACGCATGACGCTCGTGGAGGTGATCCGCGGGCCGGCCACGAGCGATGCAACCGTCGCCACCGCCGTGGCCCACGTCAAACGGCTGGGCAAATGCCCGATCGTCGTGCGGGACAGCCCTGGTTTTCTCGTCAACCGTGTCCTGATGCCCTACCTCCACGAGTCGGTGGAGATGCTCCGCGAGGGGATCGAGGCGAAGCGGATCGACCGGGTGGCCCGTGGCTTCGGCATGCCGATGGGGCCGCTGGAACTCTACGACATGATCGGGCTCGACACCGCCTTCTATGCCGGGCTCGTGTTGAGCGCCGCCTACGGCGACCGGATCGAGGCCTCACCGCTCATTCCGGCGATGGTGAAGTCGGGGCGGCTGGGCCGCAAGACTGGCGCCGGCTTCTATCAATACCGCACGGGCGGGCAACGGGCACGGATCGATCGACCCGATGAGGCCGTGACTGCCCTGATCAAGCCGTATGCGCTCCCCGCCCGGGAGACGACCGACGCGACGATCTGCGACCGGCTCCTGCTGCCGATGCTGCTGGAGGCGCTTCGCGTGCTCGACGAGGGGATCGTCCGTGACGGTCGCGACATCGACCTCGCCGTGATCCACGCCCTCGGCTTCCCGGCCTTCCGCGGCGGACTGTTGGCCTGGGGCAATTCACTCGGCGCGGCGGAGGTGGTCCGCCGGCTCGCACCGCTTACCGATCTCGGCATCCGCATGCACCCCACTCCGCGGCTGCTCGCGATGGCCGCCGCGAACGAGCCATTCACCGTCTGAGTTCCCCCGGCACGCCACGACCCAGCGCACGACACGAACAACGCCCGCCCGAACAACGCACCATGCCTCCATCATTCGCTCCCTCACCCGCCACCACACCCGTCGTCGTCGCCTGCTGCCGCACCGCGATCGGACGGGCGCATGCCGAACGCGGCGTGTTCCGCCGGGTGCGCGGCGACGAACTGGCCGCAGCGGTGGTGCGGGCGGTGGTCGACCGAAGCGGCGTCGATCCCGACACGATCGAAGATCTGATCCTCGGTGCGACCCAGCAGCGGGGCGAACTGGGTGGCAACGTGGCGCGGTGTGTCGCGTTGATGGCCGGCCTGCCATTTACCGTGGCCGGCACCACGGTGAACCGGCTCTGCGGCTCATCGCTCGAGGCGCTCTCGCAGGCTTGCCACGCCATCGCCGCGGGAGCCGAGAACGTGCAGGTGGTCGGCGGCGTCGAGCACATGCATCACCTGCCAATGGACTCCGCCATCGACATCCACCCGCGGGTGTTCACTCGTTCCAGCCGGGGCATACTCTCGATGGGCATGACGGCCGAGCACCTCGCGGCCTCGCAGGGCATTGCGCGACGCCAGCAGGAGGCCTATGCGATCGAGAGCCACGCCAGGGCAGCGAGGGCTGCCGATACCGGCATGTTCGAGGACGAGATCGTGCCGGTGATCGGCCACGACGAGGTGGGGGGCGTGATGGAGGTGGTCCACGACCAGTCGATCCGCCGCGACAGCACGCCCGAGCAACTCGCGGCACTCGAACCGGCGTTCCTGCCGAAGATCGGCACGATCACGGCGGCCACGAGCGCCCCGCTGAGCGACGGTGCCGCCGCGATGATCGTCATGTCGCTCGCCGAGGCTCGGCGGCAGGAACTCGAGCCGCTGGCACGCGTGGTTGGCACCGCCGTCGTGGGTGTGCCACCGGCGATGATGGGCACCGGTCCGGTGGCCGCCACGCGGAAACTGCTCGAACGCACCGGCACCACGATCGGCGGCATCGATCTGGTCGAACTCAACGAGGCATTCGCGGCGCAGGCGATCCACTGCATCGACGCGCTCGGCCTCGACCCTGCAAAGGTCAACGTCCGCGGCGGTTCGCTCGCCATCGGTCATCCCCTGGGTGCCAGCGGCGCCCGGATCGCCACCACACTCCTCCATGCGATGCGCGATACTGGCGCGAAGGTCGGCCTCGCGACGATGTGCATCGGACTCGGACAGGGAATCGCGGTGCTCTTCGAACGAATGGACTGAGAGTGTCGGCAATGGAGAGATCCGCTTATCCAAACCCGACACGCGAGCGACGGACAATGCAATCCACACACCGAATTCCCTCGCCTGCGGTTCGGGCTTGCATGGGCACGAGCCCTGCCGCGACATCGATCGTCGCACTGATGCTCGAGCGGCTGGAGTCGTCGTATGACAGGCCAGCGGTCTGCGATGCCCTGGATCACGGTCGGACGTGGACCTGGGGCGAGGTGATCGCGGCGTCCGTCGAACTCGCCGACTCACTCGAAACGAGGGGCCTCCACCGCGGCCACCGGCTCGCGCATCTGGGATCGCATGGCCCCGACTGGATCGTCGTCGACCTGGCCTGCCAGTTGGCGGGCGTTGTCCACGTGCCGCTGCATGCCGATGTGACGGTCGGGGAGCAGGCGGCCCAACTGGCCTGGCTGGCACCGCAGGGGATTGTGTTGAGTGGTTCAGTCCGGGGCGGAGGCCCCGTGGCCGGTATCCCGATCTCGATCGATCTGCGTTCGCGGCCTCGGTCCCGGCCTCGGCCTGCGTCGAATCACAGCAGAGCTTCCAACTGCGTGTCTGATGTCGGCGTGACTGATGCTGGCGTGCTCGAGTCGAACAACTGGCAGCGGCGGCACGCCGACCGCGCCGCGCTCCGTGACGAGGTCGCGCGGTATGTCGAGTCGTGCGACCCCGACGCGGTCGGCACGATCCTGCTTTCCTCCGGCACGACCGGCCGGCCGAAGGGCGTGATGCACTCCCAGCGGGCGGGGGTGGCCAACGCGGTCGCCTCCACGAAAGTCTTTCTGGACGAGCCCGACGACGTGCGGCTCTCGTGGCTGCCCATGAGCCACTCGCTGGCCCGCACGGGCGACCTGGTCACGGCGCTGGTCCGCGGCGGCTGCCTGAATGTCGTCACCGATCGCCGACGGGTGCTCGACGCCTGCCGAGTCATGCCACCGACCGTCGTGCTGGGTGTGCCTGCATTCTTCGAGCGGTTGGAAACCGCCGCCGAATCGGGACGGATTCCCGACCTGTCGGCGGCGCTCGGGGGCCGCGTGCGGGTCTGCGTGTCGGGCGGCGCGGCCCTGCGGGCGCGGACCGCGATCGCGTTTTCAGCCCGCGGTCTCCCGCTGGTGCAGGGCTACGGCCTCGCCGAGGCAGGGCCGGTGGTCACGCTCGCCAATCCCCGGATCGCGCGGCCAGGAACCGTCGGGCCGCCACTTGATGGCGTGGAGCTGAGGATCGACACCAGGCCCGCCACGCGTGGCCAGCTGCTCGTGCGCACGCCCAGCCGCGCGGTCGGCGTGATTGGAGATGACACGGACGCTCAGTCTGCAGATGCCGGACGGATCGAGTCGGAATGGATCGAGACCGGCGACCTGGCCTCGATCGATGCCGACGGCCACGTGCGGATTACCGGCCGGCTCGTCGATACGCTCGTCTTGTCGGGGGGCACGAAGGTGCCGCCGGCCGAGGTGGAGGCGGCGCTCGCGGAAGATCCCGTCGTCGCGCAGGTCTGTGTAACGGGCAATGGGCTGTCGGCCCCAATCGCACTCATCGTGCCCGAACCGTCTGTGCTGAGGGCGGCAATCGGTCGCATGGGGCTCCGAGTCTGGAGCCGGCGGGCCGCCCTGCGCCACCCGCGGGTGCTGCAGTGGGTCGCCCGTCGTATTGCGCAGCGACAGCGGCAGTTGCCCCGGGGCTTTCGGGTGCGGCGGGCCGTGCTGATCGGCCGGCCGTTCGATGCGGCCCACGGCGAGGCGACCGAATCGCTGAAGCTCCGGCGGAAGGAGATCGCGGCGCACTTTGCCACGGAGCTTGCCGCGGCGGCCGAGCCGTTGCCGCCACCGTGGGTTGCGGTGGTGTCGGCGGACCGGTCACAGCGTGCAGACCCCACCCCGGCATCCGGAGAACGGAACATGGACACTCGCGCCAGTTGGGCCGCCGCAAGCCTGTGGGGGGGGCCGCGGGCGGATGCCACGACGCCGTCCGGCTTTTCGTTGGCGGCTGCGCTGGCAGCGGAGCCGCTGCGGTCTGCTGTCGCTGACGTGGTCGAGCGGGCGGGCTGCGCCATCGCGGATTTGCGAGGCCAGTCACGGCTGTACGACGCCGCGAATCCGGAATCAGCCTCTGCCTGGTCACCGGCACCTCTCGATGATGCTCCCGCCGCGCCCGTCGGCACGTTCTCGCAGGCGGCGGAGGCGGCCCTCGGAGAGGCTGGGCTCTGGGGGCTGCTCGTTCCGGAACGGTTTGGTGGCACGGGCTGCACCATGCAGGAATTGGCCCGCGTCGTCACGCGGGTCGCCACCGATGTGCCCACGGCCGCCGGCCTTCTCTCCATCCATTCATCGATTGGTGCGGTCTCGGCGCTGGCGGCATTTGGATCGGAGAGCCAGCAGGAGCGGCATCTGCCCGGCCTCGCACAGGGCATACCGCTCTCCATCTTTAGCGCCACCGAGCCCGACGCCGGCTGCGATCTGCACGCGATATCCTCGCGGCTCGACCACCAGGGCGACCGGCTGCTGCTCTCCGGCACGAAGATGTTCATCACCGGCGCCACCTACGGCCGGCTCGTGAAGCTGCTCGCCCAGTTCGACGGGCGACCGACGGTGCTGCTCGTGCGGCTGCCCGATTGCGACACGCCGACGTTTCGGCTGCGGCACTATGGTCTCCATCCGCTCAAGCATGCGCACAACGCGGCGCTCGAATTCACGCGGCACGAAGTGGACGCATCAGACATCCTGCAGCCGCCGGCCGGCTCGTCCGACGCGATGCGGATCGTCTGGCATGGTCTCAACCGTGGACGGATCACGCTCGCCGCGCAGGCGGCCGGCACGCTGCGGCTGCTGCTGCGGCAGGCCCGCGACCATGCCCTGCGCCGCCGCACCTGGGGCGAGCCGATCGCCTCCCGTGAACTCATTCAGGGTCGCCTGGCAAGGATTGCCGCCGGCATCGTCGCCTGCGACAGTCTCGCCGCCTGGGCCGCAGCGGCGATCGACGCGGGGCAGTCGGGCGAACTGGAAGCGATTACGGCGAAGGTCGTGGCGGGCGAGTGCGTGCGCGACGGGGCGATCAACAGCCTCGGCGTGCACGGCGGCCGCGCCTTTCTCGTCGGCCATCCGCTCGGCGACTCCTTCCACGACCACTTCGCCGTGACCGTCTACGAGGGAGAGAGCGACCTGCTCGGGCTCGCCCTCTTCAAGGGTCTTGCCAAGCACCATCCGCTCGCCGGTCTCGCCCGTGACGCGTCGGCCAGCAGACGGGCGGCGGCGTGGCTCGCGTGGCGGATCGGGATCCTCGGCCGGCGGCCGCACCGCGACGATTCTGGAATCCTCGACCGCCGACTGCGGGATCACGCGACAGCCGCGCGACGGCTGCTCGACGCGGCGGCGGTCCGCATCGACCGGGGCATCCGCCGGCAGGGCAAGGCTCTCGCAGAGCGGCAGCTGCTCGTCGGCAGCTGGTCGGCCGAAGTCCGCGATCTGATGAGCGTGCTGGCGGTGGCCCATCATGCCGACGCGACCGGCGACGACAGCGACCTGCTGGCGGCCGACTGCTGGTGCCGACTGGCGGTCGCCCGTGGCCGCGGCACGCGGCTCACCGCTGCCGACCACGCGGCGCTGGCGACGCTGGGGCGGACCGTCGTGGAGCGTTAACTTGGGCGAGGGGCCGTTGTCGCGGGTCGGCTACCGGCTCGTCACCAGCGCCGGCCACCAGCTGCAGAGATACCAGGCGCGGGGCGTCGTCCACTCCGCGAAGGCCTCTAGGGCCCCGCGGCTCATCATGCCTCCGGCTCCCATCCCTCCAGCTCCCATACCCTGCGTGCCTGCTGAGAAGTCGCCATCGAGCACGTCCTTCAGCAGCCCGCGTGGCTTCGAATACCGCACGACACGCGCCGTGTCTTTCGTGAGGCCCGCCAACTCGACCGCCCGCGTGACCGCGTCCTCCAGGAATCCAATCCGATCGACAAGACCGGCATCGACCGCCTGCTGGGCCGTGAAAATCTGGCCGGTTGCCACGCTCGCGAGCTTCTCGTCGTCGAGCTTCGGTCGGCCCTGCTTCACGATCTGCTTGAAGCGGGCAAACATCTCGTCCACCAGACTCTGCAGCACCTTCCGCTCGCGTTCCGCCAGTTCGGGCGTACGATCCTTTGTGGGACTGAGCATCTCCTTGAGGGGCCCGCTGGAGATCGAGTCGTCCTCGATGTCGAACTTCTTCAACAGCTTGGAGACATCGAAGTGGGGAATGATGACGCCGATCGAGCCGGTGAGCGTGGCCGGCTCGGCGAAGATCACGTCGTCGCGGCCACCGTTTGCCATGGCGACGTAGTAACCCCCGCTAGCCGCGATGCCGCCCATGCTCACCACCACCGGCAGGTTGCGTTCCTTGGCCAGTTCGGCGAGCCGGTAGTGCAGTTCGTCGCTGCCGCTGACCGTGCCGCCCGGGGAATCGACGCGGAGCACGATCGCCTTCACGCTCTCGTCCTCGGCGATATGGTCGAACTGCGCGCGGGCGAAGCCGCTGCCCCCCATGATCGCTCCCGCGATGTCAACGATCGCCACCTTGGCGGCCGCGATCCTCGAGAGCGAATGGTACTTCTCCACCACCTTCGCGTCGCGTTGGAAATACTGTGCCGCTGCCCCGGCGCTGGCCAGTGCGGAGAGCAACGAAATACCAGCGATCGACCAGGCGATCCAGGTGCTCCAGCGGGCCCAGAAGCCGCCCTGTTCCAGGATCACTCGTGTCGGCGGCAGTGATGGCATCGGTTCGATCTGCATGGTGAAACTCCGGCGGGTAGCTGTGGAGAGACCAATCACCAGTTTGCCATTTTTCCTCCCATCCCGTTACCCTGTTCGCTTGGCATTCACGATTTCCCGGGCACTTCGTTGCCTTTCGATCCGTGGATCGCCTGAATCAGCGACGAGAACAGTGCGAGAGGAGTGTGGCGACGTGTTTGTGTGTGTCAGCACCGAGTGTTTTCCCGATCTGCCACTGGCGAAGGCGATGGAGCGGCTGGCGGAACTCGAGTTCACCGCCGTGGAGATCGACGTCCACGAGGGCGGCCCGCACCTCCAGCCAGGCGGCGTGGCGGCTGATCCCGAGGCGGCGATCGCGGCCTGCAGCGACCTGCAACGGTTGCGGCCCGTGGCGATCTCGTTCTCATCTCCCGAATCGCCCGAACTCTACGACCGCTTCACGGCGTGCTGCCGCCTGGCGAAGTCGCTGGCAGTGGTCACCATGGTGGTCGATGCCTCCGAACTCGGCACCCCCTTCAACGGTGAGATCGAGCGGCTGCGACGGATGGTGTCGATCGCATCGGGTCTGGGTGTTGTGGTGGGGGTGAAGACCACCGCCGGCCGGATGACCCAGGACGCCGAGACGACCGCCTCACTCTGCCGCAACGTGCCGGGGTTGGGCGTCACGCTCGATCCGAGCCAATTCATCCACGGCCACAAGAAGCAGGCGTCGTGGGAGCCGATCCTCAAGTATGTCTGCCACGTCCACCTCCGTGACACGAAGCAGGACGTGCTCCAGGTGCGGATCGGTCAGGGCTGCGTGGAGTATGGGAAAATTCACGCCCAACTGGAGCGAGTGGGCTACAAGCGGGCGCTGTGCGCCCACATGCCGCCGCTTGAAAACGTCGATCAGGTCGCCGAACTCCGCAAGATGCGGTTGCTTTTGGAGAGCGTGCTGTAGGTGTCGCAGTGACTCCTACCGCACGGTGGAGCCGGAGGCTTCCGCGCGGCTGGCCATCTCGGCGTAGGTCTGCGACTGCGTTTCGTCGCCCTGTTCGGCGTACATCGTCGAGAGGTTGCCGTAGGCGACCGCCAACGACCGCTCCTCGAGCTGCTTCGAATCAACGGCGGCCACCATCAGGTCAACGCCCCGGCGGCTGAGCGCCATGGCGTCGTCGCGGCGGTCGACCTGCCAGTAGGAGATCGCCATGCTGACGTAGGATTCGCCGAGATGTCCCGCCTCGCGGTCGCGTTCCAGTCGCGGATTGCCCTCCCACATCGGGATCACCCGGTCAAACCAGGTCACCGCCGTGGCATGGTCGCCACGCTGTAGGCTGTGCATGATGCCGATGCGGAAGAGCAGGTCGCCGGCGTTTTTGCGCTCTTTGTCGGTGAGTTCACGATGTTCGCCGCCGCGTTCCAGATAGGCGGCGGTGAGCGTCGCGTTGTCGAGCATGTCGGAGGCATCGCCACGCACCTGGGCAGCGGCGAGGGCGTCGAGCAGACCAAGCCCCACCTCCCAGTCGATCT
The DNA here is from genome assembly GCA_947459185.1 of Planctomycetaceae bacterium. Lineage (GTDB taxonomy): Bacteria > Planctomycetota > Planctomycetia > Pirellulales > UBA1268 > CAMCQY01. The sequence continues at coordinate 7,226 of CANHCU010000040.1, read as the reverse complement.
GCCGGCGACGCCATGGGTCCTTGACCGATTCGCCCATACGATCACGGACTTCCAGAAGCCGCTTCACCCACGGCAGCGGCTCGAACGAGTCGGTTGAGCCGGCTGCGACGGCGAGTGCCCCACGGCAGAGCTGCAGTTCCAGCGTCTGCTGGACCGACTCTTCCGCCTTGCACTCGGCGACGACCGCCTCGCTGCGGGCCATCCACTTGGGGATCACCCGGCTCTTCTGCTGCCAGGTGCCCTGGGCGATGGCCTGGGCCGTGCCGAGGTGGGCATCGAGCATGATTTCCCTGGCGGCCTGCTGCACCGCGGGCGCACGCTTGGCCAGCAGTGCCGATGACCGTCGAATCGACTCGGCAAAATGCTCCACGGCCTTCTGGTGATCGGGAGTGGCGCCGGCGAGTTCGATGCGGCCGAGGAGCCGCTCGACCTGTGCCGTTACGAGCGGCGGTGTGTTGGGGGTGGCCTTGACGGCCTCCACCACCGCGCGGGCCTCTTCAGGATGGTCAAGCGCGAGCAGAATCCCGCCGTGCTTCATCTTCGTCCAGACGTCCGAGGGATCGATCTGCTCGGCTGCCTCGGCCAATCGCAACGCGTGCTGCCATTTGCCCTGTTCGCACATCAGCACCATCAGGAGCCGGTGGGCACGGAGGTGCCTGGGGTCGATTTCAATGGCGTATTGAAGGTCAGCCACGGCGAACGCGCTGCAGGTATCGATCTCGCCCTCGGCACGCAGCACGAACGACTCGGGGTCGAGCGGCTCGATCATCACCGCGGTGGCCGACTGGGTGCCAGGCTTCACGCTGAAGATCACGCCGCGCTCCGGAAACACCTCGCCGATCGAAACGCCCTGTTCGTCGAGGATCGACACGGTGCGCAGGTCGGAGATCTCCAACTGTTTGGCGAGGTCGCCAACGGCGACGGGCTCGGCCAACTTGATGCGGATCGCTGCCACGACATCGCCGTCAAGCGTGACTTCAACCCGCTCGAAGGGCTCGATCTTCCAGAAGAATCCGCGTGTGCCGTCTTCCCGGGTGAACGGTTCGCCCGCTCCCCATCCGGCCCGTAATTCGTCACCCGTGGTCTTGCCCGGATGGACACCGCGAAAGCTGGCAGGGTCGATCGAGAGCGTGGGCATCTCGTCGGGGGTCGCGGCAACCGGCGCGGTGACCGTGGTCTTGATTGGTCGGTCGGCGACCGGCAGTTCGGCTGGCACACGGCGCGCGTCGGCCGGTGCAGCGTCCGAAGTCGTGGCATCCGTTTTCGTGGTGACTGCACCGGCCAGCGAAGCCGGCGGCTTCACGGTCGGCTTGGGCAGCCCGCTCACCTTGTCGGTCAGCCAACGCTTGAGCACGCTCGCCTCGGGGCCCAGCCCCGCCTTGCCCGTCGATTCCTCGGCGGCATTGGTCGTGGCCGGGCTCGCCGCCGGAGCTCCGGTGGGAACCAGTTCAGTCCATTCGGCCGTCTGTCGGCCGGCCGGCTGTGCCATCGGCTGGTCTTCGGCACGCAGCACGGCCTGAGCCGGCCTGGTCTCGGCGCGATAGGTAGGCGTGGCGACGTCCATGACCGGCGGCATCGTCCGCTCGGCCGCCGGCTGAGTCGGGGCGACGGCCATCGGCGTCTTCACGGTCGCTATGGGGCCGGTGGCCTGCGGGGCTGCGGGTCGGGCGGTGCCGCCCTGATTGATGCTGCTGCCCTGATCGTTGCTGGTGCCCTGTGCCTTCAGGGTCGGGGCCGCCATCGTCTGTGGCTCAGCCTTCCGTTTGGTGGCCGGCTCGCCGATCGACTCGATCCATCGAGGCAGCCGCATGATCGCCCGCGGAGGTTCAGGACGGTTGGTTTCATCCGCGAGGACGACACCGGTCAGCGCGACGGCAGCCGCGATGATAGAGAGCGATCGTGAGACGATGAGAGGCAGGCACCGCAGCGTGGCCACGAAAAGATCCTCCTTGGTTGCGAACAGCAAACGCCCTAAGGGCCGCGGGAGGGTAGGGAGCGGGATTCGCAGCGTCCAGAGCAGATGACGCCGCATTCGCATCGGAATCGGCTACCCTCCCCAACTCTCGCATCCGACGCAGTGTGACCCTGCTCCCCCCTTTTTTTGACGGCGTTTCCAGCGCATGCTGGTCGGGTATGAACAATCTCTGTCCGCAGCATGGAGTCGTCATCGGTGGCGGACTGGCCGGTCTGGCCGCCGCTGAGGCACTGCTGAACGAGCGGCCGAAGCACGCCGGGGCAGACAGTGCCGGGCCGCGGAGGGTGACGCTCATCGAGGCGACCGGCCGCGTGGGTGGTGTGGTGGCGACCATCCGCCGCGACGGCTGGCTCATCGAGCGATCAGCCGACAGTTTTCTGGCCGCCCGCCCGGAAGCGGTTGCGCTCGTCGAACGCGTGGGGCTCGCGGGTGAACTCATCGGTGTCGATCCTCGGGTGCGACGGGCCCTGATCCTCCACCATGGCCGCGCGCAGCCCGTGCCTGCTGGATTCCGGCTGATTGCTCCGGGGCTCGCAAAAAGCATCCTCACAACGCCGCTCCTGTCGCCAGTCGGGCGGCTGCGACTGCTCTGCGAACGGTTCGTTCCGGCAAGGAGCCGCGATGTGGCCGATGAGTCGCTCGAACGGTTCGCGGTTCGGCGATTGGGTCGCGAGGCGTTCGAGCGGCTCGTGCAGCCACTCGCTGCCGGCATCTGGACGGCCGATCCGGCCCGCCTCAGCATGGCAGCGGCCTGCCCGGAATTCTTCGCCATGGAAGTCCGCGACGGCAGTCTCTGGGCTGGGGAACGGAAGCGGGTCCGGGCTGTTATGGAAGCCACACAGGCTGCCGGAGCCCGCTACGGCCAGTTTTTGACATTGGCCTCCGGCATGGAAACCCTGCCGCAGCGGCTTGCCGACCAGCTTCAGTCGCGTGGCGTGCAGTTCATCACAGCCTCCGCGACCGGCGTCCGGCAGCGGCCCGACCATGTCTGGGAGGTTTCGCTCCGCGGCGCGGGAAACGATGCAGCCGCCGCAGCCACCAGCCTTCCCGCCACGATCGAGGCCGATGCCGTCATCGTGGCAGTGCCCTCGATCAAGGCGGCTGAGTTGCTGCGTCCGTGCGATCCGACGCTGGCGACCGCTCTGGCTGCCATCGAATATGCCGGCTCGGCGATCGTGTCGCTGGGATTCGCCAGAGAGGACGTCGCCCATCCGCTCGACGCCGCCGGACTGGTGGTGCCGCGCCGCGAAGGCCGACGGATCCTGGCCATCAGTTTTTCAAGCCAAAAGTTTCCGGGCCGTGCGCCGGCCGGCTCGGTGTTGGTACGGACGTTCGTGGGCGGGGCCCTTGATCCGGAGACCGCAACGCTTGACGACGAATCGCTGCTGCCGCTGGTGCTCGCGGAGCTGCGGGACGTGCTCGGAGTTCGAGGTGCGCCACAGATCGTGCAGATCGATCGGTGGCTCGGGGCGATGCCGCAATACACGTTGGGCCATGCCGACCGTGTCGAGAACATCCAGCGACTCGTCGCCGGCCATCGCGGCCTGGCCCTGGCGGGGGCGGCCTACGAAGGCGTTGGCATCCCGCAGGTAATTGCGTCGGGGCAGGCAGCCGCGGCATCGCTGCGATTGCCCTAGACGCCCAGCCAATGGAGAAATGTCACGAGCGAAACGTCAGGCGAGAACGGGGGAGAAGGGAACAAGAGAGCGAGGGGCCAAGAGAGCGAGGGGCCAAGAGAGAGAAGTCAAGCGAAACCGCTTACTTCTTCTTGCCTGCGGCGGCCTTGCCACCAGCGGCCGGGGTGTCGCCCTCTTCCTTCTTGACCTTCTTCTTTTTCATGGCGGTCTTCACGACCCGCACCTTGGGAAGGCCCAGCGGGCTGCGGCCGTCTTCCCACCGCTCCTGCTCCTTGAGCTTGATGATCCGCTCGCCACGGGAGAGCACGCCTCGGGCGCTGGACGATCCCTTACGTACGCGGAGGCTTTTGTCCATGGTCATCGGCGGGAATCCTTCTCGAAAACGGGATAGAGCAGCTGGCAGTCGGCCGGGAATGCTGCCCGATCCGCACCCCCAGAGATTAGAAAACACGTGCCCCGGCTTCAAGTCCTTCCCGTGAAACCCCGGCGACGCCGAGCCGCGGGAACGGGAAACACGCTCTGGATCGCTTGTGGCCCGCGACGCTAGATGGCGACGGCTGCGATCCGCTCAAGGAACTTCTCCATCGATGGGGGGCGATGGTCGGGCTCCGCGGCGATGCACGCCATGATGGCGGAGGCCAGGGCCGCCGGAATCTCGGGCCAGAACTCACGGATATCGCGGGGTGGAGAGTCGTGCCGCAGGGCCGCCTTGCCGCCCGCGGCCCGCGGCCAAGGCATGTCGATTGTGCAGATCTCGTAGGCGGTCACGCCAAAGGAGAAAATGTCGATCCGTTTGTCGATGGGGCGCCGGCGAACCACTTCCGGAGCCATGTAACTCGGCGTGCCGATGCGGTTTCCGGGCTGGAGAAAGGCCGGCTTGTCGGGCACGGTGAGTCCGAAATCAAACAGCACGAGGCGGCCATCGGGACACAGCATCAGGTTTCGCGGGCAGATGTCCCGGTGGATGAACCCTGCCTGATGCACCGCTGCGATTGCTACAGCCGCCTGCCGCACGAGATCGAGTCGCTGGGCCGGTGCAAAGGCCTTTCGGGCCGACATGACCGTATGGAGCACGGTGCCCGGCAGGAACTCCATCAGGATGTAGGACTCGCCGGCAGTTGACTCTCCCCACTCCAGCGTCTTGGCGATGTTGGGTCCGACGATGTGGGAGCCGATCTCGCCCTCACCTGGCTTTTTCAATCCACGGTAGCGGCCCTCCACGGGGGCGGTCTTCTCGCTGTCGATGATCTTCAAGCCCCGCAACTCGCCGGTGCCGATGTCGCGCACCTTGTAAAACTGCGACATCGTGCCGGTCACGCTCTCCCGCATCCGTTCGTAACGGCGCCAGAGATCGACACGGGGCTTCCCACCAAAAAACCGGGAGAAGAATCCGGGAGCGGCCATGGGGGGGAATCTGCAGTGGGAGCTGCTCGCCGCGGTGCGATGCCGGCAGTCCGGGCAGCATTCAACAGGATAGCACCAACGGCCAGCCGTGCGTGCGAGTCACTCCCCGAGTTTTTCCGCCTCAGGCCTTCTTGAGGGCTGCCAGTTCGGCGTGGGCGGCGGCCAGTTCCTTCTCAAGCCGCGGCACCTCGGCGGGATCGTCAGGCTGCTTCTTCGCGCCGGTCAGCAGTTGCTGCAATTTGGAGATCTTCTGCTGCAGAACCTCCAGCCGCTTCTTTTCCTTCTTGTCCATCGCGATCACTCCACGAAGTGAGGCACTATGATCAAAATGATGAGTGTCCGTACGTTCCAGCGTCACCCCACTACTGTGCCGGGGCGGTCGCCGGAGCGGTCTCGGAACCACCTGCGGCAGGGTCGCGAAAGACCGACCCCGCCCTGCCATCTCGATAACGGTTGGCGGATCGATCCGATCCCTCATCCGAGTCGACTCCTCTCTCACCATCGCCACGGGACGTGCCGGAAGGCATGCCCACGCCACCGCTTTCGATCTGATTCGGGCCCGTGTGGAGCTGCCGCATCCAGCCAGAGAGCAGCACGATTGCCAAAGCCAGCCCGAGCGTGACGGAGAGCCACTTGGCGCGGTCGTTCCGCACCCACTGCGTGCCCTCTCCGCGACCGACCAGCGCGCTGGCAAAGTAGAAGGCCACCAGCGCCAGTAGAAACTTCGCACCGAACAACGCGTGATAGCTGGTCTGCCGCATCCACTGTCCATCGGCCCAGCCTTCTGCCTTGACTCGCCCGTTGAAGAGGAGAAAGTTTGCGAGGCCGCTCGCCAGCAGCACCGTGATCGCGGCGATGACCCATGGCAGCCAACGGCGTCGGACCGCGTCGTGGATCCTGTCCCGTGTGGTGGCATCGAGGTCGAAGACCGCCGGCACGAGTGCGAATCGGGTGAACACAAGACCTCCCATCAGCGCGATGGCGGCGAGTATATGGGCCCAGCGGAGCAGGAGCAGGGTCGGATCCATGGGACATTCCTGGAGAATGAGGGCGTGAAGTGACGGAATCGTACCCGATGGATTGCCCACCCCCAAATGAGCCACGTTGATCGGCCGTTTGTAGTCTCCGGCGCAGGGCGGCTACAGTGCGGCCAGCCTCCGCCAAGCGGCCGGTCTGCAGAACAATTCCCCCCAAGACCTACCATGCTTCCCGACGAACTGCCGTTTCCGGACGACTCGATGGAGGATCTGCTCGCCGCTTTCGGGCAAGGCCTGACCGGGGAGCAGACGCATGCTCGGTGGATGCGGCTGGCGCTCGAGGAGGCGAGGATCGCAGCCGCCGAGGACGAGGTGCCGGTGGGCGCGATCGTGGTCGCAGCCGGTCGGGTGATCGCGAGCGCCCATAATCAGCGGGAACAACTTGCCGATCCCACCGCCCACGCCGAGATGATCGCGGTCACGCAGGCCGCGGCGGCGCTCGGGTCGTGGCGACTGGAGGGCTGCACGCTCTACGTCACGCTCGAACCATGCCCGATGTGCGCCGGCGCGATTCTGCAGGCCCGCGTGCCTGTCGTGGTGTGGGGCGCGCCTGACCCCAAGGCTGGCGCCGTCGAATCGCTCTACCGCCTCTTCGAAGACCCCCGTTTGAATCACCGCGTTGACCACACCGGCCGCGTGCTCGCCGAAGAATGCGGCCAGCTGCTGACCACCTTCTTCCGCGGAAAGCGGAAGTGACTGACGGCTCGGCACGGCCAACGGTTCGGGGCTGCCCATGCCCCGTCGCCGGACGTTCGCTACGGCATCCTGCCTTCGCTCACTCGATGCTGACTGCGCTCCGGCATCCTGCCTGTGCTTGTCAGCAACGCCGGCTCTCGGGACATGGGCAGCCCCTCACGGACGAGGGCGGGCTCCATAAAAGCCCTGAGCGCAAGCGACGGGATCTGCATACTGTGCGACGGTTCGGGACTGCCCGTGCCCCGTCGCCGGACGTTCGCTACGGCCATCCATGGCCTTCGCTCACTCGATGCTGACTGCGCTCCGGCATCCTGCCTGCGCTGGTCAGCAACGCCGGCTCTCGGGACATGGGCAGCCCCTCACGGACGAGGGCGGGCTCCCCGGACACCGAAGCGAGCTGTATTCACGAAAAACATCGCATCGTGCGATTTTTTCTTGGCAAACGCAGTTTGCTGGTGCTGCGCATGGCATCCTGCC
>CANHCU010000039.1 GCA_947459185.1 Planctomycetaceae bacterium | reverse complement strand
GCCCGACCGCTTCGATGAAAGCGGCCGAGGTCTCCTGCGATGCGATCCTGGTCACGCACGGTCACTTCGACCATGTGGCCGATCTGGTCGCGATTGCCAAGCGGACGCGGGCCCGTGTCTTCTGCAATTGGGAGATTGGCCAATGGCTTGGCACGCAGGGGGTCGAAGCGGTGCAGCCTATGAACATCGGCGGCCGCGTGGCCGTGCCTGGCGGCACGGCGAAGATGGAGATCGCCCATCACTCCTCGAGCCTGCCGGATGGCACCTATGGCGGCAATCCCGCCGGCTGGGTGCTCGATGTCGGCGGCTTGCGGGTTTACATCGCTGGCGACACATCGCTCTTTTCCGACATGGCGCGGATCGGAAGGCCGCACGACGGCCAGCGAATCGACGTGGCGGTGCTGCCGATCGGCGACCTGTTCACGATGGGCCCGGATGATGCACTGGAGGCGATCCGACTGCTTGCGCCGAGGATCGTGCTACCGAGCCACTACGGCACCTGGCCGCCCATCGAGCAGGACGCGGCCGCCTGGGCCAAACGAGTGCACGCCGCAAGACTGGCCGACGCGCGGGTGCTGACGCCGGGCGAATCGATCGTGATCGGTCCGAATTGAACCATCACTGACACGTCATCGCGGCCTCGATGTCGGCAGTTCAACGGGCTTCGCCGGCGGCACGCGGACCTCGACCATGTCGCCCGCGACCCGCACCTCGAAGACATCGACCCTGAGCTGCGGATTGTCGCACCAGGCGCCATCGCTGAGCCGAAACCGCCAGGCATGCCAGGGGCAGGTCACGCACCCGTCGGTCATCGGGCCCGACCCGAGCGAAGCCCCCATGTGCGGGCAGAGGTCGTCGATGGCAGAGTAGTGTTCGCCGTCAAAGAAGACCGCCACGAGTCGGCCCGACACCTCGAAGACACGTCCCTGCCCGGCCGGGATCGCCCCGGCTTTCGCCACGGCGGTGAAGGGCACGTCGGAGGGATTCGCAGTGTCGCTCATGGTTCAGCAGATGTAGCATACGGGGCATGCTTGAGAAACCGGACACCGTCGCGGCCCCACAGATGCGACTCCTCGTGCTCGATGTAGACGGCACGATTACCAACAGCCGCCATGAGGTCAGCCAGGCCACCTGCGACGCCGTCGCCCGTGTCCGGGCTGCCGGGATCCGGGTCGTGCTGGCGACGGGCCGCCGCTACCGCGACACGCTCCCGGTGGCCGCGCGGCTCGGCATCGAAGACCCGCTGATCACCGCGTCGGGCGCGCTGATCAAAAGGGCATCAGACCATGCCACGCTCGCCCGCGCGGAGTTCGGCCCGGGCGTGCTCGAGGGTGTAGTCGCTGAGATCGTGGCAGCCGGCCATGAGCCGGTGCTCTATTCAGACAGCTTCGCCGACGGCTTCGATTTTCACTGCCGCAGCCTCACCGTCGCTCCGACGCCGGAAGGGGATGCGGAGCGGGGTGTCTTGGGCCTCGCCGAATACCTCGAACGCAACCGGGATCTGGCGTGCGTTGCGGCCGACCTCCACCGCACAGTGCCGTCGGGCGTGTTCGCGGGCTTCTCCATGGGGCCCCATCGCGCCATGCTCGCCCTCGAGGAATCGCTCCACGCCGGCTTTCCAGGCCAGCTCTCGTTGCACACGATTCGCAGTCCGCGGTATCTCAACTGGATGTGCGAGATCGCTCCGGTCGGCGTGACGAAATGGTCGGGAGTCATGTCGCTGGCACGGGAGTGGGGCATCGACGCCGCGGAGATCTGCGCCGTCGGGGACGACGTCAACGACCTGCCGATGATTCGCGCGGCTGGCCTCGGGATCGCGATGGGCAACGCCCAGCCGGAGGTGCTCGCGGCGGCCGACCAGATCGTTGGCAGGCAGGACGACGACGGTCTGGTCGACGTGGCCGACCTGCTGCTGGGTCCGCGGTGAACAGAGGTGATCCCATCGCTGGCGCTCCGGGCTTGAATGGGCAACCGATCCCATCGCTGGCGCTCCGGGCTTGAATGGGCAACCGATCCCATCGCTGGCGCTCTGGGCTTGAATGGGAATAAAAGCCCCCGGCGCAAGCCGGGGGATTCCCGTTCCCATAAAGCCCCGGCGGCCACCGCCTTCCCAGCCTGCCGAGCCTTCCCAGCCCGCCGAGGCCTGTGCAATCACCGGCCGATGCGGGTTGAAGCAGGCTGCCCCGATCCCTATATGTCTCCGGCCCATCCCGGCGAGATCGTGTGGTGACATGCATGGAACTGAAACTCCACCGACCGCACGCCGCCTGCGCGCAGACCGGCCGCCCTTTCGTCGCCGGCGAACCGCTCGTCTCGGCGCTGGTCAGGTCGGAAGGCAGGCTTGACCGGCGCGATTACGCCGCCGCCGCGTGGACCGGGCCGCCCGCCCACACGTTGGCTTGGTGGCGATCGACCTTTCCGGCCACCGCGGCTGCCGGCACAACGCTCGCGCCAGCCGACGTGCTGCTCGACGTGCTGGAGGAACTCGAGGGACGCGAGGCCGATGCGGCCCTCCGCTACCTCGTAGCGCTCGAGCTCGTCCGCCGCCGCGCTGTGCGATTTGTCGATCGGCATGGCCCTGACCAAGACGACAAGCGGGCGGGCGATGGAGTGCCCGACCTGATCCTGGCCTGCCGCAAACGCGACCGCGAATACCGCGTGCGGGCTGTGTCGGCTCAGGAGGCCACTGTCCCGGGGGTCGAGGAGCGGCTGACGGCGCTGCTCTGGAGCGGAGGTGCCGCATGACCACAGCCGCGTCGCGGAACCGCGTTCCCTCCAGCCTTGCCGCTTCGCGGGCCGTGGCGTTTGCGGTCGTGGTGGCTGCCTTGGCCTCTACCGGGGCCGCCTGCCCACAGGCCATCCGGGGCTATCAGGTAGGCACGATGCCGCTGCCGCGGACGCTGCCTGCGCAGCCTACGCTCGATCAGATTATCGCGACCGTTCACGACAACACGCAGCGGGTGCGGAGCTACATGGCACCGCAGGCGGTGCTGATCGTGCCCGGCGTGCCGCGGCTGTCGGCGCAGGTGGCCTGTGAGCCGCCCCGTCGCTTCCGCCTCCGCGCCCAGACCGCCGTCACCGGCAGCGAACTCGACATCGGCAGCAACGACGATCTCTTCTGGCTTTGGATTCGCCGCCATCAGCCGCCGATGATGCTCCATTGCCGCCACGATCAATACGACCAGTCGTCCGCCCGGCGTCTCCTGCCCATCCGCGCCGACTGGATGCCCGAGCTTTTGGGGCTTGTGAACTTCCGTCCTGAAGACCGTCATGAAGGGCCGGTTCCCTTGCCCGATGGCCGGGTCGAGATTCGCAGTCGCATCACGCAGGCGGCGGGCGCTGCGACCGGAGCCGACGGCGAACTGCTCAAGTCAACGATTCTCGACGGCACCACGGGGCTCGTGATCGAGCAGCACCTGTTCACGGCCGCGGGCGAACGGCTGGCGAGCTGCCGCACCACGAAGCACCGAGTCGATCCGCACTCGGGGGCGGCCCTGCCGCGATTCGTGGAGGTGTCGTGGCCGGCGTCGGGGATCGAGTTCCAACTGGAACTGGCGGCCATCTCCACAAACATGCCGTCGACCGATCCCGGTCAGCTCTGGCAGATGCCTGCCTACGAGGGCTACACACCGGTCGATCTTGCCGATCCATCGGTGGTGATCAGTCCGGTTGGGCCGCGCTGAGCCGTTTCAGGCGGCGGACGAAAGCGTCGCGAGTCTATGCCGCCGACACGACTCGGTGGCTACTCGGGCTCGTCTGACTTCAGCTTCATCTTCTGTCGCGCCCGTGCCAGGGCAGGACCGATCGACCCCAGCGGCATGCCGGTGAGTCGGCTGATCTCGCCGTAGCTCCGGCCTTCCAAATGATGGAGCCTCACCAGTTTGGCCTCTGTCTCGTCAAGTCCGCTGAGCATCCGCTCCACCTGCTCGCGGTCTGCCAGTTGAGCCTGGCCGTTGTCGCCGCGGGCTGGCGCGTGCCCGTCGGAGAGCGGCCGTCTGCCATGTGTTTTTTCAGCCAGCCTGGTCAGACAGCGGACGGCAACGCGGCGGGCGACGACGGCCAGATAGGTCGCCAGGCTCGAGCGGCCCGCGAAACCCCGGAGCACAGCGGCGTCGTGGTGTAGGATTTCGAGCAGGATGTCGGCGAGCAGGTCATCGCGGTCGGCCGGCGTGAGGGACATTCGCCGCTGGGCAGCGGTGCGATCGACGACGAAGGCGAGCAGACCGCCAAACCGGGCGACGAATGCATCCCAGGCCGTCGGAAGGCCCTCGAGGCACTCCTGGATAAGTTGCCGATCCTCGGGCGAAAAGATCGCCTCCGTCGGGGGGTGGCTGCGATCTGGTTGCTGTATCGAGCCGGTTGCGGGCGGAGAGTCCATCGTCGTCACAGCCAACGTCACGGCACGACCTCGCGATCATCCGCGGCCTGCGCGCCGCAGGAAATGCGGCAGAGAACGCAGTACCGTGACTGGAGTATTGCCCCGACAACGCCAATCATAGGGCCCGCAGGCTACCGCAACCAAGAGCGGGAGTGTCTCGACTCATGAAACGGTGGAAAATCGCCGATTTCTGAATCGTTGACAGGGCCGCTGGCTCCCCCTACGATTCCGCGCATTCAGCACAGTTTGACAAGCCTCCGGCCGCCGTTCAAAACGTCCCCGGTTCCCATTCAAAACCAGACCCTCAATCCAGACTCTCAACCCAGCTTCTCACCATCCCATTTCAAGGAGCCCCAACCATGACGCACGTTGTCGCCGAACCCTGTTTCGCCTGCAAATACACCGACTGCGTGGTGGTCTGCCCGGTCGAGTGCTTCTACGAGGGTGACAAGATGGTCTACATCCACCCCGACGAGTGCATCGACTGCGAGGCCTGTGTTCCGGAGTGCCCGGTCGAGGCGGTCTTCCACGAGGACAACCTGCCCAGCGAATGGAAGGATTTCAAGGAACTCAACGCTGAGTTGGCACCGGTGTCCCCGGTCATCACCGAGAAAAAAGATCCGATTTGCTGACTTCACGCTGGGCACAGCCCGCGGTGAGACCCGGGGATTCCCTTGCTTGCGCTGCGGGCTTGGATGAGAGGCGGTTGCCGCCCCACTCCGATGCAAGCGTTTGTTGTCCCGGCGTTCCCATGCAAGCCCGAAGCGCCAGCGAGGGAATGCGTGTTGCGATAGTCTAGCGCAGATCGACAAGCCAGTAGGCGTTGTCGACGAAGCTCTTCCAACTCTCGTACTTGGGGTTGCCAAGCTTGACGGTGAGGAGCGGGCTCCGCTTCGGCTTCACCGGATGCCGCACGAGGTTCATCCGAGCCTCGGGCGGCGTGCGGCCGCCCTTGCGGACGTTGCAGGCCACACACGCGCAGACGATGTTTTCCCAACTCGTGATGCCGCCGCGACTGCGGGGCACGACGTGGTCGAGCGAGAGTTCGCTGGTGGGAAAGTGTTTCCCGCAATACTGGCACTGGTTGCCGTCCCGCGCGAAGACGTTGCGACGGTTGAACCGCAGGCCCTGCCGGGGCCCCCGGTCGCAGGAGACGAGCCGGATCACGCGCGGGGCCTGGAGGTCGTAGCCGACCGCCCGCACCCAGTCCTCGTCGGGGGCCCGGAAGGCCGAGCGGAGTGAGGAAAGCTCCCGCCACGAGTCGAGCGAGTGGGCCGCATATTGCCCTTCCTCGATATGCACCACCTCCGCCAGTTGACGGAAGAGCAGGGTGATCGCCCGGCGGACGTTGGTGATGTGCACCGCAACGAACGAACGGTTCAGCACGAGCACGCTCAGGCCGAGCGTCCCGGGAGCGATTGCGGCGGGCATCATCGGAGCAGACATGGCAGTTCCTCGATGGGCACCCAACACCTCGACAGAGTCTAGTCGCCCGGTTCCCTCCCTGCCAAATAGTTGCCGTGGGGCGATGAACTGCCGCTTGCCTTTGCCGCAGCTTGCAGGCAAACTCACGATGTGGACTACCGACCTGCCGGTGGCCCACGCCGCGCCCGGCGGAGGCATGGCCGGACTCGTTCCCCCCGCGGAGAAACCAATGCTTCACTACTCATGCGACATCTGCAAGCGTCCGATTGACACCCATGCGGACGTACACCACGTCGTGAAGATCGAGGTGTTTCCGGCCGTTGAGGACATCGCCGACCACGGCTGTTGCGACGGCGGCAGTCAGCAGGACGAGGCCGATCATCTCGAGGAGATGCAGGACATGCTGGAGCGGCTCGATGAAGAGGATCTGCCTGCCGGTCTCGCGGATGGTGCCCGCTCGATGCGGTTCGATCTCTGCGATGCCTGCCGCCAGCGGTTCGTGAAGAACCCGCTCGGCGTGAAGCCCGGCAAGCAGCTCGACTTCAGCAACAACTGAGCCGGTGTTGTGCCGGTGATCCGGGCGGGTTTTTGTCGCGAGCCGAACCCCCGATCACACCTGCACGCGGCGGCCTTCCGACTGGCTCGTCGCCGCGGCCTGCACGATCTGCATCGCCTTGAGCGTGTCATCGAGGCCGCTCACGGCCCGCACGAGGCTCGTCACCTTTCGGTGAAACTGCAGCAGCATGTGCTCGCCCACCGGCCGCTCGCTCTCGAGCGACTCCTGATGGCGGCCTACCCCGTCGAACCAGACCAGGCTCGACGGCAGATCGATGAATGCGATGCCCTGCTCGCAGGCCACCTGCAGGGCGGCCGGCGGCCGGAAACCCGCCGCCTCATCCCACTGCCGCGGCATGTAGTAGCCGCAGCTGATCTGCGCGAGTGTTCCATTGCCTGGGGCCAGCGTGCCCTCGTCGGTCGGCGTGAAATCGAGGCTCATCATCTGGTAGTCGTCGGTGGCGCCACCAGGCACTTCGGCGTGCCGCACCGAGACCACGCTCGTCGGCTCCGCGCCCGCCACATAGCGGCACCAGTCCACCAGCTCCATCAGGTCGCGGGCCTCGCTGGCCCGGTCGCGCGGCGGCGCGGTCACGGCGGCTCCCGACAGCGGCACGCGACGGTGGCAGAAGAGAAGTCGCGGCCTGCCTAGCCTGGTGGCGATCAGTTCCTTGAGCCGCACCGTGGCCGGTGCATGCCGTCTGGGCAGTTCCGCCATGAATGCAATTCCCGACTCCTCGACCCGCTGTCGTAGCAGGCGAGCCTCGTCGGGAGCGAAGGGAAGCGAGATCGCCGAATAGACCGCCTTGCCGTGGTCGCAGGCGGCGAGGATCGGCGTCGCGCCATACCACTGATCGGCGAAGTAGAGGATCGCGTCGATGTCGTCCCGCGCGGCCAACGCCCGGAAGCCGTCAACCGGAACGGTGCCGAGCTCGGTTGCCGCCTTCTTGGCGAGGTGTGCCACCTGCTCGCAGATGCCACGGACTTCGAAGCGGTCGGCCAGGGATCGCAGCGCCGGCAGGTGGCGGCTCTCCCACTGGCTGCCCAGTCCGACGATGCCGACGCGAAGCCTCATGCGGGCTTCTCCACTGCGGGCTCAGCAGGCTCGCCGACAGCCCCGACCGCCGCCGCTTCGGCAGCCAGCTGCTCCCGCTCGTGGGCCAGACCCTTGTCGGAGATGTCCTTGCGACACCATGCCCCCAGCCAGCGGATCTCCTTCACCGCCGAGTAGGCCTGCAGTTTTGCCCGGGCGAGTGAGGGGCCGACCGCCGTCACCGCCAGCACCCGGCCGCCGTCGCTCAGCACGCTGCCATCGGCAGCCCGTGTGGCGGCATGGAACACCTCGACATCAGGCACTCTGGCGGCAGCGTCGAGTCCGCGGATGGCGCGGCCCCTCTGGACCGCTCCCGGATAGCCCTCCGATGCCATCACCACCGTCACGCTCGCCCCGGCTCGCCACCGCGGCGGCTCCACCATATCGAGGCGACGATCCACGGCCGCGTCGAACAGCTCCAGCAGGCTCGACTCGAGCCGGATCATCAGTGCCTCGCATTCGGGGTCGCCAAAGCGGGCGTTGAATTCCAGCACCTTCGGCCCCTGCGCCGTGAGCATCAGGCCGGCATAGAGCACGCCATGAAAAGGCACCTTGGCCCGTCGCATCGCGTGGGCCGTCGGCACGAGTATCCGGGCCTCGATGTCGGCCAGCATGGCGGCATCGACGAACGGGGCGGGGCAGTAGGCGCCCATGCCGCCCGTGTTGGGGCCACTGTCGCCGTCGTGGGCGGCCTTGTGGTCCTGAAGCGGCGGCAGCGTGACGATCGTTCGGCCGTCGGTGATGGCCATCACGCTCACCTCGATCCCATCGAGCCGTTCCTCGATGAGGATGCCCTTGGTCGCGGCGGCAAACTGCTCGTCGCCACCGAGGCTGTCGAGTGCGGCGAGCGCCGCAGCGCGATCGTCGCACACGAACACGCCCTTGCCCGCGGCGAGCCCGTCTGCCTTCACGACCACCGGCATATCTTCGCGGGCCTGGAGATACTCGCGGGCTCGGGCCACGCCGCGAAACTCGCGGAACATCGCGGTCGGGACATCGCCCCGGTGCATGATCTGCTTGCAGAACAGTTTGCTGCCCTCGAGCTGCGCGGCCTTCGCCGTCGGGCCGAAGATCCGTAGGCCCGCGGCCTCGAAGGCATCGACGATGCCGGCGACCAGCGGAGCTTCCGGCCCCACCACGGTCAGGTCGATCTGTCTCGATAGCGCCAGCTTCACGAGTGCCGGAATATCGTTGGCCGCGATCGATACGTTCTCCGCGACGGCCGCCGTGCCGGCGTTGCCCGGCGCGACGAGCACCTCGGCCCCGTCGCGGGACAGTTTCCAGGCGATCGCATGCTCCCGCCCGCCACTTCCGACCACCAAAACACGACGCGATGTCGCTGCGGTCGGGCTGCGAGATGCTGGCACGGGGCGAGGTCCTTTCAAGGAAGTCAGGGCGAGGAAGTCAGGCGTTCCATGCCGGGGCACGGAACGCCGGATGTGGGCGAGTTCGGGCTGGTGGGCAAGGGCGACTGGCGTATTATTTCAAAGGCCTCGGAAGCGGGGCCGGTCTGGCATGCACGGGACGGTTTCGCGTACACGGGATGGGATTGTGACGGCACGGGTCGGACAGGTTCAAGCCGTATCCAGAGTTCCGGCCCTGCTTCCACACTCCCGCGTCCATGAAACCATGGCCCATTTGCACGGGATTTCAGCAGAACCCTCGCAATCGACGTTGACAGCACAGCCAGCAGAGATACAGTTTAAGATGAAGTTCGTGAAAAAAATCACGAACTCTGCCAATCACGGCCGAAACCAGCTTTTTGTGCGAATTGGTGCGTCTTGGGTCGGCACGTGAGGCCGGTTTCAGACAACCCATTTGGCACATCTGGCATAGACCTTTGACGAGGCTATTGGATGGCTGACAAGAAGAAAATGACGGTGGCGGAGATCTTGGCAGCCGCGCGGGCCAAAAGCGGCGGCGGTGCCGCTCAGCCCAGCGGCCCGGCAACAGAATCAGCGGCCGAGCCGGATGCGGCTCCAGCGGCTGAGGCTCAGGCCGCGCCGAAGGCGAAGCCGGCTCCGAAGCCGGCAGCTGCTAAGGCTGCGGGCGGGGCCCGGCCCAGCGTGGCCGATATTCTGGCCGCTGCCCGCGCCAAGAAGTCGGCCGATGGAGACGAAGAAGGCGGGGCTGTGGCTGTGAAGCCGAAGCCGGCCGCCGCTGCCGAGAAGGCAAAACCGGCTGCGAAGCCGGCCGCCGCCCCAGCAGCCGCCAAGGCTGCGGCTGCATCGGCGCCGAAAACAGGCGTGCAACGCGACACGGCGAGCATTCTGGCTGCCGCCCGCGGCGGTGCGAAGCCCGGGCCTGTCAGTAAAGCCGAGGCTCCCGAGGTCGCGGCAAAACTGCAGGCTGTTGCCGCGAAGCCGAAAGCGGTCGCTGTTCCGGCCGAAAAAGCCGTTGTTGTCCGCACGGCTCCGGCGATGCCGGCTCGCCCCGCCAAGGCTGCTGCCAAAAAGGATGGCGAAGAAGACCGTCGCGGTTTTCTTGAAATCGCCATGGGTTCGTTCATGGCAATGGGGTTCACGGCACTCTCGGTCACCGGAGGCCTGTTCACGCTCGGCCTTGCCCGATACATGTTCCCCAACGTGCTCGCCGAACCGCCAAGCCGGTTCAAGGTGGGCTTCAAGGAGGGCTTCCCGGCCGGCAAGGTTGAGACGAAGTTCGTCCCACAGTACGGCGTCTGGGTCGTGAATGGTGAGTTTGCAGGGCAGCAGCAGATCTACGCCCTCAAGACCGTCTGCACCCATCTGGGCTGCACGCCCAACTGGCTTGAGGCGGAGCAGAAATTCAAATGTCCCTGCCACGGCAGCGGGTTTTATAAGGACGGCGTCAATTTCGAGGGGCCGGCTCCGCGCCCGCTGGAGCGGTATGCGATCCGCATCTCGGACGACGGCCAGTTGGAAATCGACAAGAGCAAGGCGTTTCAGGAAGAGCTTGGCCAGTGGGCCGATTCCGATTCATACGTCACGGTCTAACAAGTCATTCCGCACACGAGAGAACGGGATAGCAGTCCCCACACAAAGTTCATCCTATGGCCATCGGCGAAACCATCCGCAACTCTCAGATTTGGAAGAGCATCTTCCGACACCCGATGCCGCTTGATCGGCGGAATCGGATCGTGGTGATGCTGACCAATTTTTTTCTCCACCTTCATCCCGTCTCGATCAAGAAGCAGGGCATCGCCCTCTCGTTCACGTGGTGCATGGGTGGCGTAACGTTCTTCCTGTTCCTGGTGGAAACGGTCACCGGCGTGTTGCTGATGTTCTACTACCGGCCCACGCTGGAATGGGCCTACAACGACATCCTGGCACTTCGGGACGTGACGAGCCTCGGCATCCTGCGGGAATTGCACCGCTGGGGGGCTCACGCGATGGTGATCACGACCTGGCTGCACATGTACCGCGTCTTTCTGACGGGCAGTTACAAGCCGCCGCGGGAGTTCAATTGGGTGATCGGCGTGATCCTGCTGCTGCTCACGCTGCTTCTCTCCTTCACCGGCTATCTGCTGCCGTGGGACCAACTCGCCATTTGGGCCATCACCGTCGGTTCGAACATGGCCCGTGCCACGCCAATCCTGGGGTATGAAGGGCCGGGCCAGCAGTTGCTCACGATCGGCGGGATCGACATGATCACCGACGGCTCCGATGCCCGCTTCGGCCTGCTCGGTGCCCGGTTCGTCGGTGAAGAGACGCTCAACCGGTTTTACGTGCTGCACTGTATCGCCATTCCACTGGCGACATCGCTGCTGCTGGCAATCCACTTCTGGCGCGTGCGAAAGGACGGCGGCATCAGCGGCCCGCTGTAAGTCGAATCCCATGCACTCAAACGGCTTTTTTCTGAAGGACGTCGCCGGGTTTCTCGGCGGTTACTACACATTTATTGCGATCATGAACGGCGTGGCCGCTCTGATCCTCTGGCGGCGAAAAAACCAGCCCGGCTGGGCCATCACCTGGGCGGTCGTGGCCGGCGTGATGATGGTCCTCGCCAGCCTTGCCCTCTCCGGGTCGGCGTCGCTCGTGCCGTCCCTGCCGCTTTCGGTTCGGATGCTCGTCAATAAGTTGTCCGGTCCTGTGCTCTACACGCTCGGCACAACGGCGCTGTTTACGGTGCTTTTCGTGTTCCGCAAGTTCTTCGTGAAGCCCATGGTGGCCTGGACCGTCCTCAACGTGGCTCTCGTGATCATGGGGCTGTCGATGGCCGACGAGAATTTCGCCTCGATTGTGATGAAGGCGGATAACGTGCCGATCGTAGGGCTGATCTTTATGTTGGCATTCTTCACCTGGGTTGCCACCAGCCAGGCCGTGGTAAACGACGAGCGGATTGCCAAGGGGCTCCCGCCCATGGAGAAAATCAACGACGAAAAGGTGCTTGTGTGGCCCGATCTGGTCTACACGGAATTGATCTGCATGGTGGCCGTCTCCGCCTTCCTGCTCGTCTGGGCGATCTTTCTTCAGGCGCCTCTCGAGGAACCGGCCTCGAGTGTCAAAACGCCGAATCCGTCGAAGGCCCCGTGGTACTTCCTCGGTCTGCAGGAGATGCTCGTCTACTTCGATCCCTGGTATGCGGGCGTTGTGCTGCCCAGCATGGTCGTCTTCGGCCTGATGGCGATGCCCTACCTCGACTTCAACAAGAAGGGCAACGGCTACTATTCGATCGAGGAGCGGAAGTTCAGCTACCTCGTCTACCAGTTCGGGTTTTTCGAACTCTGGATCACCCTGATTATCCTGGGCACGTTCCTTCGCGGGCCCAACTGGAACTTCTTCGGACCGTTCGAGTATTGGACGCCCTACAAGGTCGAGGTGCTCAACAACGTGGACCTGCCGCAGATGTTCTGGGTCAACCTGCTCGACCGGCCGCTGCCGCGGGCGCCGCAGGGCGCCGGCCTTCTCACGCAGGTGGGCACGATCTTGTTGCGCGAGGCGCCGGGGCTGGCTCTGTTGGGGGCCTACCTTGTGCTGCTGCCTCCGCTTCTGGCCGTGACGGTGTTCCGGAAGTTCTTCGCCAGGATGGGCTTCGTGCGGTACATGATCATGGCCAACCTGATGCTTTTGATGCTCACGCTGCCGCTGAAGATGATCCTGCGTTGGACGCTCAACCTGAGATACATCGTGAGCATCCCTGAATTCTCGCTGAATTTTTAGCGTCGGTCGTTGCTTTGTGCGCCCGGCGTGGTGTCCCGACAAACTCCTACTGAACGCCCTGCGACTCCGTCGCACCAAATTCCAGCGACTCCGTCGCACCAACACAGATGCCTGCAACAGAACAAACTTGGTGGAATCTCAAGGTGCTGCACGTCGTGTTTGGCGTGACGGCGATCCTGCTTCTGCTCGCCACGGTCTTGATGCTGGTCTCGGACCACAATCGACCGTGGAAGCAATACCAGCGGGAGTTCAGGGCTCTGGAGACCTGGTCGGCAGCGGCCCGCGTCGATGAACAGGACTCGCGTTCTTTCGAACAGAAGTCGGAGCAACTCGAGGCGGCACTGGCTGAGGCCCGCAGGGCCGATCTCGATCCTGCCCTCGCTGAGGCGTTCCTCACGCAGGTCCGCACTGTGCCGGCCGACGCGGAGGCTGCCGATCGCGCCGCACTCGATCTCGATCAATTGAAGTCGCAGGCCGACGCCTCGGAGCGTCTGGCTCTCCGTGGGGATCTGCTCGCCCGCCTCCGCGACATCGCCCAGCGAGCGAAGTTCCGCGAAGACTTGCTGGCCGGCGCCCTCAAACTCCGGAAAGCCGAACTCGACAAGAATCGTGCCGACTACGAACTGGGTGTGGCCGAGGAGGCGTCGCAGGACAAGCTGGCCGCGCTGTTGGCCCTCGCCGATTCGAAGCGTGCGGAGGTGGCGACTGCCACGCTCGACTTTCAGACCGCCAACACTCATCGGAAGTCGCTTGAAGCCACGCTCAAGAAGCTGACTGCCGGCGAGGATGCCGCTGCCAAGACGCTCGCCGACCATCGATCCAAGCTCAACCAGCTTTCGAAGGCGTTGAAGGATAGGGCGCCCAATGCCGGCAAGACGCTCCTCGAACTGCCGGTACTCGACGCCTTCAACGGACCGTTGCGGATCGACCAAATCTGGCTGCCGCATCTGACGCTCAACAACAACTTCCGCGACGTCGCGCGGTTCGACCGCTGCATCACCTGCCATAAGGGCATGGACAAGTCTGTTCCTGGC
Source organism: Planctomycetaceae bacterium (assembly GCA_947459185.1). Lineage (GTDB taxonomy): Bacteria > Planctomycetota > Planctomycetia > Pirellulales > UBA1268 > CAMCQY01. The sequence continues at coordinate 16,670 of CANHCU010000039.1, read as the reverse complement.
TCGCCCACCGACCCGGCCTATCGGCAGACGGAAACGGTTACTCTCTCCCTCTCCACGCCGGCCAGCGCCCCCGAGAAGCTCTCGGTGGAAGGCGACGGCAATCAGCAGCTTGAGGATGCCTATGGGTTTCGCCTCGCCCCGCAGGGACTGTTTCATGCCGAGGATCCGATGGTCAGCGTGGTGCTGCCGGAGTCCCCGGCCGCAGCCGCAGGGCTTCTGGCTGGCGACGTAATCGTGGACATCAACGGCGGGAAGACTCTCGCCCGGAAGGTGGCTACGAGCGGCTTTCTGGAAACGCCGCAGTGGGGCAAACCGCTTGAAGTCACAGTGAACCGCGGCGTGCCGCAGCCCTACTCGACGCACCCCAGGCTCGACCTCTTCGTGGGCTCGACCAGTCCGCATCCGATGCAGACGTTCGGCTGCACGGTCTGCCATCAGGGGCAGGGGAGTGCGACCAGCTTCAAGTGGTCGTCTCACACGCCCAACACGCCGAAGCAGGGGCACGAATGGCACGTCGAGCAGGGCTGGTTCAACAACCACCACTGGATCTACCCGATGCTGCCGCAGCGGTTCGAAGAGTCGAGCTGCCTGAAGTGTCACCATCAGGTGGTCGATCTCGAGCCGAGCGAACGGTTTCCCGAACCACCCGCGCCGAAGCTCGTCGAGGGCTATCACCTCATCCGCCAGTACGGCTGCTACGGATGCCATGAAATCAACGGCTGGTCGGGACCGGACAAGCGAATCGGCCCCGACATGCGGCTGGCCCCCAACTACCACGAGGTCGCTGAAGCCCTCTCCTCCGACGCCGGTCTGGCCTCACTCGGCTCCACCGCCTCGCGCTGGGTGGAGGACGTGCGGTCGAGTCCTGACGGCCGTCAGTCGCGAGAACGGCTCCGCGACATGATCGAACGCGACGCAGCCGCGGGGGCCGATGCAAAGCTGTCGGCCCGCAGCCACCAACTCGCCTCGCTTCTTAAGGATCCCGAGACTCCGGGCACGCTGCCCAAGGTTGGCCCATCGCTGCGGCACGTTGCCAGCAAGGTCGGCTTCGACTGGCTCTATGCCTGGCTGCGAAACCCGCAGGACTTCCGTCCCTCCACGAAGATGCCGCGGTTCTTCGGTCTCTGGGAGCATCTCGAGGGCAAGGGTCTCGAGGAATCGATGCGATACGAACCGCTCGAAATCCGCTCGATGATCTCGTACATGGAGCGTTCGAGCCAACCATTTGAATATGTGAAGCCGTATGCCGGGATCACCGCTGCCCCCGATATCGAGCGAGGCAAGAAGGTGGTGCAGGTACGTGGCTGCCTGGCCTGCCATCAGCACGCCGACTTCCCCGAGGCGACGAGCACGTACGGTCCCAACCTGTCGCGGATCGGTGCCAAGGTGGCTTCGAACCCGCGTGGGGCGGCGTGGCTCTACAGTTGGCTCCGCGAGCCGGCCCGCTATCACCCGCGGACGCTTATGCCAAACGTGTTGCTCGAGCCGGTGACGCTGCCTGATGGCAAAGTGAGTGATCCCGCTTCGGATGCCACGGCGTACCTGCTCCGGTCCACGGAAGAATGGAAGGCCACGGAGATCCCGGCAGCCGATTCGCTGACCGGCGAAGAACGGAAGGCCCTCGACGAACTGGCCCTGATGTATCTCAAGGACCGCTTCCCGACCGCCCGCGCGGAGGAGGTGCTCGCCAACGGCCTCGGTGCCGATCAGGCCAAGATTCAGGGCGACGAGCAGATGCTGCTGGGCATGTCGTCTGCTGATCGGGAGGCCACGCTGCTTCACTACGTCGGCAAGAAGACGATCGCGAAACTCGCCTGTGCTTCCTGCCATGACATCCCGGGTTTCGAAGATTCGAAGGCAGCCGGCGCGGCGCTCGCAGACTGGGGCCGTAAGGATTCGTCGAAGATCGCCTTCGAACAGGTCTCTCACTTCGTGATGCATCAGCTCGCCGACAAGCATGGGCATGGCGGTCATGCCGGTCATGCCGGTCATGGCGGCATGCATGGAAACGGTGATGGCGGCGGCCACCACGGTGCCGGCAACACCGGCCCAGCTGCCGGCCAAGCCGACGCTTCGTCTCCGCATGCGGTCCCGCAAGACGAGCCCCTGGCGCCCGATCTGGCGTACACCACCACCGCCAAGTCGCACCTGACTCCGGAGTCAGTAGACCCCTCGACCGGCTTTTTCCTCGAGAAACTCCTGGCGCATGAGCGTGAGGGATTTCTCTGGCAGAAGCTCCGTGCACCGCGGAGCTACGACTACAAGAAGGCTGAGAACAAGAGCTACAACGAACGCTACCGGATGCCGAAGTTCCCGTTCAATGACGAGCAGCGGGAGGCGGTGATGACGTTCGTGCTCGGCCTGGTCGCTGAACCGCCTGCGCCGCAGTTCATCTACCAGCCCTCGCCCCGCGAAGAGGCCCGGATCGCCGGGCTGAAGGTGGCCGAGCAATACAATTGCGGTGGCTGCCATACACTTCAGATGGATCGCTGGGATGTGCACTACAAGCCGGGGTCGCTCGGCGAGGCTCCCGCCGTTGCCGACTATCCATTCCTGTCGCCTCACTTCACTGAGCAGGATGTCGCCAAGTCGCTCGTAACCGATCGCCAGGGACGTCGCCATGCCACGCTTTACGGCATGCCAACGCTTGATCCTGTCACCGGCAAACCGCAGTTGGTGGACGAGGATGGCATCCCGATTGAGGAGGGCGATACCGAAGCGGCGCCGCATCAGCCGGTCATGCTCTGGCACGACGCACTGGTTGACGGGGAGCCGCGGCTCGTGGGCAGTCAAAATGTCAGCCTGCCAGCCGACGCGATCAAGGCTGGTAAGCAGTACCCCGCCCGCGGCGGCGATCTGGCCCGGCTCCTCTTCCCGGTGGTGATCGCCGACGAGAAACAGATCAATCCCAACGTCAAGCCCGACGATGCCTGGGGCTGGCTGCCGCCCCCGCTGGTCGGTGAGGGGAGGAAGGTGCAGTCCGGCTGGCTGCATAAGTTCCTGCTCAATCCGCATCCGATCCGGCCGTCGGCGGTGCTCCGGATGCCGAAGTTCAACTTCCAGTCATCGGAGGCCGCGGCACTCGTGAATTACTTCGCGGCCGTGGACGGTGCGGACTATCCCTATGTGTACGACTCACGACTCGACGAGAGTTCCCTGGCTGCCGTCGAGCAGGCCCACCCCGGCCATCTGGATGGAGCGATGAAGATCGTCACCAACAACAACTACTGCGTGAAGTGCCATCTGGTGGGAAGTTACTCCCCGCCTGGCAATCCAAAGGCGCTCGCGCCGCAGTTGGAGCGTGTCCACGAGCGGCTGCGGCCGGACTATGTCCACAATTGGATCGCGAACCCCAAGCGGTATCTCCCTTACACGGGCATGCCGGTCAACATCCCGTTCGACAAGCCGGTCAGTCAGGATCTCTATGCCGGCACGAGCGACCAACAGGTCGATGCCCTGACCGACCTGTTGATGCACTACGACACCTTCGCCAAGCAGAACCTCTCGCTCGAGGCCTATCTCAAGCAGCAGCCCGCCCAGCCTGCCGCCGGTCCAGCCGGCCAGCCGGCGGCGAAGCTTGAAACGGCTCCTGCTACCGCCCCTGCAGCCGCTTCGAGCGAACGGCAGACGACCTCGCCACAGGCTGGGCCGCCATCAGCCCCTGCCCAGGATGCTAAGGCCTCCCGCGAGGAAAAAGCCTCTCCAGAGAAAATGTCCTCCCGCGGCCCCGGAGTGGCGCTAAACTAATGAGGTTACGCCGGACTGTCGTCTGGTTCGTCTTGCCGAGCGTTCACCCTCCACTCACTATGCCTCTCATCATCCCCCAGCCACTCGTTGCCCATCCGGAGAAACCCATGACTGTTGCGAAGTTTCTTGCTGCCGCCAGCCGTTCGTTGACCATCGCCTTCCCAGCGGTCGTGGCGACGTGTGGCCTGGCTGCCGGCGTGGCCGGCGCCGAAGAGTGGGGCACGATCAAGGGGCGGTTTCTGTATGGCGGCGAGGCGCCGACTGCGGCCGAACTGAAGGCTGACAAGGACGTCGAGGTCTGCGGCAAACACAAACTCGTCAACGAGGAATTGTCCGTCGGTGCCGACAAGGGCGTGGCCAACGTCGTGGTGTTCGTTCGCGACAAGGGCGTGAAGGTTCACCCCGATGCCGCTGCCGAGGCAAAGGCCGCCAAGGTCGTGCTCGACAACAAAGACTGTCGTTTTTCTCCTCACGTCGTCGTCGTTCACACCGGCCAGCCGCTGATCATCAAGAATTCCGACACGGTCGGCCATAACAGCAACGTGAACACGATCAAAAACCCGCCCTCCAACAGCCTGATCCCCGCCGGCGGCGAGTCGAGCATCCCGTTTGCCAATGAAGAAGCGATTCCAGCGGCGATCACTTGCAATATCCACCCATGGATGAAGGCCTGGGTCGTCGTGCGTCCCAATCCCTATGCGGCCGTGTCGGCTGCTGACGGTTCGTTTGAGATCAAGAACGTTCCTGCCGGCGAGGTTGAACTGCAGCTCTGGCACGAGAAGGCCGGCTATATCGGCGAGATCAGCGTTGGCGGCAAGAGTGAGAAAATCGCCAAGGGCCGTCGGAAGGTGAAGGTCGAGGCAGCCGGTACGAATCTTGGCGACATGGTTCTGGCTCCCGGACTCTTTCAGAAGTGATCCAACATGAAGCGGGCTTTCGCAGGAATTGTCGTGTCTGGTGTCGTGGCCTGCATCGGTTGTGGGCCCAGCCGGGTGGTCGCGCCCGGGGCTGATGCTGAGGCGGCGGGCAGAATTCGCGCCACGCTTGTTTCGGCATCATCAGCCGGCGTTTCTCCCGAGGCAGCAACGGCCGCGACCGGCACCGGTTGGGGAACGCTCAAGGGCCGGTTCACGTTTGCTGGTGTGGCTCCACAGGGCAAGCCGCTCGTCGTCGACAAAGACACCGAAGTCTGTTCCATGGGCGGCATGAAACTGCTCGACCGCTCGTTGCTGGTGGATCCCTCCAGCAAGGGGCTCGCCAATGTCGTGGTGTTCGCGAGAAAGACAGGCCGTGTCAAAACCCCGGCTGCCGAGACGCCGCTGGTGTTCGACCAGAAAAACTGCGAGTTCCTCTCGCCCGTGTTTGCCGCCCGTGTCGGTCAGACGGTCGATGTTCGCAACAGTGACCCCATTGGCCACAACACCAACATCTCGGGATCGAGCTTCAACCAGCTGATTCCGGCGGGGCAGGGCACCGCGTACAAACCGGATGCCGAGACGGGCATGCCGACCATGGTCACCTGCAATATCCACCCCTGGATGAAGGCCTACGCCGTGTTTCGCAAGGACGGCTACGTCGCCGTGAGTGGTGCAGACGGTTCGTTTATGATCCCCGATCTGCCGGCCGGCGAGACGATCGAATTCCAGGTCTGGCACGAGCGTTCTGGTGGGCCAAACGGCGCCGTAGGCCTCGAGAAGCCCGAACTGAAGTGGACGCCCAAGGGACGTTTCCAGGTCAAGCTTGAGCCCGAAGAGATCAAGGACCTTGGTACCCTGGAGATTCCTGCCGGAGTTGTCGGCGGGTGAACAGCAGTGCGCCGGCGATAGTGGGCGCGATGCACATCACGAAACTTTGACGAACACACTTTCACGACTTGTCTTCCACCATCCTTCCCTCCCCCAAATTGCTCAACAGGCCGCTTCGATGAACAGGTTTTCGCGGATTGCGTTCCTGCTTGCCGCCGGATGCCTTCTTTCCGCCGGATGCGGGAAAACACCCAACGCTTCCTACCGGCTCAACATGGTTGAGGCCACGAAGCAGCGGCTCACGACCGAACAAGAGCAGCAGGTCGCGACGGTGCTGCTGGCGATGTTCGGCACCCCGGACGATCCGGTTGCGCTGCCAGAGTTCGGGCTCGATGAGGCGAAACTCCGCCTGGCCAGCGGGCCTGTTCGTAGCGATATCGTCGGCCGGAAGAACGGCCTCTACCGTGAGCACTGTGCCCACTGTCACGGTGTCACGGGGGATGGAATGGGGCCGACGGCCGCCTTTCTCAACCCGTATCCCCGCGACTACCGCCCCGGTGTGTTCAAGTTCAAGAGCACCGAGCGGGCCGACAAGCCGACCCATGCCGACCTTCTCCGCATCCTGCGGAATGGAATCGCCGGCACGTCGATGCCTTCATTCGCTCTGCTCAGCGAGCCACAGATCGACGCGCTTGCCGAATATGTCAAATACCTGAGCATCCGCGGTGAAACCGAGCTGTCCCTGATGAGGGCCTTCTTCGAACTCGACGACGATGCCCAGGGCAAGCTGCCGGAAACCAGGGAATTCCTGGTTGACGAGACGGCCGGGCCGATCGCCGAAAAATGGAAGTCGGCAGCCGCCGCGCAAATTCCCGTACCCGACATGCCCGCGGACATCGACCTCGTGGCGTCGATCGCCAAAGGCCGGGAACTCTTCTATGGCGACAAGGCCAACTGCGTGAAGTGCCATGGCGTCACGGGGTTGGGCGATGGTCAGGCCAACGACTACGACGACTGGAACAAGGCGATCGTCGAGATCAACAAGGAGATCCAGGGTGGCCTTGCCAAAGCGGGTGAGACATCCACTTCCGGCATGTCGTCCGAGGATGCTGCGGAGCATCGCAAACAGGTGGCTTGGCTTGGGAAGTTCTCCCACGTGGTCGATGGAGATGCGCTGACTCCGAGGACCATTCCGCCGCGGAATCTGCGTCTCGGTGTCTACCGCGGCGGTCGCCGGCCGCTCGACCTCTATTACCGTATCCACGCCGGCATCAACGGGGCCCCGATGCCGGCCGCCAAGGGCACGGTTCCGCCCGAAGACATCTGGCACATCGTCAACTACATACGCTCTCTGCCTTATGAGTTCGACGGTGAACTCGGAGCAGACAGGCCGATGGTCGCCAGAGACAGGTTCTAAATCGCGGTTCCATTGAACATTACGCGGGCAACCGTGTCAGCAAGACGAATAACCGAAACCGGAAACAGCAGAAAGTAGCAGTGCAATGGGCAGCCGACTCGGTGGCATCTTCTGGAGCCTGATCTTCCTCGCCGTGCCGGTGCTCGGCGTGGCGACGTTCGCAATCGCTCCGTCGTACAACATCTGGCTGCCCAAGAACGTGTCGGAGCATGGTTCGTCGATCGACGGGCTGTTCTACTTCATTCTGGCACTGACGGGCGTCGTGTTCATTGCCACGGAAGGCCTCCTCTTCTGGTTCATCTGGAAATACGATGCTGCGAAGGCGAAGGGGCCGGCTACCTACATTCATGGCAGCCACACGCTCGAAGTGGTGTGGACGATCATCCCGGCCGCCACCCTGCTGTTTCTCGCCATCTATCAGATGAACACCTGGGCCGACGTGAAAATGCGTCGGCCGGCGATGGCCCCGACGGTGGAGGTGGTCGCCAGGCAGTTCGAGTGGCGGCTGCGGTATCCGGGTCGGGATGGCATGCTCGGCACCAGGGACGACCTGTTTCTGACCAACGACCTTCACCTTCCCGTGGATGAGGATGTTCTTATCCAGCTCAAGAGCATGGACGTCCTGCACAGCTTCTTCCTGCCGAATTTCCGCATCAAGCAGGATGCCGTGCCGGGCATGAAGATTCCTGTCTGGTTCAAGGCCAAGGAGACCGGTCAGTTTGACATCGTCTGCGCCGAACTCTGCGGCTGGGGTCACTACAAGATGAAGGGGCGGGTGACGATCGAGTCCCGCGCCGATTTTGACCGCTGGCTGGAGGAGACCTACGCCCGTCAGGAAGCCACGCAGCCCGCTCCCGAAGATACCGTTGCCGCCGCGGCCGACTGAGATGACCGACACCGATCAAAGACTGTTCTTTTCGCCTGTTTTTTGGAGAGATTTATGAGCACCGCCACAGCGTCCACGCTCTCGCACGGCACGGCCACGAGCCTGCCTCCCGCCCGCAAGCCGCGGCCGGTGGCGGAGTTCCTGTCCACCTACGTCTTCTCGAAAGACCACAAGGTGATCGGGCTGCAGTTCCTCTTTTCCACGCTGCTGTGGTTTTTGATCGGCGGACTGCTGGCCCTTGCCGTCCGCTGGCAGATCGCTTGGCCATGGTCCGACGTGCCGGTGCTCGGGAAACTGTTCGCCCAGCAGGGCGGCCAAATGGCGCCCGAGTTCTACACCATGCTCTTCACGATGCACGCCACCGTGATGATCTTCCTCGTGATCATTCCGATCCTTGCCGGTGCCTTCGGCAACTTCCTGATTCCGCTCATGATCGGCGCCGACGACATGGCCTTCCCGACACTCAACATGCTTTCGTACTGGTTCATGTGGCCGGCGTTCTTGCTGTTCGGCGCTAGCTTTTTCGTCGAGGGTGGGGCCGCCTCTGGTGGCTGGACGAGTTACCCGCCGCTCTCCACCAACGTCAATTCAGCGCCCGGAAGCGGATGGGGCCAGACGCTCTGGCTGCTCGGCCTGACGATGGTGGGTGTTTCGAGCATGCTCGGCAGCGTCAACTACATGACGACGATCATCCTGATGCGGGCTCCTGGGATGACGATGTTCCGCCTGCCGATGACGATCTGGGCGATGTTTATCACCGCGGTTCTGCAGGCCTTCGCCCTCCCGGTGCTGACGGCCGCCGGCTTTATGCAACTCACCGACCGGATGATCGGCACCGGGTTTTTCACGCCCGAGGGCAACGTGGTCAACAACTCGCTCGCCAGCACCGGCGGCGGACAACCGCTGCTCTGGCAGCACCTCTTCTGGTTCTATAGTCACCCGGCCGTCTACATCATGATTCTGCCGGCGATGGGCATGGTGTCGGACATCCTCACCACGTTCGCTCGGAAGCCTCTCTTCGGCTACCGGCCGATGGTCTACTCGATCGCCGGAATCGCCGGACTGGGCTTCATCGTCTGGGGGCACCACATGTTCATGTCGGGCATGAATCCCGCCCTGGGCATCACCTTCATGGTGTCCACGATGATGATCGCCCTGCCCAGCGCCGTGAAGACGTTCAATTGGTTGGGCACCGTGTGGGGTGGAAGGATCCAGTTCACCACGTCGATGCTCTTCGCCCTGTCGTTTGTGTCGATGTTCATCATCGGCGGCCTGTCGGGCATCTTCATGGCGGCTACGCCCGTTGACATCTTCATCCACGATACCTACTTCATCGTGGCACACTTCCATTACGTGCTCTTTGCCGGCACCGCCATGGGTGTCTGGGCGGCGATCTACTTCTGGTTCCCGAAGATGTTCGGCCGCACGATGAATGAGTTCTGGGGCAAGGTCCACTTCTTCCTCACGTTCATCTTCTTGAACGGCACCTTCTTCACGATGCACATCCTCGGCGCGGTTGGCTTTCCCCGCCGCCTCGCCGATGCCTACCACTACGAGACGTTCCATCACCTGCAGCCGCTCAATGCCTTCCTGACCTGGTGCGCCATTGGCATGGTCGCATCGCAGATCATCTTTGCGGCGAATTTCTTCTGGAGCATGTTCTTCGGCCCGATCGCCGGCCGAAATCCGTGGAACAGCAACACGCTGGAATGGTCCGCTCCCAGCCCGCCTGGGCACGGCAACTTCGACTTCCAACCCGTGGTCTATCGCGGTCCCTATGAATACTCGGTGCCCGGTGTCGAGAAGGACCACCTCATGCAGACCGATCCCCCCAATGCTGTGGCCGCTGCCGCTGTTGCCGCCGCTCATTAGAAAGCTATCCAGAGAAGCGGCATGTCTCGATCTCAAGCAGAAACACCGAAGACCGGCCTTGCCCATGCGGTGGCGTGCGTTCTTGTCGCGGTGACGTCCGTGCTGCTCTGCTTTGGGGCGCTCGTCACCACGTTCGACGCGGCCATGGCTGTGCCCGATTGGCCGGGCACCTATGGCCACAACATGTTTCTGTTCCCTTGGGCGGAATGGTTTTATGGCCCCTGGGATCTGTTTCTGGAGCACGGCCACAGGCTGCTGGGCGCTCTCGTCGGGATGATCTCGCTGGTGTTGGCGGCGGTGGTCTGGCGGACCCACCAGAGTCCTGCCGTGCGTGGCTTGGCCGCCGCGGCGGTGCTGCTCGTGCTGGTGCAGGGTGTGCTCGGCGGCGCCCGGGTGCTGCTCGACGACAAGACGGTGGCCAAGGTTCACGCCTGCACGGGACCGTTGTTCTTCGCCGTGGCCGTCGCCATCGCCACGCTGACCCGCCGATCCTCTTCCAGCCAGTCGGCCACCTCGTCTGCGGCCGTGCGGTCAGCAGGTGGGCTCGCGCTTGCCACCTATGTGCAACTCGTGGCCGGCGCCCAACTGCGGCACCTCGATGCCTCTGTCGACCCGGCCACATTTCGCTGGCTGGTGGCGTTTCACCTTGCCGGCGCGGCGGCCGTGGCAGCGCTTGCCGTCGCGGCTGTGCTCTGCACCCGCTCGTGTGGGCAGCCGATTGCCCGTCGTTGGTCGCTGGCGATTTTGCTGCTTGTCGGATGTCAACTCGCGCTCGGCGTGGGGGCGTGGGTCGTCAACTGGGGGCTTCCATCGGGCTGGCTCCCTGCGTCGTGGGCGTTCTCCGATCCGCTCCTGGCCCGCAGCGTCTGGGGGGCAACGGTCGTCACGGGCCATGTCGTCCTTGGCATGATGATCCTAGGAGCCTCGGTGGTACTGTCGATCGCGACTGGCGTGCTGCGGTCCGCGGTGAAATCGACAGTCAGGCCGCAGCAGGCTGACCGGCTCCGCGAAAGGGCATTCGCATGACACCCCCGCCTGACTTCGCGTCTGATTTCACGGTGGCGACGTTCGTGCCCACGGCAGGCCCAATGCCGATGCACCCCTCCGATTCGACACGGGCTCGCAGCAGGGGCGCGATGATTGCAGCCGACATTTCCCGTCTCACCCGCCCTCGGATTTCGGTCATGGTTCTGGCCACGGTCGTAGCCAGCATGTGGCTGACAGCAGGCCGCGGCGCGGGTGGCCCCGCGCTGTTCTGGCTCCTGCTGGGAACAACCCTCGTCGCCGCCAGTTCCAGCATTGCCAACCAGATTCTGGAGCGGGATGCAGACCGCCTCATGCCGCGTACCGCCCGCCGACCGATCGCGGCGGGCCGGCTGAGCGTGCCGGCCGCGACGATGCTGGCAACCCTGCTGGTGGCCGCGGGCGGACTAATGATCACGCTCGCCGCCGGCTGGCAGCCGGCCGTTGCGGCGTTGGCGACATGGATCCTCTACGTGGTCGTGTATACCCCGATGAAGATGCGGTCGCCGCTCAACACGGCCGTGGGCGCCGTATCGGGTGCATTGCCAGTGGCCATTGGCTGGCTGGCTGCGCACGGTCCGGCGCGTCTGGCTGCGGGAGACGCGGCGGGGGCCCTCGCAGTGGCGGCACTGGGCACCGTGCTCTACCTCTGGCAGTTCCCCCATTTCATGGCGATCGCCTGGCTCTACCGGAGCCAATACGCGGCGGCGGGGATGCGGATGTTGACCGTTGACGATCCCAGCGGCCTCCGAGCCGCCGGACAGGCACTCGCGGCGAGCCTGGCGATGGTGCCTGTGAGCCTCGTACTGGCCGTGCCGTCGGGCAGCATCCGGCTGTTTCTGGCGGCAGCGATCGCCTCGCTCGTTTATGCTGTGGCCACGGTGGGTTTCGCCGTTCGCCGAGATGACGCCTCCGCCCGCACGCTGTTGTTCACATCACTCGGCTCCCTGCTGGCGCTGCTGACAGCCTCGGTCGTGTTCGGCCCGCCGGTCTGAGCCTGATACTTTCCCAAACGACTCCCCAGACGAATCCCGAGTACGCACCGACATGAACGCTTCCGCGATCTCCCTGCCGCACGGCGACGACGGCCACTCGCACGGCCACGATGATGGCCATCATGACGGCCACGGCCATCACGGCCCGGTGCTGCAGTACCAGCCCGGCCTGCCGCTCACCCGCGGCAAACTGATCATGTGGCTGTTTCTTTCCACGGAGATCATGTTCTTTGCGGCCCTCCTCGGCAGCTATGTCGTGCTGCGGTTCGGTGCTCCCGTCTGGCCAAAGCCCCACCATGTGCACCTCAGCGAACCGATCGGCGCGTTCAACACGTTCGTGCTCATCTGCTCGAGTGTCACGATCGTGCTCGCCCTCGAGTCGGCCCGCGCCAACAAGGCGGGGCTCGCCAAGCTCTGGATGCTTCTCACGCTCCTGCTTGGCACGCTCTTCCTGGGCGTGAAGGGCTACGAATACCAGGCCAAGTTTTCCCACGGCATCTTTCCCCAGGCGCCGCGGAGCCGCATCTACGAGAAGCCTGACCTCTACTACGGCTCGGCCGTCCGAGCCCGGCTCGGCGAGCCGGCCATCATGGACAAGCTCAAGGAACTCGACGACACGCCTGCCGACAAACTCACGGCGGAACAGGTGTCCGCCAGGGCAAGGTTGCAACAGATCCGCAAAATGGTGGCCAGCCCTGAGCAACAGGCCTTCGATCTGGCCGTGGTGGCCGATCAGGTGATGCCGCTGCCGACGGAAGGCCCGGGGGGATCGCACGCTGGAGGTGGTGGAGAGGGTGGAGGACATGGCGGTCATGCCAGCGGCCTCAACGACATCTTCCCGTGGCTCAAACTGCCTGCCGTCATCCCCGGTGGCAACATGTGGGCCAGCACCTACTTCCTCCTCACCGGTTTCCATGCCATCCACGTGATGGTTGGGCTGATCGTGTTTGCGATCCTGCTGGGTTACAAACTCGGTCCCAAGGATGCCGGCAAGATCGAGAACGCCGGCCTCTACTGGCACTTCGTCGATCTGGTGTGGATCTTCCTGTTTCCGCTGCTCTATTTGTTTTGAGGTATTCATGAGCGATCACGACATCCACGCTGCCCATGCTCACGGTCCCATTACCAGGGTCGGCGACATCCCCGCGCATGATGACCACGACCATGCCGGCCACGCGCACGAGTCTGGCCACGATCATGGGCATGACCAAGGTCATGGGGGCATCGGCCAGTATCTGCTGGTGTTTCTCGCGCTCTGCGGACTCACGACGATGTCGTTCCTCACCTACTCCCCCTTCTGGCCCTGGCGGGACCAGCCGCATGTCGGCTGGGCCTTCATGATGGCTGTGTCGTGCACGAAGGCGATGCTCGTGGTGCTCTTCTTCATGCACGTCTTCTGGGAGGCCAACTGGAAGTACGTGCTCACGATCCCGGCCGCCATGATGGCAATCTTTCTCGCCCTCATGCTCGTGCCCGACGTGGGCATGCGGAACCGCATGGTGTCTCAGGAACGGGCCCTGCACATGGCCCGCACCTCGGACGTGCGGCTGATGGAACAGGCGGCCGAGGCCAAGGCCCTCGCGGAACTCGCCGAACCGGCGGCTCATTAGACCGGTGTTCATCATGCGAAGCAGTGTCGAGCGTGGATGGGCCGTCAGCCTGATGCTGCTGGTCTCTCTCGGCTGTAGCAGAGGCGAACAAACGGTGGCCACCGCGCCGCCGGCGGCCCGTGATGAGCCGCCGCTGCCGGCACCCGAGCGGATGACGCCTGGCAAAGTCGCCGCGTCGTTCACGCTTACCGAACGCAGTGGCAAGCCCTTCGACTCTGCGTCGCTCCGCGGCAAGGTCTGGCTGGCGAGCGTGTTTTTCGCCAACTGTCCGGGACCGTGCTTCCGCGAGAACCAGGCGGTTGCCGACATCCTGCGAAACATTCCCGATCCCGACTTCATGGCCGTGAGCGTCACCTGCGATCCGGAGAACGACACGCCGGAGTCGCTTCGTCGCTACGCCGACCGGTTCGAGGCCGACCCTGCCCGCTGGAAGTTTCTCACCGGCGACATGGCAACGATTAAAGAGATCGCCAACGGCACCTTTCTGTTGCCCGCCGAGGTGGGCGTGCACTCGGAGCGAGGCGTGGTCTTTGACCGCGAGGGGCGTCTGCGGGGCAGCTACCATCTGCTTCAGCCCGACCGCGTGCAACTGCTCGAGAAACTGATCCGCGACGTGCTCGCGGAACCGGCCGCAAGTACGCCATCAAACGCCCCCAACCAGGGAACTCCTGCCGGATGAATCTCGCCACCGCCGCCCTCTGGCTGCCCACCGTCAACGCCGCCCTCAACACGCTGGCCACCCTGCTGCTGGCGGCCGGCTGGATCTTCATCCGCCGTGGAAACTGGCGGGCCCACCGGGCCACGATGATCGCGGCGTTTGCCGTATCGACCGTCTTTCTGGGCTGCTATCTGACTTACCATGCCCTCGTCGGCCACGTGCCGTTCACGGGGCAGGGGCCTGTCCGGATGGTCTACTTCGCGATCCTGCTCACGCACATTCTGCTGGCGGTGACCGTGCCCGTGCTGGCCATTGCCATGTTCGTGCTTGCGGCCAGGGGCCGCTGGGACGCCCATCGGCGGCTCGGAAAGATCACGATGCCGATCTGGCTGTATGTCTCGGTCACCGGGGTGGTGATCTACCTGATGCTCTACCAGTTCTACCCCGGCGGCCCGCGGGAGCCTATCATGAAGGAAGCGGGAGCGGCCGCTCCGGCCTGAGCCCCCATCCATATGGCAGGGGGCAGTTGGCAGTGTTGAGTCCACACCCGTCACGTATGGGAGTTCACCCCATGGCCCGTCGCCCGTCACTGTTCGACTCATCCCCGGCTGCGATACGCTCGCTCTTTCTCCTTGCGGCCGTCGCCATTGCCGCGACTGCCACCAGCGAGGCACTGGGCTGCCCCAACTGCAAGGACGCACTCAACACCTCCGACCCCGAGGGGCTTAACCTCGCGCGGGGCTACTTCTACAGCATCCTCATCATGCTGGCGATGCCCTTCACGCTGATCAGCTCCTTCGGCATCTATGTCTGGCGAGAGATGCAGCGACAGAAGCGGGCTGGCCTGTCGCCCGCCGAGCAGGCTGTCAGCGGCCCGCTCATGACCGTTCCGTATGAGCGGCCCACCTCCGAACCGGTCGCCCTGCCGCACCCGTGAGCGAGCACCCTCCAGCAGCGGAGCCGTGGCCAGAACCGGCAGCCCTGCCGGTGCCCGATCCGGAGCAGGAACAACCGCGCGGGCAGACGCGTGTCCGCAACTACCTCGCCCGGCCCGAACAACGACGGATCTTCTGGTTGTTCATGCCGCCGGCCCTCATCGCCATGCTTCTGCTGGGATGGCTGGAGCGGAGTTGGTTTGCGTCTCCCGCGGCACCCGTCAGGCCACAGGTTGACACGACGATGGCGGATGTGCCGACCGATCCCGCTCTGGCCGACGCGGTGGTCATCGCGGCCGATTCCGAACTGCCACCGGGCGACGCCGATGAATATGGCGCCTCGGTCCATGCGCTCGCCCAGGTGCGGGATGACACGGTGTTCCGCGGGGCCGAGGAGGAAGCATGGTTTCAGATCTGGATGACGCTGCGATCCGCCGACACGCGGTCGCTCGCACGGTCGTCGGTTCGGCGGGTCAGCTTCACCGAACTGTTTGGCCAGCCGCGGAGCTATCGGGGCCGGCTGGTGCGGTTTCGCGGAACGTTGCATCGGCTCGAAAAGCTGACAGCACCGGCCAACGACTACGACATCAAGGACTATTGGCAGGGCTGGTTGGAGCCGGAGGGTGGGCCCGTGTCGCCGATCGTCGTCTATTTCCTCCGGCTGCCGGAAGGCATGCCCCATGGCATGAAGATCAGCGAGCAGGTGGATGTGGCGGGCTACTTCTTCAAACGCTGGGCGTATGCCGCCACCGATACCGTGCGGATCGCGCCCCTCGTGCTGGCACTGGAGCCGATCTGGAAGCCGCGGCCGGCGGGCTCGCCGCTGGAAAATTCGATTGGCACCGTCGCGCTGGTGACGATGGCGGCCGTCGTGCTGCTCACCATGCTGGGCATCCGCGCCGCCGGCAGCGGTCCCGGCCGGCGGCAGTCACCACCTCCCACCGATCTCTCCACCACTCTGTCGGACGTGGAACTCTTTTCCCCTGACGAAGCCCTGCGAAGAATGACAGAGGCGGAATCGGAACGCCCGCCCGGCCGAACCCCTGCGAGAGAACCACCGCCATGAAGACCATCTCCAGCGACGACCGTCGCAATCGTCACGCCAGCCTGTGGGCTGCAGCCTGCCTTGTGGCGCTCCTTGTGGCCGTGACAGGAGTGGTATGGCCAGTGACTGCTGCCGATCCGGCCCTCCCGGCCACCACGGCCCTCCCGGCCACGCCTGCGACCACGCCGTTTGCCGACTATCTCGCCACCTGGAGAATCGATCGTGCCTCCCGTGCGGTGCTCGAGGAGCCCTCGGCCTGGAACCCGGCGAAGCAGGGGATCGCGGTCAAGGTGCTTGCCCGCCTCTCGCGACTGCCGGCCCCCCTCGCGGCCCAGTGGAAGGCCGATGCCATCGACCTGCGTTCCCTGGCTGCCACGCGGCGGGTGCAGGACCTGATGGTGAAGGTCGATGGACGGGCGACGTTCGTGGCGACGGTGCCACTGACGGAAGAAGAGTCGGAGGTGGCCGGCCGTCGTCAGTTGGAAATCGTCCGGATCGTGGCAGATGACGGTCTGGCCGTCGATGTTCTCGCCGACCATGTGCCGAAAGCCTGGCCGCGGGACGCCCGCATCGACGAGCCTGCGTCGGTGATCGGGCTGCCGCTGTCGGAGGGACCGGGCCCTGCCGGCGAAGGCCAACCCGCGACGGCCCCGACGATCCTCCTTGCGGCCCCGAGCGTGAGCTGGTTTCCGCCGACGCCGCTGGGGGCACTCGGCATGGACTACGGTCTCTTCGAT
>CANHCU010000038.1 GCA_947459185.1 Planctomycetaceae bacterium | reverse complement strand
TGCCGTCGCTGGGTCCCCACCTGCGAGACCAAGGAGATCGAGGTCACGCTGTGGAAGGTCGAGTGCGAGCAGGTTGCCTACACCTACTGCGTGAAGAAGAGCCGCTGCGAGCAGCGGACGCGGACGGTGTGCGTGCAGAAGAGCCGTTGCGAAGAGCGGACCCGCAACTACTGCGTGAAGCTGTCACGCTGCGAGGAGCGGACCCGCAACTACTGTGTCACGAAGATGGTGCCGGAGTGCCGCACCCGGACGATCTGCGTGAAGAAGTCGCGTTGTGAGGATCGGTCGGCCACCTACTGCGTCACCAAGATGGTTCCGGAGACCCGGACCCGCACGGTGTGCGTGAAGAAGTGCCGCACCGAGACCCGCACCCGCGAGTACACGGTGAACAAGTGCGTGCCCGAGACGCGGACCAAGGAAGTGAACTACACGGTGATGGTGCCGGTCCAGAAGACCGCCAACTACTCGGTGTGCGTCAGCGACAACGTGTCGGAGACGAAGACTGAGTCGTACGTCGTCCGCGTGCCCAAGAAGGTTACGAAGTCGGTCTGCACGCAGGTCCGCAAGTGCGTCGAAGAGCAGGTTCCGGCCGACAACGGCTGCGGCTGCTCGAACGGCAACGGCGGCAACGGTGCCGGCAAGCGTGGCCTCCTCGGCTGCAAGAAGGGCTGCTAATTGAGCCCCACCCTTAGCCGCTGGCCAGGGTGATGGATGAGCAAGAAAAGGCGGGCCGGGCGTGAAAACGCCCGGCCCGCCCGCTTTTTGGCCGGTGGCTTTTCCCTGTCCTTTGCCCTTGTCTGGTGCCGCAGCCGCTGCGACCCTCCCACGCCATGAGCAAGATCACGGGTGTCTGGAAACGCCGACTGCGGCCGCTGGTGCTGACGGCCTTCCGCGGGCAGTTCGGTCTCGGCGTGCCCACGCCGCGGGCTGCGACCACCGTCGCCGCACTGGCCGACGTGGGTCGATGCGAATCGATTCGCATCGACGATCTCCCACGGCAGGTGCTTCCGGCACACGATGTCACAGGCGATCTCCTAGCCGTGGCGCAGGTCCGGTCACGGATCGACAATGCGGTGGCTCGCGAACAGTATGACCGGCTGCTGCGGGGCACCGTGATCCAGCCAGCCGTGCAGTCGTTCGTGGCGACGCTGATGACAGGACACGTGACCCACGATGCCGGCGTCGTGATGCACGCCGGTGACGACGTGCTGATCGATGTCTCGGGCCTCGGGTTTGCCAGCGACAACCCCACCAATCCGCTCCGCCTGTCCCATCTGCCGAGACCCCGCGCGACACCAGACACCGTGGCAGTGCTGACCACCGGCCCCAACCACAACTACTACCATTGGCTCATCGAGGCCCTGCCCAGGCTCGACCTCTACGAGCGGTCGGGCATCGCCATCGACCGCTTCTACACGCCGATCCAGACACGCTTCCAGCGGGAGACCCTCGCGCTCCTGGGCATCCCACGGGAGCGGATCGTGCCGGCAACCCGTCATGCCCACCTGGCTCCGGCTCGCCTGGTGGTCTCCTCGTTCCACGGCAGCCTCTCCCGCGCGAAGACCGATTTTCTCTTCCGCCGGCTCACTGCGAATGTGGGCCCCTGGGCCGGCCCGGCACCGCGGATCTTCATCTCCCGCCGCGGCCCTCGGTCGATCGTGAACGAGCGGGAGGTGCTGCGGGCTCTGCGTCCGCTGGGCTTCGAACGGCTCCGGCTCGAGGGCATGCCGCTGGCCGAGCAGATCGCGGTCTTTTCGAGAGCCGAGTGTGTGATCGGCCCGCACGGCGCGGGGCTGACCAACCTGGCGTTCTGCCGTTCCCGCACGCAGGTCATCGAGATCGGCACGCCCTACCGCCCCTGGGCCTGCTTCTACGAGATCGCCCATCACCGCGAACTCGACTACCACCTCCACATGGCCAGTCCCACACGAATCCGACACTTCAATCCCCAGACGGCGGTCGGGGACTCTGACCTGCGGGTCGATCCCCTGGAGCTGCGGGGCGTGGTCGAGTCGTTGCTCTCGGGTCGATCCGGCCTGTCTGCACGGGCCGCGGCGTGACCGGGCCCCTGCCACGGGAGCCAACGACTGCGTATCATCTGCATCCCGCCGGGATGAGGTGCGTCACCCCCAGGAAGCCCACCATGCCACCGCTCGCCACGTCAGGCCCGATGCAGGCCGTCGATCCGACGGCACAGCGGGCCTTCGCCATCAACCTCGATGACTCCATCTACGGCAACTTCGCCGAGATCGGCGCCGGCCAGGAGGTGGCCCGCTGGTTCTTTGCCGTGGGGGGCGCGGCAGGCACGGTGGCGAAATCGATCTCCGCCTACGACATGACCGTCAGCGATGCCATCTACGGCAAGACGCAGCGGTATGTCTCGCGGGAGCGGATCGAGCAGATGCTCGACCACGAGTATGACCTCCTGCGCGAGCGTCTCGACAGCGTGCGGGGCGATCGCACGCGGTTCTTCGTCTTTGCCGACACCGCGGCGGCCCGTTCCTTCAAGGGTGGCAACGAATGCCACGGCTGGTTGGGCTTGCGGTTCCAGCATGCTGTGCGGGCGCCGACCAGCGACATCCTGCTGCATGTGCGGATGCTCGACGGCACCAACGCCCTGCAGCAGGAGGCGGTGGGCCGGCTCGGCGTAAACCTCATCCACGCAGCCTTTTACCACTGGCAGGATCCGCGGGCGTTGATCGAGAGTCTGCTCGATGCCATCGGCCGCGAGCGGCTCGAGATCGACTGGATCCACATGCGCGGGCCGGCCTTCGGCGGCATCGACAACCGACTGCTGAGCCTCCATCTGGTGCGGATCGGCTTCACGCCGGCGCTCCTCTTCGACGTGGACGGCACGCCGCTGTTGGCCTCGGAGTCGATCCGGAAAACCCGTGTACTCGTCGAGCGCGGTCGGTTCGCGCCGGTCACCAAACTCAACCTCGAGATGATGGACCGCGCACGGGCCTGCTTCGAGGCAGAACCGGCCCAGCCCGCTCCGCAATCTGCAGCCGCCCCGACCGGTAAGCCGGGAGAGATCCGCGAGATCATGGAAATCACCATGAACAACCTGCGGGATCGCGGCACCGCGGAGGATGCCGATTTCCTGGCCCGCGTCGACCTCCTCTCCGCCGCCGGCAAGATGGTGCTCGTCACCGACATTGGCGCCTTTCACACGCTGGGGGAATATCTCGCCGACCGTCACGTCGAGCAGACCGGCCTCGTCCTCGGCGTGCCGCTGTTGCGGGAACTGTTCAACGAGAGCCACTATCAGCATCTCGACGGCGGCATTCTCGAGGCTTTCGGCAGGCTGTTTACGCACCGTGTCCGGCTCTACGTGCACCCGACACGGGACATGCTCGACGGGCGGGTGATCACCGCCGACACCGTAACGGTAGCCCCGCATCTGACGCACCTGCTCGAACATCTCCGCGTCAACGGGCTGATCCGCGGCCTGCCCTGCGACGAGTCGGCGCTCCGCACGTATTCCAGCGAGGAGGTGCGGTCGCTGATCTGCTCGGGCGACCCATTCTGGAAGGAGCTCGTGGCTCCCGAGGTCGCCGCCCACATCGAGCAGAACGGCTATTTCGGCGCCCGCTGCCCCACGTAGCGATCTGCCCCAGGGGGCCTGAAAACAGCGATTTTTCTCGGACCAAGCCCCGCCGGGCGGTGCGTGGACTACCTATGAGTGGACTGCCCATGAACTGCTTCTTGCTTGCTTCGAGCCCCCAAATAGGCGAGAACTCGCGTTCTATCGATCAGCCGCCCCGCGCCGATTTTACGGACTGGGCGGCCTGTATCGCAGGAGTTCTCTGATGCTGTTCAATGTGTGTGTGTCGCGTCGCGTGTCACTTGCCGTTGTTGCCAGCCTGCTGATTGTCTCTGCGGTGCTCCAGCCGGCTGTGGCCGACCAGATCGTGCCCACGTACATCTATGGCATCGGCGATGCCAACCGCATCTGGCAGACCGATCCTGTCCCGGGCCAGCAGAGCTTTGCGATCTCCTACAGCACGGGCATCACGGGTACGTCGAACGCCGTCGCCTTTGACCGCAATCGTGAGCAGTTGTTGTTTCTTAGCCAGTCCAACGACCTGTACGTCTGGAACAAATCGCTTGGCGATGCCCCTGGTGCGTTTCAGATGGTGACGACCGGAAGTGCCCTTGGTATCAGTAGCGTTCCGGTCTTCAACGCCGCCTACTATCAAAACTCGTTCTGGTTCTTCAAGGAGGCCACGAACGAACTCGTGAAGGCCACCCTCGACTACACGACCCCGGCCCTTCCCTCGCTTTCCGGCACCACGAGCTACACGACCACCGGCCCGACGCCGAGCAACTACAACGGCTTCGGCGACATCGCGATCAACGAGAACACCGGCACTCTCTACGCAGCCACGAGCACGGGCCTCTTTTACACGCTCGACCTCAGTTCACCCTCGACCTCCTACAACGAAATTCTGCCTTTCGGCAGCAACATCAGCCTGCAGATCGCCTTCAATCAGGATTACAGCATCCTCTACGGCCACAACTACGCGAGCGGCCAGTGGTATTCGATCAACACGACGACCGGCACCCCCACCGACCTGAACTTCGCCACGATCGTTCCGGGAACGGGCTTTGGCTTCCGAGATCTGGGCGGGGCCTCGTCAATCAGCGCTGCGATTGTGCCGGAGATCGATCCCAGCTTGTGCGGCAGCGCCATCGCCCTGCTGCTGGGTGCGCTCGGCTTGATCGAACGGCGACGCCTGGCACCGGTCACCGCCTGATCGGCGTTGCCGACCCATCCTTTTTGTCATGCAACGCAGGGTCATGCAACACTGGCTGATCAAGAGCGAGCCCGACGTCTTCTCCATCCGCGATCTCGCCAAGGCGAAGCGGCAGACAACCCACTGGGAGGGCGTCCGCAACTACCAGGCCCGGAACTTCCTGCGGGCAATGCAGGTGGGCGATCTGGCGATCTACTACCACTCCAATGCCACGCCCTCGGCCGCGGCCGGTATCGTCGAGATCGCCCGCACGGCCTATCCCGATCCGACGGCCTGGGACACATCAAGCGACTACCACGACCCCAAGGCGTCGCAGGAGAATCCGATCTGGTCGATGGTCGATGTGAAGCTCGTGGAGATTTTTCCGCGGGAGATCCCGCTCGACGAACTCCGCACGGTGAAGGCCCTCGCGGACATGGAACTGCTTCGCCGCGGCAGCCGGCTCTCAGTCCAGCCCGTGACAGCCGCCCAGTTTCGCACCATTGAAAAGCTCGGCAAAAAAAGCAGCCACCGTCCGGCCTGACCTTTCGTCTACTATTTCGGCATGACCTGCCGCCTCGACGCCGCCGTGATTCCGCCCCAGCCGAGCCAGTCGCCCGGCGACGCCGCGCCGCTGCCGGCGGCGCTCGACTGGATCGCCGACGATCTCGACGCCCTCCGCGCCGCGGGGCACGAGCGGCCGCATCGCGTGCGATCGGGCCGGCAGGGCAGGGAGGTCGATCTCGACGGGCAGACGCTGCTCAACTTTGGGTCGAACGACTATCTCGGGCTCGCCGGCGATGTGCGGCTCACGAAGGCCGCTTCGAAGGCCGCCTGTGCCGAGGGGTTTGGAGCAGGCGCAAGCCCGCTGGTGAGCGGCCACTCCCAGGCCCACGAACTCCTCGAGCGGGCACTGGCCGACCTGCTCGCGGTCGATTCTGCCCTCACCTTTCCCAGCGGCTTCGCCGCCAACACCGCCACGATCGCGGCGCTGGTGGGGCCGGAAGACTTCCTCGCCAGCGACGCCCGCAACCATGCGAGCATCATCGACGGCTGCCGGCTCTCCCGCGGACGCGTCGGCATCTATCCGCACCGCGACATGTCCGCGCTCGACGCGCTCCTCTCGCAGGCAGGCTCCGCCCGCCGTCGGCTGATCGTCACCGACACGGTCTTCTCGATGGACGGCACGGTCGCGCCGCTGGCCGACCTCTGCGAACTGGCGCGAAAGCACCGGGCGATCCTGATGGTGGACGAGGCGCATGCCACGGGTGTGTTTGGCGTCCGCGGCAGCGGGCTGGTCGAGGAGACCGGCTGCGCCGACGGCGTGCACATCCGTGTCGGCACGCTGTCGAAGGCACTGGCTGCAGCAGGCGGGTTCGTGGCCGGCCATGCCGATATGATCCACTGGCTCCGTCACAAGGCCCGTGCCTGGATTTTTTCGACGGCCCATCCGCCAGCCGTGGCCGCCGCAGCCACCCGCGCCATCACGCTTGTGGCCGAGGAGCCGCACCGCCGCCGCGAACTTTTGACGCGGGCGGCCGACTTTCGGCAGACACTGCTCCAGAAGGGTCTCGACGTCGCCGGTGCCACGACCCAGATCGTGCCGATCGTCGTCGGCGCAGCACCAGAGGCCGTGGCCGTCTCCGCGCGGCTGGCCGAGGCTGGCCTGTTCGTGCCTGCGATCCGACCGCCGAGCGTGCCCGCAGGCAGAAGCCTCGTGCGGGTGAGCCTTTCCTGGCACCACACGGCCGACGATCTCGACCGGCTCGCCAGCACCATCACCTCCATTCTCCGCAACCGCGCCGAGTCCTGATGCCGCTCATGCGACCGCAACAAGACACGTGGTGCGTCATCGGCGCCGGGCCTTCGGGCCTGACGACACTCAAGAACCTGCTGGCCGCCGGCATTCCGGCTGAGTGTCTCGAACGCGAAGACGACGTCGGCGGCAACTGGTATTTCGGCTCGGCCGCATCGAGCGTCTTTGCATCCACCCGGCTGATCAGCTCGAAGTCGCTTACCGCCTACACCGATTTCCCGATGCCGCAGGAGTGGCCGGCCTATCCCCATCACACGCAATGCCTCGATTATCTGCGTGGCTATGCGAGGCACTTCGGTCTCGTGCCGCAGATCCGCACGCACGCGGCCGTCGAGCGGATGGAGCCGGGCCCGGGCGGCGGCTGGACGGTGCACACGACCGGCCGTGACGCCAGGCACTACGCCGGCGTCGTCATCGCCACCGGCCACAACCGCGAGCCGCGATGGCCCGATATTCCCGGCACGTTCACCGGCACGCTCCTCCATGCCTGCCACTACAAGTCGCCCACGCAGCCTGTGGACATCGCGGGCAAGCGGGTGCTGGTGATCGGCGGCGGCAACTCCGGCTGCGACATCGCGGTTGACGCTGCGGGCCATGCGGCCACGACAGTGCTCTCGACCCGCCGCGGCTATTACTTCGTGCCACGGTTCCTGCTCGGCCGGCCGGCGGATCTCCGCGGCGAACGGCTCCTGAAGATGGGCATGCCACTCTGGCTCCGCCGGCTCATCAGCCTGCGGGCGATCGACCGCGAGATCGGCCTGCCCTGGCGGCATGGCCTGCCACGGCCCGACCACCGGCTCTGGGAGACGCATCCGGTCATCAATGGCGACCTCTGCCGACGGATCGACGCAGGGCTCATCCGAGCGGCGGGCGACGTGGCCCGCTTCGATGGCAATGCGGTCGTGTTCGCCGATGGCAGCCGCGCGGAGTTCGACATCGTCATCTGCGCCACCGGCTATCGCATCACGCTCCCCTTCATCGCTCCAGAGCATCTCTGCGGCGATGACGAGGGTGTGCCTCGGCTGTTCATGAATCTCTTGCATCCCACCCGCGACGACATCGCGGTCGTGGGGCTGATTCAGCCCGACAGCGGCCAGTGGGGCCTCACCGACCTGCAGGGAAAGCTCGTGGCCCGGATGGCCGTTGCGGCGAAACAGTCGCCAAGGGCGGCGGCCTGGCTCTATCGGACGCGGTGCCGACCATCGCAATCTCATTCAGTCCGCTACGTCGATTCGCCCCGCCACCGCCTCGAGGTCGAGCACTTTTCCTATCGACGGGCGCTCGAGCGGCTGATCACGTCGATCGATCGCCGGCTCCGCGTCCACGCGAGTTGACGCGTGTCAGCCGCCGCCGGGCGGCTGTGGCCGGGACCGGGCCACCAGAAAGGCCAGGAGCGGCCGGGCCGCTTCCGGCACGGAGCGATCGTCGCAGACGATTCGCTGCACGGTCGCATGCTTTTCGATCACGATCTCGTACTGCCGCAGGTCGCGTCCCGTGGATGAAAACTGCTCGAACGACTCACTGAGCCCGCTGGCGGCGACCAGCGACTCCAGTTCCTGCCGCTCGTCAGGAGCAAGATCGGCAGCCTCGATGGTGCAGCCCTTGAGCATGCCCGCAAACCCTCCCGACTGCATGAACGTGATTCGCATGGGCTGCCGGAGTGAAGGACTTAGTAGTTGAACTGGAACTGGAACCGCAACAGGTCTCCCTGGAACTGAGCATACTGGCCGTCGGGCCGAATCGGTGCCTTGCCGGAGGTGTTCGTCCGATTCACCCAGTCATACTCGCAGGTCAGTTCCATCTGCGGCGTGATCTGCCACTCCAGGCCCAGATCGAATTCGCCGAGATACGTGTTCGGTGAGTTCCGCTCCCAGATGAAGCCGCCGCGGCCGGTCTGCCAGCGGAAGTATGGAAAGAGCCGGCCGTAGTTGTCGGTGTCGGCCTTGTAGTTGACGAGCACGTAGCCGCCGGAGACCGGCTGGCTCGAGATCGTTGGTGGGTTCTGAGCGGAGACGTTATTGAGGCTCGACAGCTCCGGCCCGAGGCCCACGTTCCATTCGGCCGTCACGCCCAGCCGCTGCGGATAGTAGACGAACGTGGCACAGATCCGCTGGTCGAGCACGCCGTTGGATGGCGAGACCACGACCGGCGTGTAGGTGCTGCTGCCGATCTTGATGGGCGATACGGTCGGCACGTAGTTGCCGCAGTAGGCCTGCACGCCCGCCTCCACGACCTGGTCATTATCGAACTGGTAGGGCGAGTTGAGCCGCATGACGAAGTGCATGTTGTTGTTTTGGTCGAGCGTCGAGGTGCCCTGGCCGTTGTAGCAGCCGACGCCAAAGACGCCGTAGTTGCCCGAGCCCTTGAGCCCCTCGTCAAGCACATACTTGTAGAGATCCTGGGCATACTCGGGTGTCCAGTAGTAGAAGACGCCAAGGCCACGTTCGCTCTTGGTGGCATTGATGAAGTCGGCACGGTCGAGCGGCAGACGATTGGAGCTGGACTGCATGTTGTCCCAGCCGTAGGGCACCTTCGACTGGCCGACACGGACACGGTGCACCTTGTCGGTGGTGACGTAGCAGTCGGCGTAGCAGTCGCGGAGCTGGGCGTAGTTGATCGCTCCCGGATCGCTCACGCCAGAGAGGCTCGAGGCGAAGTCGGGCTGGATGTAGATGTAGAGCCGGTCGCTAATGTCGCCAGAGAAGATCAGACGGACGCGGCGGAGGAAGAAGTTGTTGTTCGGCCCCACCGACTTGTCGCCGGGAGAATAGGGGCCGGCCTGGTCCTCGTCGTACCAGAGCGTGCTGTTGATACGCATCTGGGTGTAGCCGCGAATGTTGATCTTCTCATACCACTCTTTTTCGCCGGAGTGGTCGCTGCCGCCGTTCGTCTGCTCATCGACCGTCTCGATGGCGGGATCCTGAACACTGGCCATCCGCCTCCCTAACTGGTTCACGAAGGAGTCGTCATTTGGGCTGACGGTGCGGCCGCTGCCGGGCCTCGCGCCGTCGGTCATCTCGTCCACTGTCTCGATGGCCGGGTCGCCGATCTGAGCCAAGGCCATGGTCGGATCGAAGTCGACCCGCGGCGTCGGCTCGTATTCTTGCTCGGCTGCTTCTTCAACGAGCGCCGCGAACTCTACGGCCGGCACAACCGGGGAGACGAAGGCAGCCGCCAGCCAGACGGCCATTCCAGCCAGGAGATACCAAGACCTTGTGAGTCGCAATGCACACCAGAGACGCGCGGACATGCCGAAACCTTGTGGGGGGGGGGACCCCAGCAGCCGCAATCCTTGCGCAACCGCTACAAACCCTTCGATCGGATGATCCTGCCGCAAATTGCATTAGGTTTTGCGGCCTGCCCAGGATTTAACACTACGAACCCCCCTTTGGAGTAATCAGTCATGCTCGCCATGACTCCCAGCCTTCCAGCCTTCCACACAGCCGGCGTTCGGGAGCCAGACCCGAGGGGCGGGAAAACGTGGTCACTTGTTCATACCAGCCCTGCGGCAGCCGCCGGTAACGAGTGAACTCGCTGCGATCGCGTGGATGAGCGAGCGGACGCCGTACCCTGACGCCACCGTGGACTCGACGATTCCGTCGATCGTGCGGCGGTCTGCATAGGTGACGTCGACGCCGGTCGCATACCGAACCATGTGGCCGGTGAACGCCCGCGCCAGCCCGCGCTCATCTGCCGCTAGGAGCTTCCGAAGGTCGTCGATGCCACGGTACGACCGGCCGTCGGCGAGTTCACCCGACGCATCGACGGCGGGCCCGATCCGATACCGGGCCCGCCACCGCTTGGCGAACTCCTCCGATACCGGGTCTCCCTTGCTCGTGGAGCGGTAGCGATCACGGTAGCCGCCGATCGGATCGAACGATTCGAGCGCGAAGCCCGGCGGATCGATCTTCTTGTGGCAGACGGCGCAGGAAGTGTCGCTGCGATGTTTGGCGAGCTGCTCGCGGATCGTCGTGGCGCCCCGGGTGTCGGGCTCGACCGCCGGCACGCCCTGCGGCGGCGGCTGAGGCGGTTCCCCGAGCAGCCTATCCATCACCCAGATGCCGCGCTTCACCGGTGACGTCACCGAGCCGTTGGCCGTGAGTTTGAGAATCGACGCCTGGGTGAGTAGGCCACCGCGGTGGGCATCGACGGGAAGGGCGACGCGTCGGACCTCCACGCCCTCGACGTTGGGAATCCCGTAGTGCGTCGCGAGCCGTTGGGTGAGCATCGCGAAGTCGGCGTCAACAAGCGTGCGGACTGGCAGATCATTGGCGATAAGCTCGCGGATGAAGGCCCGCGTCTCGGCCACCATGTCCCACTGCAAGGGCGGTGAAAACTCGGGGTAGAGATCGCGGTCGGGCTGCGTCTCGTCAATCCGGCTCAGCTCGAGCCACTGGTCGGTGAAGTCGGCGAGAAAACGATCGCCTCGCGGATCGGCCAGAAGCCGGTCGATCTGCGCGTGCAGCACCTTCGAATCCGCGAGCGCTCCTGAAGCGGCGTCGGCAAGGAGCGCCGCGTCGGGGGCAGAGTTCCAGAGCCAATACGAGAGACGCGAGGCGATGGCAAAGGCATCGCAGCCGCCGTCGCCCTGGTGGAAAAGAAAGTCGGGTGAGGTGAGAACCGCGACGTAGGCCCGCCGCATCGCGTCCTCGAAGCATTCGTTCGCGGCGAGCCGTCCCTGCACGAGCGCGACGTACGCATCGACCATCTCTGATGACACGGGCCGTCGCAGGGCCCGCGGTAGAAACTCCGCCAGCAGCAGCCGGGCGTCGGCCGCCGGATCGGACGACTGCACGGTCTCAAGGGAACACTTCTGCTCTTCCTTGGGAAAGTCACGGGGCGGCACGGGCACGCACGTCGAGGATTGCGTCGGGGTGGCGACCCTCCGCGGTGGCACGGCGGGGCCACCGGGCGGCAGGGCCTCGATCGGCAGGTCGCCGAAGAGCCGCCGATGACTCTCGGGGGGCCACGATGCAAACACCGGCCCCTCCACCTCGAACCAGTCGATCGCGACGCCCGCTCCCTGGTAGTCACGTGTCACCCCACCGCCAACCTTGAAGTCGCCGAGGAACCGCGAATGGACCGAAATCGGATCGAAGATGAGCTGCTCGCGGGGATCGAGCCAGGTTGTGAACTCGTGCTCCCGCGATTCGAGCGACGGCGCGACCATCACGTCGAGCGGCCGGCCGAGTGACGTGGACGGGTCGTTCGCCGCCCAGACTAACGCGTATTGCAGGTCTGCGATCGGCTCGACCTGGCCCTTGTTCCACTGGAAACCCCAGAGCGAAAACCGCAGCCGGTAGGGCCCTGCATAGATTGGCGCCACGCCCATATCGACCGCACCGCCCACGCCCTGACTCAAATGGCCCAGCAGACCGACCGCATCGGTGCTCTCAGGGATCTTGAGGTCGATACAGGCCTGCTTCTTCGCGGCCCGCAGGTTTTGCTTGCGAGCATACTTGCCGTCGTGATCGAGGCCGGGCGGCTCGGGCTCAACAGACTGTTCGAGGGGCTGCGTGTTGTCCCACTGCTTGTCCTTGAGCAGGACACCGTATTCGTCGATGAGCTGGCCGAAGAACACCCGCACGCCCGCCGGATAAAACCGCCGCTTAAAAACCGGCGGTGGCGTGCTGCGGGTGGCGATCGCGGCGTCGAGCGCGAGCTCGGCAGCCCGCGTGTAGGCCTCGAGGTGCACAGGCGACAGATCGAGGCCGTCGGCGATCTTGTTGTAGCCGGCCACCCGGCCGTCTTCCGGCAGCAGGCTGCGGATTTCGAGCCGATCGAGCGCCAACAGATCGCGGAGCGTGTTCTCGTATTCCGCGGCGGTCATCCGCCGCATCCGCGTGCGGCCGGCTGCGGCGATCCGAGCCGTGTCGGCACGCAGCAGTTCCTCGTCGAGCCAGCCGGTGAAGGCTTCGAACTCCGCGCGGGCAGGCTGCGCCGCATCGGCCGGCGGCATCTCGCCCGCGGCGACGCGATCGTGGATCCTGACGAACTTTTTCAGGACATCGGGGTCTGAGAAATCCCGCGACACAACGGCGAGGTCAAGGCCCGCTTCGGGCTTCGTGCCCGAGTGGCAGTCGTAACAGTACTTTTCGAAAAACGCCTCGACGGCGGTGGGCGCCGCGGTGGCACACGTGCCCGCCACCCACGCCGCGGCGACGAGAACCACCAGCTGCATCCGGACGGTCATGCGTCGAGCCCCCGCAGCGTGCCCGTGCTCGAGGCAAACGAGTCGGTCTCGATCCCGAGCCGCTGCAGCATCGAAACGAAGAGGTTCGCGAGTGGCTCGTTTTTCTTCTCATCGAAGCCGAGATGCCCAGCGTGACGGTAGCCGCCACCAGCGATGATGATCGGAAGGTTATTGTTGAGGTGGGCGTTGGCATTGCCGAGGCAGCTGCCGTAGAGCACCTGCGTGTGGTCGAGAAGCGAGCCGTCGCTCTCCTTGACGTCGCGAAGCGAGTGGAGGAATCCGGCGAACGCATTGAGCTGCGCTTCCTCAACCTTCTTGAGCTGGGCGATCTTCTCCGGCTCGTTACCGTGGTGGCTCAAGCCGTGCGTGTCGGTCTTCACACCCGGCACGTGGGCGATCGTGTTGAACGTGCTCACGTAAAGCGTGATCACGCGGGTGGAGTCGGTCTGGAGCGCCAGTTTCATGAGGTCGAACATGAGCTTCGACTTCTCAATCACGAAGCGAGAGTCGGCCAGGTCAGACGGTTCGGCATGCTCGACAGCCGGCTTTGGCATTTTCTCCCAGGCGATTGAACGGGCGAGCCGGCCCTCCACCTCGCGGATGCTCGTGAGATACTGCTCAAGCCGGGCTCGATCGGCGGCGGGGAGCGAGCGGTCGATCGCCTTCGCCCGATCTACCACGAGGTCGAGCACGCTGTCACCCGCGGCGATCCGTCGCATCGTCGCCGCCTGCTCTTCGGGAGTGCCGGCAACGAAGAGGCTCCGATAGAGGCTCCTGGGGCTTAGTTGGGCCGGGATTGGGACGCCTGCCCGCGAAATCGAGACGGCGAACACACTTTCCGGAATGGGGTTTTTCTGAATACCGAGCACGAGCGATTGGAACCGCGTGTCGATGCCGATCTTCGCGGCCGCGCACTGGTCGAGCGACTCCGAGTTGCGAAACGTGCCCTGACCAGTGCCGGGTGCCGCGGTCAGGAAGCTTGATCCGGCTGCGTGGCCGCCACCCACACCAGGGTGAGATAAGCCGGAAAAGGCGGTGAACTGTCCCTCGAGATCGTCGAGCAGATCGAGATAGGGGCTTGCTGCGGAGGCGGTTGCCGTCACGGGCGGCGATGTCTGGCCAGGGGGTGCGGAGGGGGACGCCTTCTCAGGTACAACACGTCCGGGGAAGAAATAGAACGGCATCATCCCAAGCGGCAGGTGCACGGCGACCATCCGTTGCGGTGCGGCGGCGGCCGCCCTGGCGGCGCGGCCAAAGACCGGCACCATCGCGTCGAGCCATGGCAGCGCCACCCCGGCACCCGCCGCACGGAACATGGCCCGGCGTGACAGCGGCCGGTGCGTCGAGCCACGGACTGAACTCTGGACTCGTGCCGTCGTCGTTCGTTCCATGCGGGCTCATTCCTCGTGCCGACTCGTTCCGAAAAATCCGTCGCGGCTGGGCGAATGCTACGTTGGAATGCTACAAGCGTTCCTGGCGAGGTTCCTGTCGGAAACTCACTTATGCAGGCCGGTGTCTGGGGCTGGCCGCCGCTCCTGATCAAACTGCACGCATCGCCCTGAAATCCGAGAACCGGTCGTGTTGCACTCCAGAGGCAGGCATCATCGTGGCACGCTCGTTGGGATCGTCCTGTTCGGAATCGCCGCCGCCGTGACCACCGGATGGAGCCACGCAGACGAAGCCATCGTCATCGAAGCCGTCAGCGTCGATGGCCGAGAAGTTTCCATGCCTGCTCGCGCCGGCGGCCCGGCCCGGCCGATTCAGATTCCCGCCAACGCACGCGAGGTCGTCTTTCGCTGTCGCGACGAGTCGCTGCCGATGAGTCCAGATCTTGTCGGTTCGATGGTCGCGTCTGCGGACGGCGTCGATCCGGTCACTGACGATCCGCCCTCCCTGGCGCATGCGATGCGACTCCGCTACCGCCTCGACGGCCGCGACGAGGGCTGGCAGGACGAGCCCGCCGCGGCGCGGGCGTCGCTCTTCTTCCTCACGGAAAACAAGGACATGACCGCCGCCGAGTCGCGGCGGATGACCGGCGAGTCGTCGGGGTGGCA
Source organism: Planctomycetaceae bacterium (assembly GCA_947459185.1). GTDB lineage: Bacteria > Planctomycetota > Planctomycetia > Pirellulales > UBA1268 > CAMCQY01. Next base: position 15,905 of record CANHCU010000038.1, on the reverse strand, counting down.
CGGCAGCGTCGAGGCTTCCCGATTCGCACCGCACGCATGCCGGACCGTGGCGCCAGCCGCCGCCACCAGCATGACCTTCTCCTTCCTCACCGATGGTGACGAGGTTGTCGGCTGCCTCGGTATCGACGACATCGCGGTGCGGATCGATCGCGACGGCGAGGATCCCATTACCTTGCCCTTCATGCCGCTCCAGGTCGATCTCACCAACCTACGTCCGGAGTCTCGGCTCCAAGGCTGGTGGCGGCCTGGCAGCCAGCCGTCGATGAGCCGCCTTGGCATACTCTCGGTTCCAGAGCCGCACGCCATTCTCGTCATCGACGACGACGATCCGACGCGCTTCGGTAATTGGGGCATGATCGCACCCAACGCGGTCCCGGTCCGACCGGGCGACCGAGTAACGCTCACCTGGACGGCAGCCCACAGCTTCGGCGTGGGCGGACGCGTGACCGCGCGATACACGGGTCTGCGGCCCGGAAGCTACACGTTTCGCGCGGGCCGATTCCTGTCCGGCGGGCAGCCCGCGGGACACGAGATCTCGCTCCCGGTGATCGTGGTGCCGCCCTACTACGATCGCTGGGAAATCTGGGCTGCGGGCAGCGCGGCGCTGATGGGCCTGGGCGTCTACGCCGGCCGGGCGGTGGCCGCACGGAGGCTGCGGCGGCGGCTCCAGTCGCTCGAGCGGGCGCACTCGCTAGAACAGGAACGGTCGCGGATCGCCCGCGATCTGCACGACGATGTCGGAGCCGGCCTCACACAGATCGCGATGCAGGTCGAAAAAATCCGCACCTCGATCGACGGCGTGGCCGAGCCCGCCACAGTGGGGCTCGCCGACGCCGTCTGGCGGAACGCCGCTGACCTCGTCCGCAGCGTCGATACAATCGTCTGGGCGGTGAACCCGGAGCACGATACGCTCGATCGGTTCGTCGCCTATCTCGTGCAATCGACTGAGGAGTTTCTGGAGGCCGCGGGCCTGTCAATGCGGTTCGACGTGCCGCAATCGTTGCCCGCGACGCCGCTGGATGGTACGGTCCGGCACCGACTGCTGCTTGCGGTCCGCGAGGCTTTGCACAATGCGGTCAAGCACTCGGCGTGCGACCGCGTAACGCTCTCGGTGCAGATCGCCGGAGACACGCTCGTGATTCAGGTGCACGACGATGGGCGGGGCTTCGACACCAGCCGCCCGCCGGCGGGCGCGGGGCACGACGGCCTGGTGAACATGCACCGCAGGATGGCGGAGATCGGCGGAAGCTGCTCGATCGACTCCCTGCCGGGCCAGGGCACGACGGTGCGATTGGTGCGTCGAGTGGCCGCCGATCCCGCAGCGAAGGATCACCGGCATGGATAGCATCAGAGTGGCGATCGTCGAGGACGACTCGCGGCTGCGACACTCGCTCGAACAGATCCTGGCCGAGGCGGCAGGCTGCCCGTGCGTCGGCTCTTTCGCCACGGTGGCCGACGCGGTTCGCGGCCTGCCGCCGCTCGAGCCGGACGTGATCCTCATGGATATCAACCTACCCGACGGTACCGGAGTCGATTGCGTGGCGGCGATCGCGGCCCAGCTGCCCGACACCCAGATCTTGATGCTCACCGCCTACCAAGACCCCGAAACCACCTTCCGCGCGATCACCGCGGGAGCCCGCGGCTATCTCGTGAAGCCAGTCAAATCAGCAAGGCTCGTCGAGGCGATTCGGGAGATCCGCGAGGGCGGCGTGCCGATGAGCCGCTCCATCGCCAGGAAGGTGATCGAGGCCTTCAGCCGGATAAACGCGGGGCTCAGGGCCGCGTCGCCAAACCCCCACCGCGATCAGGCGGAGGGGGAGATGGCGCTGGCGCCGCGGGAACGGCAGGTTCTCGAGCTGCTCGTGGCCGGGTGTTCCTACAAGGAGGCGGCCGCCCAACTGGGGATCTCGACGAGCACGGTCGGGGTGTACGTGGGCCGCATCTACGAGAAGCTCCACGTGTCGAGCCGCCGGGAGATTGTCGCCTGGTCGCAGGGCAAGGTCGAGGCGGGGAAAATCGCCGGTGATCAGCGGTCGCGCACCGCTCGCGGTGGTCCGAAGTCGTCGGAACCATGAATCCGGCCTGAGTAAGTAAATTTCCATCGCCGTCGGTGCGTCTGCGTTGGTTATTCTTCTTCTCAAGCGTGCGAACGACCATGCTGCCGGGGGGAGTGAGGCCCTGCCTCGATACTGCCATGACGACGAACACAATGCTGAACGTGTCGGGGGCCACAAGGCGGGGTTTCACGCTTGTCGAACTGTTGATCGTGATCGCCATCATCGGCACGCTCGTCGGGCTGCTCCTGCCCGCGGTACAGACCGCCCGTGAGTCGGCCCGCCGCAACGCCTGCTCGAACAACCTGAAGCAGTTCGGCCTCGGCATGCACAGCTACCAAGAGGCCAGGCGATCCCTGCCGTGGATCGCCAGCCGGACCAATCCGCCCGGCAACGACGACACCGATGGAACGGCAAACGGCCGCAAGACCTGGATCGTGTTCCTCTGGCCGTACATCGGCGAACAGACGAACGTCGACGCCTACAATCCGAACGTCATCTATGCCGACAACAACGCGGCGAACGCAGGCATTCCCGGGGGATCGACGAATCTCAGGATCATTTCTCGGCGGGTGCCGCTCTATTACCGCACGGCGTGCTTCGGGTGCGGCCCCCAGCCCACGATGCTGACGGGCACCGTGACGCTCGACGGCCAGCCTGTCGAGAAGGCGGTCGTACAGTTCACGCCCGAACGCCGCGACGCCCGCACCGCGGTCGCGCTCACCGACCAGGCAGGCCGCTACTCGCTGCCCATTGCGGCGGTGCCGTTTCAGGTCGTGATCAGCGCGCAGAAGGTCGTGGGGCAAAAGAAGGATGACGCCAATCCGGCCGGCCCCCTGATCGATGTCTACGCGGACGTTCTGCCAGCCCGCTATGCCGATGCCACCCGGTCGAATCTGCGTGTGGAGCCGATCGCCCTCCAAAGCACGACCGTCGATTTCGCGCTCACCTCGGCCCCCCCGGACGCACGGTGATGGGCGGCCGCGGTCCGCGGCGGGGAAACGGTTCAAGGCCGCGGCTACTTGGCCGGCTTGGGAAATTCGAGCGGGTTCGGGCCTGACGGTGAGGCGGTCTCCGGCGGCGGCGGATTGCCAAAGAGCGTCTCCAGATCGCGGCTGAGCTTGGGGCCAATCACCGCCTCGGTGGTGTTCTCCACGATCCGTCCAATGATCAGATCGATCGACCGCGCGTCGAACTGCGGCCTGCTGACGGTGCCCTTGAGTGGAATGACAAGCGGTGTTCGCAGCAGCTTTCCCACTACCGGCGTGGCCCCCATGATGTCGCCGCGAAACGCCACCTCGACCATCATCGCGAGCGTGCCGTCAGCGGCCACGCTGCCGGCCGAACGGATCACGAGCTGGCCCGCGTCCATCACGAGTCCCTCATGCCAGAGCTTTCGGTCCGCCAGCCGCACGCTGACCGGCTCCGGCCTCACCCGCAGCAGCACCGCCTTGTCGCCAAAGGCAAACCGTGGATCGATCGCCGTCTGGAGTTTGACGATCAGGTTCACCAGCGGCTGCACCCGCTCACCCGGCGTCGATTCGAGGTTCTCGAAGATCACCTGGCCCGACGCCTCGCCGCTGAAGGGATCTCCCAGCGGGAGCCTCGCGCCGGCCAGATCGACACTCATCAGGCCTTGCGTGTGCGTTGACTGGCCGATCAGCGGCACAAGCCAGTTGACCCAGCGATCGCACAATTGCTGCGTGACCACCAGCCGGTCGAGGCAGCGGCCGGGGGGCACGATCAGCTCGCCCGGCGCCGGCAGGAGCCGCAGCCATGGCGACCCGCGGAGGCGGCCACCGGAAGCGGCCAGGTCAAACGGCCCCAGTGCCAGTTGTCCCTCGAAGAACCGCACCGGCATCTCGCCGGGTGCGAACTGGAAGCCGGCGACCTCCGCGGCGGTCCATGCCGCCGAGGTATCGATCGTGACCGCCCGTAGCCGTTCGGTGAGATCCGTGCTGGAACGCCGCGTCGTCGGGAGTGGTAGCGGCAGCGCGACGCGCGAGACCTTTTCAGACTGCCCACCGCGTGCCGATGGCAGCCAGTCCTCCGGGAGCAGGAGTTGCTGTCCGGCATCACCTGACGCGGCCGTGCTCGTGGCAACGAGTTGGCCGAGCGGGCCGCGGAGCGTGAACGGCCGGGCACCGGCGCCGGCCAGTCGCAGCCGCCCGCCGGTCCACGGTGTCAGCAGCCGCGACACCTGCTCCCAGTCATAGGCCACGTTGCCGCCCAGTTCCACCATCCGCCGCGACGAGAGTTCGCCGATGCTGCCCGCGGCCGCGACGGCCAGGGTCGATGACTCGAGTTTGAGCTGGTTCACTGTCATCCGCTCGGGGAACTGGGACGGCGGGCATGTCACCTCCAGCACGAGCGTGGCCCGCGGCTCGCTCCAGAGCGGAACTGCCACGGCGGTGTCCCGACTCTTTCCCGCTCCGGCGGCTTCCGCTCGCGTCTCCGGCTGCGTGCTCGAGATGGCGAGCTGACTGCCCGTGGCCTCCACGAGCACGTTCATGCCGATCGGCGTGTCGAGAATCTCGGCGGTGCCCCAGGCCCGGCCCGCCGCCGGCCAGCGGCTGGCAGTCGCCGGCGGCACGAGCCAGCGTTCCAGCCTCGCCACGTCGGCCTGCCACTGCAGCTTGCCGCGAAACCTCTCAACGATGCTGTCTCTCAGTCGGCTGTGCGTGTCTGCATGGTCCATGCCTGAACGGTCCACGTCTGAACGAGCCACGCCGAGTCCCGGCCCCACCGGAACACTTCCCCGCGCCGGCAGCACGGACAGCCCGCCGGTCCGCAGCGAGAGCGTCGGCGTGAGGAGTTCGGCTGACGAGATGTCTACCTGACCCGTGGCGGGATTCCACTGGCCCGCAGCACTCACCACGGCCCGTGGCTCACGGATCTGCCGACCTTCGCACATCACCGTCAGCTTTTCGACCTCGCCTCCGGCCCGCGTGATCTGCCAGCTGCCACCATGTGCCGCCAGCGTCGCCGACGCCTTCGCAAAGCCACCCAGCTCCACGCCCGCGAGCACCATCGAGGGAGCCAGACCCTCCCACCGTGGCTGCCAGCGGGCCAGTTCACCCGTCAGGGAACAGTCGGCTGCGATCGACTGCGACCCCGGCGCCGCCCGCAGCCACGCCCCCTGCCGCCGCCCATCAGCAGAAAGCACCGACCCCAGATTCACGAGCGCCCCGCCTGTGAGCGTCACTTCGAGTGTGTCTTCGGCCGCGGTGACGGTCGCGCGGCCCTGATCGATGAGCAGCGTGGCCCCAGCCATGCCCCCTGTGCCCTCGGCCTCGAGCGAGAGTTCTGCATCACGCCAAGGGGGCCTGCCCGGTCGCGTCAGTTCGAAATTCGACAGGCTGGCGGAGACCTTGGCATGAGATGCCGCGGTGGCCGCCACCCGCGCGAGATCGATCCGTCCACGGGACGTGCCGGCAAGCTGCACGCCCTCGAGTTCGAGCACCTCACCCGCCTCGGCCACGAGCTTGTCGAAGTCGAGTGTCCATTGCACCGTCGATGACTCTGCGGTGCCGAAGGCAGATACCTCCACCGCAGGAGAGGCGATCCGCGCCTCTTCGATTCGCAGCCGATCGCCGCGGGTCGCCCCACGTCGGCCCCGCAGCCAGGCGGAGAAGGGCTCGTTCCACCGCAGCAATCGCTCCTGCCGTCTGGCACCCACGCGTGGCCCGCCGCCTTCCGGCTGATCCGGGTCCATCGCGACGACGCTCTGCACCGCAGCGAGATCTCGCGAACTGGCGCGAACCTCCAGCACGCGTTCGTTGCCATCGGCCCGCGCGACGGCGGTGACCTGCAACTGCCCGCCTGTCACCCGCACATCGGGTCGCACGGTGAGTCCGCCGGGCATGGCCCGAGCGGCGGCTGCGAGATCGACATCCGCGGCGACCGCGAAGTTCTCTCCCACGAGTGCCTCGGCCCAGTCCCACGTCCCCCCGGCAGGCAGGCGGATCCGACCCGAGGCCTCGGCCTTGAACAGCGGCGAGGAGACCTTCAGCGATCGCACCGTGATCCGGTCGCCATCCACCGACAGATCGATCGGCATCTCGCCACGGTCGAGCGTGATCAGTTCCGCCAGCGTGTCGGCCTGGCAGATCGCCAGTTGCGATCCCGACACCACACCAGCCACCCGCACCGTTTCAGATGCGGGCCGGGCGGGCGGCTTCCGCGGCAGACCGATCTCATCGCCGGCGGCTTCGCTCCGGGATGGCGGCAGGGTGATGTCGAGCCGCACGTCGGCGAGTCCATCGAGCACGTGCGCTGCGTCGAACCGCGTGGCCAGCAGACTCGAGAGTCCCAATGGGAATCGCGTGGCGGCCACCGCGAGCGTCCGCGTCTGGGAGGTGGTCTGACTGTCGGGCGACGACACCGACCAGCCACCGTCCCGCGCGAGGATGGCGGTGGCGCCTGCCGCGACCGTTGTGCGATCGAGCCTCGCTGACGGAGGAGCCAGGTCTGCGGCACCGGCGTGACCACCGACCTGATTACCAGCATGATCACCAGCATGATGAGCGGCATGGGCTCCACTCGGCACCGGCCCGGCGGAATCCTGCACCCGGTCCGAGGCGATGCGATTGGCCGCCTTCTCGAGATCCCGCAGTGGCGTACCGCTATGCCGCGTGCGGCCGGAGATCGTCCAGCCAGCGAGAGTGGCATCGGGCCGCACGGTGCCGGCCGCCAGGAGATCAGTGATCCGCCAGGCGTCGTTGCGTTCGAGATCGACCAGTTCGATGGCGGCATCGACCACCTCGACCTCGAACAACAGCGGCACAGCCGTGGCCTGCACGACCGCCGCCAGCCACGGGGCGAGCACATCCTCGATCGTACTGCCGCCGCGGCGGACCTCGACGACCGCCTCGCCGCCGATCAGCCGCACTGCGCCCAGATCGCCCGGATTGACCAGCAGACTCGCCAGCCCGCGATCGATCACGACCCGGGGCACGGCCACCAGCGGCCGCCCTGCCGGGTCGCGGAGCACGACGTCGCGGTATTCGATGGTGCCCCACCACCGCCACGCCGCCGCTCGGCTGGTCACCCGGCCGTCGATACCGGCAAAGATCGCCTCGAGCGGGCGGTCACGGAGGTCGGTGAGCACGATCACCGCCGGTGCAAACCAGACGGCCGCCGCGAGCACGACGAGTGCCGCCAGCGCAAAGACGCTGCGCCTTCGCCGCGGCCGCGGCCGCGGCTGCCACTCATCGTCGGATCGTGAACGTCGCGTCGCCATAGAACGCGAAGTATAGAAGTCTCTCCGCCGGCCGCGAAGGCGAATATCACCGCGATTGCAGCCGCTGAAAGTCTTCCGGCGTGTCGATGTCGTCGAATGACTCGAGCGACGGATCGACGGCCTTGCATGCTTCCTCCGTCACCTCGCGCACGCTGCGTGGATCATTCCGGGCCATCTCCACGCACAGTCCGCGGAGATCGCGGCGGCCGGTGGCCAGCCAGGCTTCGATCTCCGGCAGCGCCTCGACACGCAGCACCGACACGAGCACCTGCCCGTGGCCATGCACGATCGGGATGGTCCAGACTGCGTCCGACGCCACCGCCACGTCGATGAGCAGACGAACGGTTTCCCGGCGCAGGAGCGGCACGTCGCATGAGGTCACGAACGCGAGCCGGACCGGCGGGGCGGCGGCATGACCAGCATGACAAGCAGGACCGGCGTGTTCAGCATGAAGAGCATGGTCCACGGCGACCGCGGCCCGCAGCCCGTCGCGGATACCCGCAAGCGGCCCCGCGCCGGGCGTGCTGTCCCGCACGATCTGCACGCCGTCGAGGGCAGGCAGCGTCTGCCCAGCCGCCGCCACCACGATCGTCCGGTCTGCCTCGGCGGCAACCGAACCAACGACTCGCTCCAGAAACGTTTTTCCCTGAAACGTTAGCAACGCCTTGCCGCCGCCGGTCGCCGCGACGGATGCCAGCCGTGTGGAGCCTCCACCGGCCAGCACGATGCCCACCGTCGCCTGACCGGGCTGTTGCATCGCGACCTGGAGTCTTGAAGAATGCACGGCTGTCAGCTCCATCCACGCCCGCAGCACTTGCAAAGGACATCAGACCATGGCCGCATTCTATCGCACCGCCGCCGCCTTGCTCGTCATCGCCTGCGTCGGCCTGACTGTGGCGAGCGCCGCCGATGTGCCGCCGACGGCGAGCCTGCCGCCGATCTTCAATGGCACTGATCTCACAGGCTGGAAGGTGCCGGCCGAGCCGTACTGGCATGTCGTGGACGGCGTCATCGTGGGCCAGAGCGACGAACAGAAGAAGGGATCGATGCTCTACACGGAGAAGCCGTATGGCGACGTGATCGTGGAGGGAGAGGTGCGATTCACCGGCGAGATCGACAGCGGCATCATGGTGCGAAAGCCGGAGCTGCAGGTGCAGATTGGCGTGTCGCGGAGTCTGAAGAAGGATATGACCTGTTCCTTCTACAACGGAAAATATCCGGAGGAGGCGCGGGCGAATCGAGCCGCCGAGCTGCTGAAGGCTGGCGCGTGGAACCGCATCCGCGTCGAGGCGAAGGGCGACACGTTCACCGTCTGGCTCAACGGCGAGCAGGTTTCCCAATACAAGAACGCCGCGTACGCGGAGCCGGCCCCGATCGGCCTGCAGATTCATGGCGGCCTGGTGATGAAGGTCGAGTTCCGCGACCTGCGGGCATTGGCGCTCTAGCGATAGTCCCCGTAGGGACAAGCCTATCGTTTTGCCTTTTTCAGATCGATCGCACCGAGGCTCGGAAAGCTGAAGAACTCTGCGGGACCCACTCCATGCCGCTCGGCGGCACGTTCGAGGTAGTCAAGCTGTTCATCGGTGGGATCGCCAACGACACACGATTGTGGATGTCGCTCGGCTGCCGACAGAATAATCTCTGCGAGGCACGTGAAGTTGACCTCATTGTCGTGATTCGCCGCGGTGAATAGCCCCATCTCGAACGGACAATGGAGCCCTGGAATCCGGGTCAGGCACTTGACGACCCTCAGGTCTGGTCTGATGGCGAGCACGGACTGATCGACATTTTCCGGCTGCGCATCGTCAAGGATCACGGTATTCGGTCCAAGGTCGTCAGCCTCCAAAATGCCTCCGAGCGCATTGGTCACGCAGACGACGATTGCCGCCTCCTTGATTTCATTTTTGAGCGTCGTGAGCCGATGCACCGCCGGATTCCAGCCGGGAATCTCCGGGATCTTGCTCACTTGCTGCGGTAACTCGACCGCCAGAACCCTCCGGCCCGGAGACCGCCGAAACATGCACCGTAGCGCCGCGCGTCCCGTGGAGCCCGCCGCCCCCATCACGGCGACCACACCATCAGCCCCGATTTCCTTCTCGATGTCCTCGACCATCTGTGCGATCGTCAGGGCCGTGAACCCATGGCCGGTGGTGATCGCCATGTTCGGCCTGGCCTGCTTGAGGAGCCTGCCCTGCCTCGAGATCGAAGGGATCAGGGCGCCGAGGCTCACGAAGTGTGCCTGTCGATGTTCCGCGTAATCGAGAACGTGTATCAGGGAGTCCCTGGCCTCGGAAAGCCCTTCAAACATTTCTTGCGGGGCATACGGAATCGAAACCAACTCTCCTCGGAGCATGCGACCTCCGATCGGCACCTCGATGGGGCCCAACACCGTGCACATCGGCTGGATGGTGGCAACCATATCCGCCGTCAGACCTCGCATCAGCGGAAATGGCCGCCGCTTGTCGACGATCGCGCGGGGATGGATCACGTGCATGAAGTCGAGCGGGCCGTCGTATTTCGGACGGAGCAATTCGATCGTCGTGACCAAGGCAGTCCGCTTCCAGCCACTCGCAAACACCACGGGCTGCTCAGGCTGAACAGCCGCAGGCTCCTTTCGATACCGATGGTTCCAGAAGGTCGTCTTTGCTAGGTCAATGTCCCACGACTTGCTGTGCAGCACCTCCGTGCCGAACGTGGCAGCCACGGTTGTGGCGATCGAAGAGGCATAGTCCCGCTGCCAATGGCCAACGTCACCGCTTTCCTCCGTGGCCCGCTTCACGGCCAGCGTGATGGAGATGGTCGCATTATTCTCGGTGAGTTCGCCGCTACACGCATACTCAGGCAGAGCGTCTTCGAGCGGGCGCGAGATGATGACTTCGTTGCCACCCCAGCGTGCCACCATGCACTCGACACACTCGTCTCGCTGAAACTCAAAGTCAGCCCCCACCAGCGGCCGCAATGCCGATGCGAGCAGTTTGAGGTCAATCGCGTCGGCCAGATGGAGGAAGTCCATGAGGCAGTAGATGCGGTCTTGAGATCCCTCTTGGCTGCTCTCGTCCGCGGGGCTCGCTGGGAGTTGGTCTGTTGCTGTGGCAGGTTCGTGCATCGGTTTCGTTCTGATCGGGCACGTCGATTGCCCAGAAGAATCGATCACTCCTTTCCCATCGCCTCGTAGGCAAATCTGGAGGCCTTTGCTTTGATCAACTTTTCGAGATAGGTGAGGAATTCGATTTTGACGGACGTGTTCTCCTCCGACATGGTGGCGAGAACGGCGAAGGCCATCTCGTCATCCGTGCCTTCACCAAGGAACACCGTCTTCTCCGGGCCGGGCGGACGTCGCGGATTCCCTGCTGAGTTGTCGAAGATTGCCTCCACATGCAGCGTGGAGCCCTTCTTCATCGGATACGGCTCCTTCGGCTGGTAGCGGTGCTGCCAGTTGAAGTCGTAGTCCTTGACCTCAAGCAACAGGATCCTCTCCGACGAGCCGACTGGCTGGTGCCAGACTCGAAACTCCTTGCCAAGCCGGTGCATGTGGGGAGAAATCAGCCACAGCAGACAGTCGGTCGCCACCTCGCGGGAGCCGGTGGTTTTGAAATTGGCGTCACCCTTCGGGATCAGCCTGAAATCGGTGTCGATCATGGCGCCCGTGGAATAAAGCCGGGGAGGCTTCTTGTCGAGCCAGATGCCGAGTCGGGTGGAATCATCGATCTCCGGCCTCCCTGTTCGGGTGTAGTGGATTTGGACGCCGATATCGGAATGCGGCGGAATCACCCGCCTGGCTTCGTGTGGGTATTCAAGAGCCCCCACCCCGGGGACCCACCCCATGAAGTTGCCACCGGGGTTGTCTCGGTTCCGTATGACTTTCGTTGGGTCGGGGATGAAACCAAGCCCCATCCCCGACTCGTATCCAGGACCGTAGTCCTCATCGCCGGTGCCACGCGGGTGTGGTGTTCCCAACCGTTTCTGGGCGTCGATCAGAAGGCCGGTGCCATCGTAGAAGGCCAGTGCATGGTGGATCGCCCGCCGATTTCCCGGGAGGAACTCGGCCTTTTCGAGGTAGAGTTCCTGCTCGTTGCCCATGGGAAATACGATGGTGCGGTAGTGATCCTCGCCCTGGGCGGCGAGATGAATGGCTTCCGGCACCGTGAACACGAGATCTGGCGGACGTGAGTCGTGCCATTCGTCAGGGTCGTCGAACACGAGCGGCGGGGGCGCGTCGGCCGGATTTCCCCGGGGGCAGCCTTCGTCCACCCAGCGGCCGATGAGTTCGATTTCCGCGGGCTTGAGGGCAAGATCGTCCTTTAAAGGAAGCCCGCCGGTCACCGGCCAGGGAGGCATCAGTCGATCTGCGGTATAGGTCTTGATGTCGGCCGCCCACTGCAACGCATGGTCGAACGATACGAGCGAGAATGGCGCCACGTCTCCGGGATGGTGACACCGCTGGCAGTGCTGCTGGAGGAGCGGTTCGATATCGCGATGAAACTCGACGCTGCCGTGCTCGACCACCGGTCTTTCGGCGGGCTCCAGCGGGCAGCCGATCGGGGTCGTCTCCTTGATCGCGACCGCCCGACCAGCCACGACGGCGGAGATCGCATCAGCGAGATAGGTGGCGTCGGCCTTCGGCTGGCGGACGAGCCGACTTGAGTACTGGTTGTCGATGGATCCGGAATACCGCAGCACCCGGTTCCTGTCGAGGAGAAACACCTGCGGTGTGACGGTTGCCAGAAAATGTGCCGCCGCCCGTTTCTGGGGATCGAAAAACACCCGGCATGCGATGCCAGACTCGGCGATGTGACCATCCACCTCGGCTGCGTCGGCTGCGTCGCAGACCACCGCGATGAATGCCACCCCCTGATCGCCAAAGCGGGCAGCGAGGGCATTGATCACCGGCACGCACTGATTCGAGACGGGGCAGTTGAAATTGAGAAACGCTACGACGGTCGCCCGGCCGCCATCTGCCTCAGCCAACGACCAACGTGCCCCAGCCGTGTCATGCAGGTCGATCGGAGACACGACCCGCCCGATGCGACTCCACGAGGCGGCCGCGACCGCTGCAGCCTCGTCGGGCTCGTCAGGCTCTTGAGCGCGGGCCAACCCAGCCAGCGAGATCACCAGGCTGGCCCAGAAGGCCAAGCCCGCGAGCAGCACTCCCACCATGGGAAAAAGCCGGAGCGGCGCCGAAACAAGGGCGGGCGAACGGGGGGTTTTACCGATGGTGTTCCTCATCAGCAACGCCTACTTCGCCACCTCCATGTGATACACAAATTTGAACGCACGGCCGAGCGGTCCGAGCCCCTCCGTGACCGTGTCGACCCGCAACACGCTCAGCGTCAGGGGATCAAAGAGAAACCTGGCGGTCTTGCTGACCGTCTCGGAGTTCGGGATCAGCGGGTTTTTCTCCTGGTCACGATCAGAGCGAATCACCCAACAGTTGGTCCCGTTGTAGATCTCCGAGCCGATCACCTCGAGGTGGCAGGTGCCGGGCAACGAACTCGTCACCGGCTCGGAAAGCCATTTCGTGCCGATCTTCAGGCTCCCCGGGAAGATGTAGTGCTCGGTTTCGTGGTTGATTTCCTGAGGCTTTCCGTCGGTCCCCTGAATCGCGTCCAGCACGAGGCCCCGGTCTTCCTCTTGATGGAAGAGTTCGTACCTGACCGAGTCTTCGAAGTCCTTCTTGAACTTGTTTCGCCCGGCGAAACTTGGCTTCGCGTCGTCGGCGTCGGAATGAATGGCATGGGTCTCGACCTTGAAGGCATGCTCTGCAGTTCCTTCCTTGCGCTCGACGATCGACCAGGTCTGTGTGAGCAGATCGTGCCCCACGATCTTGCCCTCGACGAAGTACAGCACGTGCCCCGCATACTTGACCGGTTCATGGTCGTGTACCAGTCCGATCTGATTGGATGGCTGCCCCAAGCCCGAAGCCTCTTCGGCCCCGACCCGCTCACCAGCTGCAAGGAATCCTGCCGACGCGACGACCAACACAAGCCAGCGATGCAAGACCATGAGCCTGTCTCCCCGAGAGTAATGGCGAACGTTTCTGAAACTCTGCGTAAAGGAGCCTAGCAGAATGTGCTCTTCCTCTGATCGAATCGGCCGGCCAACGGCTTGCCTCGTCCAGCCGCCATGCCGAGATCCGGCTCACGACCAGCCGACGATGGTCGAGGTCCGCGACCTGCGGGCCCTTGCGCTGGAGGTTGGCCAAGCGCTGGAGGTTGGACAATCGCTAGAGGTTGGACGAGGGTCTGGAATACAGATTCCCTCGCTCGCGCTTCGGGCTTGGATGAAGGGGGAATACGTTCCGCCCGTTCACGCGCCCAAAAACCGCGCGATGCGGTCGAGGCCTTCGCCCAGCTTCTCTTCCGACGCGGCGAACGACATCCGCACGTGCCCCTCGGCCCCAAACGCACTGCCGGCCACGAGCGCCACATGCTCCTGCTCCAGGAGCGCCTCGCACCACTGCATGCTATTGGTGATGCCGTTCTTCCCCTTCGCGAGCGCCGGCTCGATGTTGAAAAACGCATAGAACGCGCCGCCGATCCGCGGCAGCCGCACGCCCGGCATAGACACAAGCCGGCCGGCCACGAGGTCGCGACGCTTTTCAAACGCCCGGCACATCTCCGCCACGCACTCCTGTGGGCCGGTAAGCGCCGCCACTGCCGCATGCTGGCTGACGCTGCAGGGGTTGCTCGTCTCTTGGCTCTGCAGGTTGCCGATCGCCTTGGACAGGGGCTCCGGGCAGATCGTCCAGCCGATCCGCCAACCGGTCATGGAATACGTCTTGCTCACTCCCGCCACGACGACCGTGCGGGCCTCGAGACCGGGCCTGAGGGTCGGAAACGACACCGCCTTCTGGCCATCGAAGACCAGCTGGTCGTAGATCTCGTCGGAGACGACGGCCAGATCGGCCTCGATGGCGATGTCAGCCAGGGCCCGCAGTTCGTCGGCTGAATAGACGACGCCCGTCGGGTTGCTCGGCGTGCAGAGCAGCAGCATCCGAGTAGCCGGCGTGATGGCCGCCCGCAGGGCCTGCGGGCGCAGTTTGAAGTCGTCCTCGATCCGCGTGGAAAGAAGCACGGGCTTCGCGCCGGTCAGCTTGATCAGCTCCGCATAGCTCACCCAGTAAGGCGTCGGCACGATCACCTCGTCCCCCTCGTTGAGCAGGGCGGTGAAGGCGTTGTGGAGCGAGTGCTTGGCGCCATTCGAGACGACCACCTGCGCGGGCGTCACGGCCAGCCCCGTGCGGCGCGAGTAGTCGGCCGCCACGGCCTTGCGGAGATCGGGGATGCCGGCGGCAGGGGTGTATTTCGTTTTCCCACCGCGGATCGCCGCCTCGGCGGCCTGGCAGATGTGGAGCGGCGTGGGGAAATCGGGCTCGCCGACCGAGAGATCGACGACGTTGACGCCGGCGGCGGCCATCGCGGAGGCGCGGGCGGCCATGGCGAGTGTGGCGGAGGGCTCGAGCGCTCGCATGCGCTGGGCCAATTGCAGACTCTTGGATTGCAGACTCTGGGAAGACTCTCTTGTGTTCATGCGGCCTTGTCAGGGCTCCTTACTTTCCATGATGGTTTGCGTGATGCGTGGGAGCGTGACCAGAATGATACCAACCGTCGGGCTGTTTCCCAGCCGTTTTTACCCCTCACGACCTCTTGAGAAAGCATCTCCCATGTCAGGCAGCCGTATCGGTCTTTGGCTCATCGGAGCTAAGGGGGGCGTGGCGACCACCGCGATCACGGGCCTGGCCAACCTGGCCCGCGGCACGATCGAACCGGTGGGGCTCGTCACGGCACTCGATCCCTTCACGCGGCTCGACCTGGTTGACTTTGCCGACATCGTCGTGGGGGGCCACGACATCCGGCCGGGCCGACTGGCCGATGAGGCCCGCCGCATGTGGACCGAGAGCCGCGCGATCATGCCGGAGCTGCTCGACGGCGCGGCCGACTGCTTCGCCGAGACCGAAACCCGCCTCCGGCCAGGAACGGTCGTGGCCGCGGGCGACAAGATCCGTGAACTGGCCGACGACTCGATCGTTGCCATTGTGGAAACACCCCGGCAGGCGATCGACCGCGTGCGGGCCGATATCGAGTCCTTCGCTCAAGCCAACGGGCTTCGCCACGTGGTGGTGGTGAACGTCGCCTCCACCGAACCGCCAGCGGCGCTGCCGATTCCAAAGTCGTTCGCTGAACTTGCGCCGCTGCTCGACGACCCGCAGGCCTGCCCGCTGCCGGCCAGCAGCCTGTACGCCCTAGCCGCGTTCGAAGCTCACGCATCCTACATCAACTTCACGCCCTCGACAGGCTCCACGCCCGAAGCCCTTCAGGAAGTGGCCCGCCAGCGGCGGGTCGCCCACACTGGCTGCGACGGCAAGACCGGCGAGACGCTTCTCAAGAGCGTGCTGGCGCCGATGTTCGCCGCGCGGAACCTCGAGGTGATGAGCTGGGTCGGCCACAACATTTTCGGCAACATGGATGGCAAGGTCCTCGACGACCCGCGGAACAAGCAGGCCAAGGTGCGGAGCAAGGACCACCTCCTGGCCGCCATCCTCGGCTACCCGCCGCAGACCCACGTCTCGATCGAATACATCAAGAGCCTCGGCGACTGGAAGACGGCCT
>CANHCU010000037.1 GCA_947459185.1 Planctomycetaceae bacterium | reverse complement strand
TGGCAGGTGGCGGGAGCTTAGTCAGAATCGTTTGACCGCTGGCTGGTTGCGTTAGCCAACGTCCGGTTCTCGGGGCATGGGCAGCCCCTCACGGATGATTCCGAGTCACATACAAGCCCGGAGCGTAAGCGATGGGATTGCCCGAGAGCCGGACTATCCCCCGGCTCTCGCCGGGGGCTTTTATGGGCGCCCGTCACTCGGGGCCGCGGACGAGTTCCACCAGCGGTCGCACGAGGGACCCTGTGCCGCCGCCGTCGATCCACGGGCGTGGCTTCTCGGCGAATGCCGGGCCGGCGATGTCAACGTGGGTCCAGGGGATGCCGCCCACGAACCGCTCGAGGAACTTCGCCGCCGTGATGGCGCCACCCCAGCGGCCATCGCCGACGTTCTTGATGTCGGCGACGTCGCTTCTGATCTGTTCGTCGTAGTCGGCATACATCGGCAGCTGCCAGACTGGCTCGCCAACGGCGCGAGCCGCCCGGGCGAGATCGTCGCAGCAGGGCTGATCGTTGGTGAAGAGCCCTGCGACATCATGCCCAAGCGCCACCATGCAGGCCCCGGTGAGCGTGGCGGCGTCGATGATCCGCTTCGGCTTAAAGCCGCGGACCACGTCGAGCACGTCGGCCAGCACGACCCGCCCCTCGGCGTCGGTGTTGTGAATCTCGATCGTGGTGCCGCTTCTCGCCGTGATCACGTCGCCGAGCTTGTAGGCGGCCGGGCCGGTCATGTTTTCCACGAGGCCGATCGCGACCACGAGATTCACCGGCAGCTTCAGCGCGGCGATCGTGGCGGCCGCCGCCAGCATGGCGGCCCCTCCGGACATGTCGCACTTCATGGTGAGCATCGAATCGGAGGGCTTGAGCGAGAGACCACCAGAATCGAAGGTCACGCCCTTGCCGACGAGCGCGATGTCGGGCTGGCCGTCGTGAGCCCCTGGTCCGCGGTAGCGGAGGATGACGAGCCTCGGCGCACGGCTCGAGCCCCGGCCGACCGCAAGGATCGCGTGGCAGCGTTCCCTCGCCAGCTGCTCCTCGTCCCAGATCTCGATCTCCATCCCGGTGCGGCCGGCCACGGCCGCCGCCTCCTCGGAAAAGGTCTGCGGGTAGAGATCGTCGGCCGGCATGTTGACCAGCCGCCGTGCCAGATTCACCCCCTCGCCGATCACCACCCCGCGGGCGACGGCCTCGGCCGCCGCGACCAGCCAGACGGCGCTGCCGAACCGCGTGCGTTTCTTTTCGGCGCGGTAGAGATCCTGCCCCACCATGCCGACAGCCGCGCCGGCCACCGCCTGCTCCGTCTGCCTGGTCGACCAGGAGCCGTCGGCAACAAACACAACCTTCGCGCGGGGACGGCCGGCGAGATGCTTCGAGGCCGTCGCCGCCGCACGGTAGAGCACGCCGGCGTCGAGATCTTCGCGTTTGCCGAGTCCCACCACCACGAGTTGGCCGGCCTTCAGTCCTGGAGCCGCGAGGACAGGCACGCACTCATACCGCTTGCCAGTGATTTCCCCAGCGGCAGTCAGCCTGGAGAGGAGTCCACCGGTCGCCCGATCGATCTCGGCGACGGTGCCGGAGCCGATGCCCCCCTCGGTGAGAAACGTCACGATGGCGTCGGCCTCGATCGCTTCGGGCCTCGCGCTTGGATCGGCGACGATGCTGCCGGCGGCGCCGCCGGCACGGAGGTGGGAAAATTCGTTGGTCATGGGCCGCTCCTGGCGTCTGTGGGTTGAAGCGACGAATGTAGCGTGTTTTCAGCGGTACGACATCCCTGCCCGAGCCACGGGCCCAGCAGGGAGAGCAGTACGGGGAGTACGTCGAGGTTACCCAGAAGGCCGCCCGTCAGTGTGAGGCTGGAGAGCGCGCCGAACGATACGGTGGGGATGAACCCACTGGTCGTAAGCGCGAGAAAACCGATCACGAGTGCAAGCGTGGAAAAGATCATCGCCCGGCCCGCGGTCTGGTGGGCAGTGGCGAGTGCGGCGGCGATCGGCTCCCCCGACGCGAGCCGGCGACGGAAGGCCGCGATGTAGTGGATCGAACTGTCCACCGAGAGCCCCATCGACACCGCCGCAATCATCGCCGTGCCCATGTTGATCCGCTCGCCGGCCCAACCGAGCAGGCCGAGCACCACGAAGATCGGCAGGGCATTGGGCACCAGCGCCACCGTCGCCACCAGCAGGCTGCGAAAGCTGACTGCCAGAAGCAGAAAGATTCCTGCAGCGGCCAGCAGGAACGTGAGCCACTGATCGGAGAGCATCCTGTCTACGAGCTGTGCCAGGAGCACGAAGAAGCCCGTCACCGCTCCGGCCGGCCGACCGTCCCGGGCCGGAAATTCCTCAGCCACGATTCGGTTGACCTGGTCGATGATGGCGCGTTTCTGCGGCGCCGGTTGTCGTTCGTGGGCTCGCAGCATCACCCGCAGCCAGGTGGAGTCGTCTTCGGGATCGCGGCCGATGAACGTACGGCTCAACTGCGGCACCTGCTTCTGAATCATCTCGATCGCGCCGGCCACGAGCCAACTGCCCAGTTGGGTGCTCTGCAGCCGCTCAAGTGGTATCGGCGACACCGCTGCCATCACGTCGGTCAGCCCCATCACTTTGGTCAACGCGGGCACCGGTCGGCCCCCGTCATCGGGAATCGTGACCTCGGTCCGCAGCCGGTGTTCCAGCCGGGCCATGTCGCCAAGCAACTTGCCATCGATCGCCTTCCCCGCGGGCAGGAGCACATCCCACACGCCAGCTCCTCCCAGGCGTGATTCGATCATGTCGTAGGAGGCAACCACTGGGCTCGACCGGCGGAAGTTGCGGGTGAAATCGGTTTCCACCTCGAGCCAGGCCATACCCGCCACGGCCGCGGCCACCAGCAGCGTTGACCCGAGCAGGATCGGCCCCGGATGGTTCACGATCCGCTGCACGAGCCCGTCGAGCCCGAGTTCGAGCACACCCTCGCCCCAGGCCCGCTTCGGATCGGCGTCGAATCGTCCCCAGAGCGCCAGGAATGGCACGACGAGCGCCGCGGCGACGAGCACCATCACCGCGCCCACGCTCGTCATGATGCCGAAGTCGTGGACCGGCCCGACGCTACTGGCGATGAGTGATCCGAAGCCGATCACGTCGGTGACGATCGAGCCGACCACCGGCCAGAACAGGATCGAGATCGCGCGTTCAAGGGCCGTGGCCGGGGGTAGCCCTTCCTCACGCTGCCGCCGAAACTCCACGATCAGGTGCACAACGGTGGCGATCGCCACCACCGTGACCATCGCCGAAAGCATGGTCGAGACCATCGTCAGTTTGAGGCCGATCACGGCCAGCACGCCCCGCGTGCTCCAGAGCGCCAAGAGCACCACCGCCAGCGGCACGATCAGCCAGCGAACGCTGCGAAATGAGACGAGTAGGACCGCGCCTGCCAGGACTGCGCTGGCCGTGCCCAGCAGATTGCCGTCACGCTTCAGCATCGCGAATCCGTCGCGGAGCATGACCGGCTCCCCCGCGACGGTGCCCGCGGGTAGGTCGGCCATGACAGCGCGGAGGCGGTCGATCGCATCGGCACGGAAGTCCGCCTGCGGCTGTGAAGACGCTTTGTGTGACGACGCTTCGGTGGTTGCTGCGTCAGACGCTGCAGCCGGAGCCTTCAGCACGCAGACGACCGCCGCAGTGCGGTGGTCGGTGCCGACGGCATACCCTTCCAACAGTTCAACGAGGCGCCGCGCGGTCGGGCTCGTATCGGTCTCGATGATGCGGCTGCCCAGCGGCGTGTCGGCGAGGCTCGTGGCTGAGGCGATTCCCGGAACCGCGGCGAGCGTGTCGGTGAGCGTCCGCAGCCGTTCGATGCCCGGAGGGGAGAAAAGGTCCGGGGCGTCGTAGGCCGCCAGCACCACTTCGCTCGAACCAAACGCGCGAATCATCCGACGGTAGGGGACGAGCGCCGGATCGGTGCGGTCGAACATCGTGTCGATCGACCTGGAGAACTCGAGGCGTCGCGATTGGGCGACCGACAGGATCGTGGCCACGACCGCGACAACGGCGAGCAGATTCCGGTGGCGGACCAGCCAGCGTGCGACACGATGCTCAGTCGCATGCATGGATCGATCGACTCGCGTGAGGATGGAAGAGGAGGCCGAATGACGGGGAGGGCGGGCGATGGGGCGGGGCCAGGGCGGCGTGGGCAACCCACCAGAGCCGCGGGCAGAGCACGGTCCACGCAGTCCGCAGAGGTATGGTACCGCAGCGGGAAGAAGCGGGCTGGGCAGACGGCGTGAGCCCGAAGGTTGCCTCGGTTGCCAGAATGGTCGCTCTCCGGATAGCCCAGCCTGCGTGGCCTGTGGGGGCAGGGCGTTGCGGAACGGCCCGGCAGGCCCAGGCCTGCGGTCTGGTCTGGGATGCCCTGGGCACGTCGGTAACCCCGTTTGCAGCCACGACTTGCGGAGTCTGAGCGGCGGCGGCAACGCCTTGACCCGTCGGCGCGGGCACTCCTATAGTCCCGCGCATTTTCAAGCTCGGCCCAGTTCCGCCCTCCAGAGACGCTCCTGCACGCGTGTTTTTCCCGCTCGACCACGCCACCGCTGCGCCCTTGCGACATCGGACTCACGCTCCTTCGCGCCGAGGTTCTGCGCGCCTGCGATTCGGTGCGGTGTGGATGCTGGTGACCTGCCTGCTCACGGCCGTGGTGACAACGATGGGCACACGGTCGGCCGCGGCGCAGCCTCCCGCTGCCGTGCAGCCGCTCAGGGACACCGCCACCGCTGGCGCGCTCGCCTCGCTGCCTGCCCGTGGGCTGGCCGCGGCAATAGCCGAGGCGGCAAGGATCGAGGTGCCGTCGGCCGATCCGCGCGAGAACGTCACGGTCAACGCCACGCAGGCCGCGCGGTGGACGGAGGGCTCGTACGACGTCTGGCATCTCACTGGCGGCGTGCGGATCACCCAGGGAACGACCGAGGCCGTGGCCCACGAGGCTGTGGTCTGGATCGAACAGGAGCCGGCGCCATCGATCGACGGCGATGCGGCGGATGAGGGGGAGGTGCCACCGCCGGCTGTCCGCAGCATGCTTGTCCGCATGGCGGGGAATGTCTCCGTGCGATCGGGAGCCGCAGGTGGCGATGCCGCCGCGACGACCGTCCGCGGTCCGCGTTGGACGGGACGCTTCTGGATGCATCGCGACCCGAAACTCGAGTTTGCCAGCGTCGTTCCCAATGCGGGCATGCCGCCGATCTACGATGCGCCCGCCGACCGTGTCGTGCCGGTCGCCTACAACGCCGACGGCGAGGCCGCGACCGAAGAACCGATCCAGCGGGCCCAGTTCAGCGAATTTGGTGCGGCGCCGGTGCCGCAGGTGAACACCGCCACGACTGCCCGTCGGCTGCGGGCCTTCCCGCGGTCGAGCGTGCCGCTCAACATCCGCTGGTTCCCCAGTCCTGCGGGCAACGAGTGGGTGGCGGTGATCACCTCGGGCGTGAACCTCGTCGTGGACGGCGTCGATCCGGCCGGCCCGCTCGACATCTCTTCCGACCGGCTCGTGATCTGGACCCGCGGTCAGTCGCAGCCCGACCTCGAAGGCAACGCCGCGCAGGCCGGCGATGTGCCGCTCGAACTCTACATGGAGGGCAACGTCGTCTTCCGGCAGGGGCAGCGGGTCGTCGAGGCGGTGAGCATGTTCTACGACGTGCCGCGTTCCAGCGGCGTGATCACCGGCGCCACCGTGCTCACGCCGGTTGACAACTATTCCGGCGTGGTGCGACTGCGAGCCGACGTGCTTCGCCAGGTGGACCGCAGCCGCTTCGTCGCCCAGCAGACGGGCCTCACCTCAAGCCGACTGGGCGTACCGAGTTGGGAGTTCCGCTCCCGCGAACTTGAGTTCACCGATGAACAGGTGCCGTTGGCGGGGCCCGGCGGCCAGCGGGCGATCGATCCCGTCACCGGTGAGCCTGCCGTCGAGCACCAGCAGTTCATCACGAGCCGTGGTAACACGCTCACGCTCGGCGGCGTGCCGGTGCTCTGGTGGCCGGTGCTGGCAACCAATGCGAAGAAGCCGACCTTCTATATCAACAACGCGCAGATCAAGAACGACCGCATCTTTGGCACGCAGTTGCTCACCAGTTGGGATGCCTTCCAGGTGTTTGGCTGGCGGCGGCCGCCAGACGGCGTCGACTGGGATTTCGACGTCGACTACCTGAGCAAGCGCGGCCCTGGCGGCGGCACGTCGCTGCTCTACAACAGGCCCGACTTCCTGGGCTTCGGCGGGCCCGCCAGCGGCGACCTCGACGCCTGGTTCATCGGCGACGTGGGGCAGGATAATCTCGGTCTCTATCGACGCGACTTCACCTATCCGGGCTATCCCAACCGCACCTTCCGCGGCCGTTCGTTCTGGCGACACCGGCAGGATATCGGCGGCAGCACGGAGAGCTTCTTCGGCGGCTGGCAGGCTCGCGGCACGGCCGGCTGGATCAGCGACATGAACTTCCTCGAGGAATACTACGAGGCAGAGTGGGAGGAAGGCTATGAACAGCGGACCTGGCTCGACCTGCGCAGGCCGATCGAGAATCGCGAGCTGCGGCTGCTGACGAGCGTCCGTGTCAATCCGTTCTTCACCCAGAGCGAGTGGTGGCCGCGGCTCGACCACTACTGGCTGGGGCAGCCGCTTGCGCAGGACTCGCTGACGTGGTATCAGCACTCAGGCGTGGCGTACGTGCGACAGAACCTGCCACAGACGCCCACGGCGGGGCAGGGGGCGAGCATCTGGACGACGCTCCCCTACGAAAACAACGTGATCGGCGAGCGGCTGGCGACGCGGCAAGAGATCGACCTGCCCTTCCAGGCGGGCGTGGTGAAGATCGTTCCCTATGCGCTCGGCGAACTGGCCCACTGGGGTCAGGACATCACGCAGTCGCCGATCAACCGCGCCTATGGGCAGGTCGGCGTTCGCTCGACCCTGCCGATGTGGACGTCGGATGACTCGGTGGAGAGCCAACTCTGGAACGTGCATGGCCTCGCCCACAAGGTGGTCTGGGAGGCGGAGTTCTCCTACGCCAACAGCACGCAGAGCATCGACCAGTTTCCGCTCTACGATCAGATCGATGACGACACGATCAACCAATACCGCCGCAACATTCCCTACTGGGATTACGGCGCCATTCCGGGCCAGGCCACGCCGCTGGGATCACCGTTTGTCTTCGGGCCGAGCAATAAATACGACCCGCGGACCTACGCCGTCCGCCGCGGTATGGGCGGCTGGGTGACCGGTCCGACGGAGATCGCCAATGACCTGACGGCCTTCCGGTTGGGGGCCCGGCAGCGGTGGCAAACGAAGCGAGGCCCGATGGGCAACCGCCGGATCATCGACTGGATCGTCTTCGACGTGGACGGCGAAATCTTTCCGACGACGAGTCAGAACTTCGGCCAGACGCTCGGCCTCTGGCAGTATGACTTCCGCTGGCACGTGGGCGACCGCACCACGCTGCTCTCGACCGCCGACGTGGACTTCTTCACCGGCGGCCAGCAGCTCTACACCTTTGGTGCGCTGCTCAACCGCACGCCCCGCGGCAGCTTCTATATAGGCTTCAATGAATTCGGCGGCCCGATCGATGCCAGCGTGCTCACCGGCTCCTACACCTACCGCATGAGCCCCAAGTGGGCGAGCTCCTTCGGCACGGCGCTCAATCTCAAGGGGATGAACATCGGGCAGAATTTCCAGCTCGTGCGGATCGGCGAGTCGTTCCTGATGACGTTTGGCTTCAACGTCGACTACAGCCGCAACAACGTCGGCTTCACGTTCAACCTCGAGCCGCGGTTCCTGTCGCGGACACAGTTCGCCAGTCGCACCGGCCTCGACATTCCGATGGCGGGCGCCTACGGACTCGAGTGAGCACTGCCCCGCGGGGCCATGTGCCACGCCGCGAAGATCGCGGCGAGCACGGCGTAGGCGGAGGCGAGTTCCAGTGGACTGCGGCCCAACGCCTCGGCGGGAAGCTGTCCGATGTCCCATGGCAGGAAGAGCCGGCCGTCTGGAAATGGTGAGTGGATCACGCCAAAGAGCGTGCAGGCTCCGGCGGCCAGGCACCAGCCCGCGGCCGCCAGAAGCTTCCGATCGATGAGTGCCGCCAGCATGCCCGCCCAGAGCAGGCTCGTGACGATGAAGCCCGAGGAGAGCAGCCGGATCGAGAAGAGTTCACGGGCCAGCGAACCGGTCGGCACGGCTCCCGCGGCCATCAGCTTGTCGGCCTCGATCGTCACGAGTGCTGCGAGTGCCGGGACGCAGGCGATCGCCACCGCCGGATAGTGTCGCTGCGGCGTGGCATGGAAACTCTGCGCGGTGATCTCCAGGCCGATGAAGACGAGGATCGGCAGGATCGCCGGACCGGGGATGGCCTGATAGAGGTAGGCAAAGGTGCCCGTGAGGCCGGCAACGCCGATGAAGACCGCCGTGGCGAGTGTGTAGGCCGCGCGGCCCCCCATCGCCTTGTAGGCGGGGTGGCCGATGTAGGGCGTGGTCTGGATGACGCCGCCGCAGGCGCCTGCCACGATGGTGGCGAGACCTTCGACGGCAATGATGGTTCCGGTGTCGTATTCATCACCGGCCGCCGCCGCGCTCTCCGTGCAGTCGATGCCGCCGACCACCGTGCCGAGCGCGAAGGGGATCACGATCGGCAGATATTTCATGGTGTCGCTCCAGGCCTCCAGCCACTCCAGTCTCAGGGCCGAAAGCCATTCCACGGGCCAGAGCGCGGCCCGTGGATCGATCGCCGCATGCGCGGCACCCGATGGAATCCAGCCGGTGGCGGTGCCGATCGCGTGGATCACGCCACCGACCAGAAGGGCGGCGAGCGCTCCGGGGATCCGGGCCGGAAATGGAATCCCCGCCGTCAGCGCTGCGAGCACGATACCAAGCGAGGCGAGGCCCACGAGCGGCGAGTCAAAGATCTCCAGCAGCGGCAGGAACGTGATCAGGGCCAGGGCGATTGCCGTCAGGCTGCCAAGCAGGCCTGCGCGGGGCACGAGCCGGCGGACGGTCGTTGCCGCGGCACTGCAACACACCTTGAACACACCGCTGGCGACGATCGCGCACATGCCGATATGCCAGGCATGGCGGGCCGCGGCCTCCCGTTCCATGCCGCTGGCGAGTGAAGCCGCATAGGCCGGGCCGAGAACGAAGAAGACCATGCCGAACGTGCTCGGCGTGTCGAGCCCCAGCGGCATGGCGGTGATGTCGGAGCGGCCGGTCCGCCGTGCCAGACGGAAGGCCATCCAGGTGAAGATCAGGTCGCCCACCACCACGCCCACGGCCGTGCCCGGCACAAAGTGGGAGAGGGCGAACTGGGCCGGATAGTCGAAGACGGCTGCCAGCAGGGAGACGGCCAGCACGAGATCGGCCAGATTATCCAGCGAGAGACCGAAAAAGGCGTTGATGTCGCCAGGGGTGGCCCAGCGGTAGGCCATTGGCGAGGAGGAAGGCGGGCGTGGTCCCATGAGGCGTGTCCGTGCCGGGGCGTTTCGAGCGGGGCCGTGAATGGTGCGGGGCTGGTAAGCCGCCACGGCCGTCGCCGGAATGTCGGTAGAGCCGCGGGAAAAGTCAAATCGGGCCCGCCACATCGCCCCCTTTGGAAGCCTGTTCGGGGGCCGCAAAAATTCCCCGCACCCCCGCTCCGGTGGCTATACTCCGGACTCGTCGAGCGATCGCTGCATGGTCGCCGGTCGGTCTTTCGGCACTGGACTTTCGGCACGGGGTTTTCCCCGCGAACTTTTCTCACTGGGCCCGCGTAGGACCAATGGATTTGCACGAGTCCCACTCCAGTTCAGGGCACGACAACCGGTCCGGCGGCGGTTCGGTTGTCGAACCGTTGACGCAACGCCTGGACGTGGGAGCTGGGACAACCGATGAGGAATTGATTGGTCGGGTTCGGTCTGGGGACGACGCGGCCGCATTCGAGTCGCTCGTTCACCGGTACGAACGCGAATTGTTCAGCTACCTTCGTCGCTACCTCGGCAGCGCGGAGATGGCGGAGGATGTTTTTCAGGCCACGTTTCTACAGGTCCACCTGAAGCGGGAGAATTTTGAGGACGGCCGGCGGTTTCGCCCCTGGCTCTACACGATCGCAACCAATCAGGCCATCGATGCCCAGCGTCGCAATCGTCGCCACCGGATGGTGAGCCTCGATCATCGCACGGGTGGGGATGACGATGTCGGTTCGCTCGTGGAAATGCTCTCGGGCAGGGGGCAGACGGCCGATCAGAAAATGGAGGATGAGGAGGCGAAGAACTGGGTGCGGTCGGCGGTCGAGGAACTTCCCGATCCGCTCAAGAGCGCCCTGATCCTCGTCTACAACCAAGGTATGAAGTATCGCGAGGCGGCAGATGTGCTCGGCATTCCGGTGGGAACCGTGAAGAGCCGGTTGCATGCGGCCCTGCTCAAGCTCAACGAGGCATGGCAGGAAAGCGGTCATGCGTGTTGAGCGTCCGGAATAAAAACGATGAAAACGAACCTGACGCCCCACTGAAGGTTCGTCGTGAATCACGAATGATGTGAGTATTTGTCATGCGAGAAGACCTTGTCGGCCACCTCCTGGGGGCCATTGAGCCGTCCGAATCGAAAGCGATCGAGATGGCGTTGGCAGATCCGCTACGCGGTCCGTCGCTGCGTCATGATCTCGATCGGCTGCAACTGGCGCTCGAGCCACTGGCGGGCGATCGCGACGTGTTGCCGGCGCCTGCCGGTCTGGCGGGCCGCACAATGCGATTCATCGTGGAGCAGGAAGCCGCCGCCAAGGCTTCCGCCAGCCGACCGCTGCCAATGCCGCGAGGCCTGTCAGCAGACGACGCCCCGCCGCAGGGCCGCGGGGCTCGGGTCTGGCTCGATCGTGCCATCATGGCTGCTTCGGCACTGGCCGCCTGCGTGCTCGTTGCGCCGCTCCTGCTCGATTCCATCTCACAGGCCCGCGCCAGGCGTGCGGAACGTAATCTGCTCAAGACGTCGGGCGCGCTTCAGGGCTATGCCGACGCCCATCGGGTCTTCCCCACGCCGCCCGGCTCGGGGCCGCTGTCAAGGGCCGGACTCTATGCCCCCACGCTCGTCTCAGAGCAGCGTCTCGTGGCCGACGATGGCACGCTCATCTGTCCCGATACGCCGCTCTCCAGAAGCGGCACCTTCCGGGTGCCGACGCTGGAGGAACTCAACGCAGCCGTCGGCACGCCGCAGTTCGAGGAGATGGTGAGGACGATGGGGGGCGACTACGGCTACACGCTCGGCCATCGTGATGCGTCGGGAGCATTGCTGCCGAATCGCGATCGTCGCCGTGCCCATCATCCGCTGATGGCCGATGCCCCGAACGACGGTGGCGAACGGAGCAGCAACCATCCCGACGGCATCCACCACGTGCTCTTCGAAGACGGCCACGTGAAGCGACTTGTGCCGGGAGATCTCCACCGCGACGACCATCTCTTCAAGAATCACGACGGCAAAGTGGCCGCCGGGATCGACGAAGAAGACGCCGTCATCGGCGACTCGGAAGACCAGCCGTAAAGCCTTGGCAATGGGCAAGTTGCAAACTTGCCCCCACGGGAACACGAGGGCGGAGTCTACGCTGCGGGTTCTTGAGCCCTGATGGATCCGTGAGGGGGTGCCCATGTCCCGAGAGCCGGCGTTGCTGACCAGCGCAGGCAGGATGCCGGAGCGCAGTCAGCATCGAGTGAGCGCAGGCAGGATGCCGAAGCGAACGTCCGGCGATGGGACGTGGGCAGCCCCGAACCGCTGCGAGCGTTCCATGCTCCCTGCGGCCTACTTGGCCGCGATCGACTGCTTCGCGGCGGCGGCGATCGCCTCTGCGGTGATGCCGAAGTGCTTGTAGAGCGCCGGGGCTGGGCCCGATGCGCCGAAGCTCGTCATGCCGACGAACCGACCCCGCGGGCCGATCCAGCGATCCCACCCAAAGCCGCAGGCCGCTTCGCAGGCGACCCGTGCCGTGACCGTCTTGGGCAGCACGCTCTCCCGGTAGGCTTCGTCCTGCGCCTCGAAGTGATCCCAGCTCGGCATGCTCACCACGCGGGCCTGCACGCCCTCCGCGGCCAGCTTCTCGGCCGCTTCGAGGCAGAGTTGCACCTCGCTGCCGGTGCCGATCAGGATGCACTGCGGCTTGCCGTCGGCGGCGTCCTTCAGCACGTAGGCTCCCTTGGCAACGCCCGCGGCCGAGCCATAGGCGGCGCGATCGAGCGTGGGGAGGTTCTGTCGGGAGAGCACGATCACCGCGGGTCGATCGGCCTGCCTGATGACCTCACGGTAGGTCTCCGCCACTTCGTTGGCGTCGCCGGGCCGAAACACGCTCAGGCCGGGCACGGCCCGGGCGCTGGCGAGCTGCTCGATTGGCTGGTGGGTCGGGCCGTCTTCACCCAGGCCGATTGAGTCGTGCGTGAGTACGTAGATCACGCCGAGGTTGCCGATCGCGGAGAGCCGCAGGGCCGGCTTGAGGTAATCGAGGAAGACAAAGAAGGTGGCGCAGTAGGGACGCAGGCCGGAGAGCGCCATGCCATTGCAGGCCGAGGCCATGCCATGCTCGCGAATGCCGAAGTGGAAGTTGCGGCCGGAGAACGAACCGTGGCCGAAGTCGCCAGCCCCCGGTACGAGCGTCATCGTGGATGGTGCGAGGTCGGCGGAGCCGCCGAGGAACCATGGGATGACGCCGCTCAGCGCCTGGATCACCTTGCCGCTCGACACGCGGCTGGCGAGTCCCTTGGCATCGGCAGGAAAGCAGGGGATGGCCGATTCCCAGCCCGCGGGGGGCTGTCCGGCAAGGAAGGCGGTCAGTTCCGCCGCCAGCGCCGCGTGTGACTTCGCCTGATCGGCCACCGTCTGCCGCCATGCCTCGCGGGCCTCGTGACCGCGGGCGGCCATGGTCTTCGCGAACTGCTCAGGCACCTCCGGTGGTACGAGGAACTGGGCGTCGGTCGGCCAGCCATAGGCCGCCTTGGCCCCCTTGATTTCGTCTGCGCCGAGGGGGGCGCCGTGGGCTTCATGCGAGCCCGCCTTCTTCGGCGCCCCGTAGCCGATCACGCTCTTCACGATCACGAGCGTCGGCTTGTGCTGCTCGCTCTTGAAGGCCTGCAGCGCCTGCTTCAGGCTGCCTGTGTCGTTGGCGTCGGCCACGTGCTCCACCCGCCAGCCCAGGCCCTCGAACTTCTTCGCCATGTCTTCGCTGAACGCGAGATGGGTTTCGCCTTCGATCGTGATCGAGTTGTCGTCGTAGATCCAGCAGAGATTCGCGAGGCCAAGATGGCCGGCGATGGAGGCGGCCTCGCAGGCCACGCCCTCCATCAGGTCGCCGTCGCTGCAGAGGACATAGGTGTCGTAGTCGAAGACGACATGGCCGGGAGTGTTGTAGTGGGCGGCGAGCCACCGCGATGCCATCGCCATGCCGACCGAGTTGCCGCAGCCCTGACCGAGCGGGCCGGTGGTCGTTTCGATGCCGGAGGTCATGTGGTGCTCAGGATGGCCCGCGCAGACGCTGTCGAGTTGGCGGAACTTCTTGATCGACTCGAGCGACACGGCTGCCTCGTTGGCGGAGCCTCCATGCGACGTGGCCCGGCGGATGCCGGCCAGATGGATCAGTGAATAGAGCAGCATCGACGCGTGGCCGCAGGAGAGCACAAAGCGGTCGCGGTTGGGCCAGAGCGGATCGGCCGGGTCGTACCGCAGGAAGTCCTTCCACACGGTGTAGGCCACCGGCGCCAGCGCCATCGGCGTGCCGGGATGGCCGCTCTTGGCGGCTTCGACCGCGTCCATCGAGAGGGTGCGGATCGTGTCGATCGCGAGACGATCGATGTCGGTGGCGTGGGCCGCGCGCGCGGCGGGAGCGGAGGGTGCAGCCATGGGACGGTCTTCTCCAAAAGATTCGTTGGTAAGTGGGGGGAAGTGTAGAAGCCCGCGGGAACCGCCGTCAACGCGTGCGCCCCCCGCTCATCATCTGCTCATGTGCCGCCGATACTCGTCGTCCAACTCGGCGTAACTCTTCCGGCAGAGGCGGGACAGCGTGTCGGCATCGACCGTGCCGGTGTAGATCCGCGTCAGGTATTCGACGAAAGCCTCGCGATACTCGGCCTGCCGGCCGTTCATGAAAAAGTCGGCAAGCCCTGAGATTTCGCTGTAGATCTGCGGCAGGCGGTCGTCCGACTGGAAGGCCGTGCGGCCGAGCGCCGTGAGCTCGGCCAGCGGCACATGAAAGCCATCCTCGACCAGGCGTTCCCGGGCCATCGGCGCCCGCCCCGCATCTCGGCCGCCCACGGTCCAGCCCCACGGCGTCGGCTCCAGGCTCTCCATGTAGCAGGCCGCCGCCTCGATCGCCCAGAATCCGCATCGCTCACCCGCGAGCGGGCTGGTGCGACGCTTCTCGGCGAAGAGTTGGTGCGTGGCCTCGTGATGGACCGTGGTCGGCTCCTGTCCCTCACCCTCGAAAAACCAGGCCGTGTGCGTGGGAGTCCAGTAGATGCCAAGCGTGCGGGCGATCAGCGGCTCGAGCGGTTCGAGCGCGGCGACATAGGCTTGCCGGTCTGCCGCGAGTTTGGCTGCGAAGGGCTCGAGGGCCTTCGGCCGCCCGCGGCCCTCCAGCCGCTGCTTCCATTCAGCAGGCTCGTACTGAAAGCCGCCAAAGACCTGAAGCCAGACGGCGTGGGCCTCCTCCATCTGCATGGCCAGCTTCGCGGCCGCCTGCTCGTCGGCGGTCGTCGTGATCTGCCAGTGATCGGAGGCAAACTTCCAGCCCTGCTTGTCGATGTCGCCAGGGGCCGTGATCGGACGGCGTGCTGCGTCGGCCTTCGTCCAGCGACCGTGGGCATAGCGTTCGCCGGCCGCGTATCGCTTCTGCCGGCCCTGCGGCAGCCAGCCGAACGCGGGCGAATACTCCTCACCTTTGTCGAGTCGCCGCGCTGCCTCCGGCCAGACCCACTGTCCATCCCGCTTCACCCAGCCGTCCGCCTCCCGGGCCCGCTCGTGGTCGGGGTCGTCGCGGAGAGCGCGGGAGACAAGCCGGATGGCCTCCTCGGCGCCGCGATGGAGCCGAGTTCGCTCGGAGTCGTCCGCCTCATGACGGCGAGACTGGGGTGCCTCGGGCTGAACCGCTGCCACGGCCAGCGCGAACGTGCCGGCGGCGCGGGTTCGTCGGGCCGTCAGAAAGTCTTCCCAGATCGTCTGCTCGGCAGGCGTGTCGAGCCAGTCGGGCGGGGCGGCCTGCGGTGGCACCGCGGGAATGGCGAGGACGAACTGCCGTTCCCCTTCGTCGGGGAGCTGCCAGCCGCTGACCAGTGTGGCGAGTTCGTGATGGCCGCCAGCCTCGGCTCGCCGCACAAGATCAGCCGCCGTGATTGCCCACTCCTCGTCGAGTTGAGCTTCCGTCTTCACGACAGCTGGTTCGACCGCGATCCCCGCTCGCGGCCACGGCGGGATGATCGCCATCGCAGCTGCGATCAGCAGGGTGAGTGCACGGCAACGGTCCAGCGTATGCATGTCGGCCGCGATTCAACTCTCCTCGGCGAACGCGGAGTCGAACTGGCGCTTGCTCGGCGCGAAGTCGATTTGCTGCACGAATGCGCACGCCTCGGCGGCGCCGTGCTCGCGATCCATGCCGCAGTCCTCCCACTCCACCGAAAGCGGACCCTCGTAGCCGATCTGGTTGAGGGCGCGAATGATCTCCTCGAAGTCCACGCCCCCGCGGCCGGGGGAGCGGAAGTCCCAGCCCCGGCGAGGATCGCCGAAGTTGAGGTGGCTGCCGAGGATGCCGTTGCGACCGTTCAGGAGCGTGACGGCATCCTTCACATGGACGTGATAGATGCGGTCGTGGAAGGTGCGGATGAACTCCACCGAATCGACGCCCTGCCAGTGGAGGTGGCTCGGATCGAAGTTGAACCCGAACTCCTCGCGGCGGCCGATCGCTTCGAGTGCCCGCTGGGCCGTGATCGTGTCGAAGGCGATTTCCGTCGGGTGCACCTCGAGCGCAAACCGCACGCCGCACTCGGCGAACACGTCGAGAATCGGGTGCCAGCGATCGGCGAACTCCTGAAACCCGGCGGCCAGCATCGATTCGGGCACGGGTGGGAAGGAATAGAGGAGGTGCCAGATGCTCGAACCCGTGAAACCGTTGACCACCGACACGCCGAGCTTTTGGGCGGCACGGGCGGTCCGCTTCATCTCCTCGGCGGCCCGCTTGTTGACGCCGGCAGGATCGCCGTCGCCCCACACGTGCGGCGGAAGGATCGACTTGTGACGCTCGTCGATGCGGTCGCAGACGGCCTGCCCAACGAGGTGGTTGGAGATGGCATACACGGCAAGGTCATGCCGCTCGAGCGCGTCGCGTTTCGCGGCGCAATAGCCGCTCTCTTCGACGGCCTTGGTCACGTCAAAGTGATCCCCCCAGCAGGCGAGTTCGAGGCCCCCATAGCCAAATTCGCGGGCCTTGCGGGCCAGATCTTCCAGCGGGAGATCGGCCCACTGACCGGTGAACAGGGTGACAGGACGCGGCATGCGGGACTCCTCGTGATCAGAGCGACGGAGAGCGAAAGGTTACCGGCGGATGACGCTGCGGAGAAGCCACAGACCCCAGAGGGCGACGAGCACGTTCCCCATCCAGACGGCCGGCGGTGGGAGCGAGCCCGACTTCACGCGGGAGACGCCCAGCATGAACACCGGATAGTAGACGAGGAGGATCGGCAGGAAGCAGAGGAAGAAGCTGGTGAGGAAGTCGGCGTTTCGCATCCGGATCGCCATCGGCGCGCCGACCAGCACGAAGCAGAGGCAGCTGAATCCGTTGGCCCAACGGCGCCAGGGTTCCATGATGATGCGGGTGAGCCGTGACTTCGCCCAGGTGGCCTGCTGCAGGTCGGGCTCGATGGCGGCGGGCACCGTCTGCTCCATGTGGCCGGTGACGATGCCCATGGCGATCTTTCCCGACGCCACCTGTTCGAACTGGTCGATCTTCGCGATCTGTTCGGTGCGGGCCCTGGCGAAATCGGCCATGGCTATTTCTGAAGGACTCGTCGAGGTGCTGCCCTTCCGGCTGACGGCGTCGAGCGGCACAACCCGCTCGATCGTGTCGGGAAAAACCGCCTTCACATCGCCGACATGCACGGTGCCATCGCGGCAGGTGATCGTGAGCGTGCCGGCGGCCGCGTCGGCACGCAGCGAGGCCTCTGCGGCTGAGACCGTCACGGGCGGGCTCGAGCCGCCCGGCTGAAACGAAAGCGTGGGTCGGATGAGCCGCCTGCCATCGACGCCCTTCACGTTGATCGAAAGCTGCGACGTGCTATACGACCGCTGCTGTCGAAGTCGGCCGTAGATGATGTCCTCGACACTGCTTATGACCACCCGCCGCACGCCATCGCGTCCCCACGACACGGCGATGTCGTTGAGCCACACCGACACGAGGCTCACTACGATGGCGAGCACCGCCGCGGGCCAGATCACGGCCATCGGCGTGATGCCGGCGGCCTTGAGGGCGGTGATCTCGTTCGACGCCGACATCCTTCCAAACACGCTCGCCACGGCAAACAGCATCGTGCCCGGCACTGCGAACCGCATCGCCTCGGGCAGCACGTAGGGAACGAGCGCGAGGATCTGCATCATCCCCAGCCCCTGCTGCTGCGCCTCCTTGACCAGGCCCACGACGAGCATGAACAGCGTGAGGGCGGAGAGTGCCACGAGAAAGACTTGCAGCAACTCGCTCAGAACGTAGCGGGTGATGATCTTCATGGGAGTCCGGTCTGGAAATGATGGGGATCCCGGTCTGGAAGCATGCGTTCAGGCGTGGCCGGGCGGCGGGGAGCCCGCGGAGGACTTCGGGGTGATGTTCGTCACGTCGCTGCGTGCCGCTTCGACGGCTTTGGTGTGAATGGCGATGGCCTCGGCGGCGGCCGTCACCGCCTCGTGGAAGGCGCCGGCGGCGGCATGCTGCCGCGCCCGGGACACGATGGTGACCGTGCGGTCGCGATCGGCGGCCGGGAGCTCCTCGGCGGACCGCTCAATGCTCGTGACGATCCTCTCCAAGAGCTGCTCGGTCGGGGTGCAGTCGTAGCGACGGTAGGGGCCCTTGCCGAGCATCTCGCCCGCGTGAAGCATCCGTCCTCGCGATGGCGACGGCGCGAGAAAGCCCAGCACGGCCATCAGGAGCGCAGCGATTCCCGCTATCAGGGCGCCGAGGCTGCCGAACATGCAGACGGCGTGCATCAGCTCCGAACGGCACAGCTCCCTGGTGAGCTGGCTGTAGGGGTTGAACATCAGTGCCGCCAGCAGGCACGCGGCCGCGAACGTGAGCGCGATCCAGGAGCGGCTGGCCTGCCGCTGATTGGTCGTGGCCTCCTCGCTGAGCGGCCACGCCGCGTCGCTCCGGGACGGCTTCGAGGCCTCCTCCTCCCCGGCCCTCGCCACGATCACAGTGACGTTGTCGGGGGCGCCCCGTACCAACGCCAGGCCGATCAGGGCCGGCACCGCCTCCTGGGGCTCGAGTTCGGCGGCAAGCAGGCCGATCTCCTCGTCGGCAACCTGCCCGGAGAGGCCATCGCTGCAGAGCAGGAACACGTCGCCCGTCGTCACCGGAAATGGTCCTTCGAGATCGACATCGACGTGGGGATGCGGGCCCATCGATCGGGTGATGATGTTTTTTGGTGCGGCGTCATTGGCCTGTTCGCGGGACATGCCGCCGGCCGTTTCAAGCTCCCAGACGAGCGAATGATCCCGCGACAACTGTTCGATCCGACGGTCCCGAATGCGGTAGCAGCGGCTGTCGCCCACGTGGCCGACGATCGCACCGCGAGGGAGGAGCACCAGCGTCGTGCAGGTCGTTCCCATGCCCTTGAATTCATGGCCGCTCTCACCCTTCGCGTTGATCTCGGCGTTGGTTCGTTCGAGGCTCATCCGCAGGGCCAGCGGCGGGGAAAACTCGGAACGTTGTTCGTAGATTTTGGGAGCGCGGTCGGCCACGATGGCGCTGGCCAGTTCGCCCGCGGCGTGGGCACCCATGCCGTCGGCCACGATGAACAGCCACCCACGCGTGCGAAACTGCTGCGGGCTCGCAGGCAGCACGGCCTTCGAGTCTTGATTGTTCGAGCGGCGGCGACCGATGTCGGTGCGGTCGCAATAGACGAGGCTCGTCACTTTTCCCACGCGTCGACATACCTCGGGCGGGTGGCGGAAAAGAGCGGATTCTAGCCTGATGGCGTGGCTCAGGCGAGACATGATTGTCTGGGCAGAATACGTAAAAACAGGCTGGGCTGGCGACGGGCAGGGCAGAAATCTATGGTTTCCGGCCACTGGAACCGGGCCGCCGAGGATCCCAACCATGAATGCAAAAGCAGCCACAATTCGATCGCGGAGTGGGCGTGCGGCCGTGGTGTGCTGCTGTCTGCTGGCGGGGGCCGCCGTGGCGGCGGCTGGGGGCTGCGTGCAGCGGAGAATGACGGTCCGCAGCAATCCGCCGGGAGCCCTCGTCTACGTCGATGACTACCAGATCGGCACCACGCCGGTATCGACCGACTTCATCTATTACGGCACGCGGAAGATTCGGCTCGTCAAGGACGGCTACGAAACGCTGACGGTGCGACAGCCGTTCCCTCTCCCGTGGTACCAGATCTTTCCGCTCGACTTCGTCACGGAGAACCTCTGGCCCTGGGAGATTCGCGACGAGCGGGTCGTGGATCTCGCCATGACCACGACGGCCTCGATTCCGCCGGAGTCGGTCGTCGCCCGGGCCGAACAGGCCCGGCTGGCCGCCGGCAGTCTGCCTGCCCCGCCGCCGGCTCCCGTGGTGCAGCAGCCGCTTGTGACTCAACCGATTCCGGCACCGCCGCAGCCGCTGCTGGGCCCGCAGCCGCTGCCGCCACCGAGCGGCGGACTCGTGCTTCCGCCTCCGTCGCCATCTCCGATGCAGGGATTGCAGGCCCCTCGGCAGAACGCGCCATCCCAAGGCATCCCGGGACTGTAGGGGAGTCAACCGACTCGCACCGCCGGGACGGCAGAAGGAATGAGTCCGCCGGTCCAACGGCGGAGGGGCTCGTCGCGTTGGATTTTTCTCCTTCCACGACCTACGGCAGCGCATTCCCCAGAAGGTCGAAAAATCCAAAAGCTCCTCGAGCTTCCGCCGATCCCGGCTACCCCGACATCTGCTTTGCAAAACGCGTGAGGGGCTGCCCGTGCCCCGAGAGCCGGCGTTGCTGACAAGCGCAGGCAGGATGCCGGAGCGTAGTCAGCATCGAGTGAGTGAAGGGCAGGATGCCCGTAGCGAACGTCCGGCGACGGGGCACGGGCAGCCCCGGCCCTCGTAGCCCGTGCTCATGCTGTTCATGGCATAATGCTGACATGGCCGCCCACCGACCCACTGCAGCCTCGTCTTCCCGTGAGCAGCTCGATGCGCTCAAGCTCGAGCGGCTGCGCGGGCTCGTGCAGGCGATCCTGCCGCAGAACCGCTTCTATGCGGCTAAGCTCGGCCGGGTGTCGCGCGACCTGCCGTCGCTCGCGGCGATTGAGCAGTGGCCGTTCACGTTCAAGGAGGAACTGGTCGAGGCGGCGGCGAGCGGTGGCCCTGGAAACCTCACCTGGTCGTCTGATCGCTACGTGCGGTTTCACCAGACCAGTGGCACGCACGGCCGGCCGTTGCCCGTCTTCGACACGGCGGACGACTGGGCATGGTGGATGACGTGCTGGCAGACGATCCTCGACCGCGGCGGCGTGCAGCCGGGCGATCGCGTGCTCGTGGCCTCCTCGTTCGGTCCCTATGCCGGCTTCTGGAGCTGTTTCGATGCGGTGCTCACGCGGCAGGCGATGGCGATTCCCACGGGCGGCATGACGACGCTCGCGCGGCTCGAGATGGCGAGAGCGCTCGGTGCGACGGTGCTGGTGGCCACGCCCAGCTATGCCCTGCACCTGGCGGAGGTGGCGGCCGACTCCAAGCTTGACCTCGAGCATCTCCCGATTCGGCTGGTCATCGTGGCGGGGGAGCCTGGTGGCTCGGTGCCTGCGGTGCGTTCGAGAATTCGCGAGGCGTGGGGGGCGGAACTGCTCGACCATGCCGGCGCAACGGAGGTGGGCCCGTGGGGCGTGGGCGATCTGGCGGGCCGGGGGCTCGACGTGATCGAGCCCTGGTTTCATGCCGAGTTCCTCAGCGTGCAGACTGGGCAGGCTGCCCGACAGGATGAACTGGCGGAACTCGTGCTCACGACACTTGGCCGCGCGGGTGCCCCCGTCATCCGTTACCGCACCGGCGACCTCGTGCGACCCCGGTGGCCCGCAGCCGACGAGATCGCGGCAGGAGCGTGCCCGTGGGTGCGGCTCGAGGGAGGCATTCTTGGCCGCACCGACGACATGCTTGTGGTCCGTGGCGTGAATGTCTTCCCCGGTGGGATCGACGGCATCGTTCGCAGTTTTCCCGAGATCGTTGAATACCGGCTCACGGTCGCCAAGCACGAAAGCCTTGACGAGTTGACGTTGGAAATAGAGGATCGGCTGTCTGCTCCCGATCGCGTAGCCAGCGAACTGCAGATCCGGCTCGGGTTGCGGGTGCAGGTGATCGCCGTGCCGATCGGCAGCCTGCCGCGGTTCGAGGGCAAGGGACGGCGGATCGTTGACCGGCGTGGCACGCGGTCAGGGTGAGGATGATGATGACGCAGCCGACACCACAATCCATCCGACGCATCGCTCATGGCGGCATCGAGATCGTCTGGAGCGACGGTGCGATCGGCTGCTACTCGCCGCGGCTCCTCCGCGACGCCTGCCCGTGTGCCACCTGCCGCGAGCAACGGGTGCAGCCGGCTGCACCGGCGCTGCTTCCTGTGCTCCGGCCCGAGGAGGTGGCACCGCTGGCGATCGCGGGGATGAAGCCGGTGGGCCAATACGCCTACTCGATCGAATTCTCCGACGGCCACTCCAGCGGCATCTACACGCTCGAATATTTGCGGGAACTCTGCGGCCCGGTGGCTGGGGCCGGTTCGTCCGCGAGCTGACCGCCGGGCCCGCCGCCCCGGCCGAGCCACGCGGGCAGGCGTTGCATCGCCACGGTCAGATCATCCCAGAGCGAGTAGGCCACGGGGGTCAGCAGCAGCGTCAGCAGCAGCGACAGCAGCTGGCCTCCAAGGATCACTTTCGCCATGCCGGCCCGCGAAGCGGCACCCGGTCCCTCGCCCATCGCCATCGGGATCATGGCAGCCACAAGCATGACCGTCGTCATCAGGATCGGCCGCAGTCGTACGGCGTTGGCGTCGAGGATCGCCTTGTCCCGCGGCACGCCCCGCTCGCGAAGCACGTTCGTGTAGTCAACCTGCAGGATGCCATTCTTCTTGACGATGCCGAAGAGCATGAAGAGGCCGAACATCGCGTAGATATCGAGGTTCGTTCGCAGCAGGATCAGCGACAGGATCGCGAATGGGATCGTCAGCGGCAGTGCCAGCAGGATCGTGATCGGGTGAACAAAGCTTTCGAACTGGGCCGCGAGAATCATGTACATGAACAGGAATGCCAGGCCGAACGCGATCAGGAAATTCGCATTTGTTTCCTTGAGGCTCTTGGCCTGCCCGATGAACTCCCAGCGGTAATCCGCCGGCAGATCGAGCGTCTTGACGTAGTCTCCCAGTTCGGAGACGGCCTCTCCCAGGGCCTTGCCCTCGAGGTTGGCGGAGACGACGACCTGCCGCTGCCGCGAAAACCGTTCGATGGTGCTCGGCCCCTGGGCATCCTCGAAGGCGGCGACGCTGCCGAGTTCGACGACGCCCACGCCAGGCTTGCTCGAAGGCACCGTCAGCCGGGCGATCTGGGTGGAGTCGTCCCGGAACGAGCGGTCGGCGCGGAGCCAGACGTCGTACTGCTGGTCCGCCTCCTTGTATTTGCTGACCGGATCGCCCCCCACGAGCACGTTGGTCGTCGATGATATCGCCTGGATCGACACACCCAGCTCGCTCGCCCGCTCGCGATTTGGCACGATCCGCACCTCCGGCTTGCGGAACGAGAGGCTGGTATCCACGTCAACGAAGTGCCCCTCCGCCTTCATCCAGCCGCAGATCTTCTCCGAATAGTCCTGCAGCCTCTCCATGTCGGGGCCACGGAGGTTCAAATCGACCATCACCTGCCGGAAGCCGGCGCCGGAGAAGGCAGCGACGTCCTGCACCGCGGCCCGCAGGTCGGGATAGTCGAGCAGGATCCGCCGGGCGTCGCCCATCACGTCGAACTGGCTGAAGTCTCGTTCGCGGAGGTCGCTGAGACGGCAGTAGATCGATGCCCGCGTGACCTCGCCCTGCCCGCGCACGGTCCTGCCGGTCGTGTCGCCGATGGTGATGAGTGTCTTCCGCACTCCCCGTAGCTCGCGGAGCCGCGATTCGACCTCCGTGAGCACCTCGTCGGCCCGCTCGAGCGAGCAGCCTTCGGGCAGCGTCACCGCCACCTCGAACTCGCTCGTGTCGTCGCGTGGCACGAAGTCCTTGCCGACGATGCGCATGAGAGAGGGCGTTGACGCGAGCACGCCGACGGTCACCAGCACGACGAGCCAGCGGTGCCGCAGCGAGAACCGCAGGCAGAGCATGTAGAAGCCCTCGACCGCCCGCCAGACGAAGCCCGACTTGCTCGAGTGGGAGGCGTCCTCGGCCTTGAGGAACCGGGAGCAGAGCATGGGCGTCATCGTGAAGGAGATGAACATGCTCATCAGGATCGAGAAGGCCACCACGTAGCCGAAGCTGCTGAAGAAGCGGCCGACCCGTCCGCCCATGAAGACCACCGGGATGAAGATCACCAGCAGCGAGAAGGTGGTGGCGACGACCGCGAGGGCGATCTCCTGGGTGGCGCTCGCGGCGGCCTCGCGGGCCCCCAGCCCATATTCCTCCATGTGCCGGAAGATGTTCTCGTGGACGACGACGGCGTCGTCCACCACGATGCCGATCGCGAGGATCAGCCCCAGCATGGTGATGTTGTTGAGCGTGAAGCCCATCGCGTCCATGAAGGCGAAGGTGGCGATCATGGAGGTCGGAATGGAGAGCGTGGCGATGAGCGTCGTACGCCAGTCGCGCATGAAGAGCAGGATCGTCAGGCTGACGAGCACGGCGGCCAGGAGCAGGTGGGTCTGGACCTCATGGATCGAGTTCTCGATGAACCGTGACTGATCGCGGATGATCTGCACGTCGATGTCGTCTGGCAGGATTTCCCGGATCTCCTCCAGGCGGTGCTTGACCCGCTCGACGACGGCGACGGTGTTCGTGCCCGACTGCTTCTGCACGATCAGGCTCACGGCCAGGTCGCCCGGCCGCCCGACGCTGCCGGCTGCCAACGATTGGGCTGGATCGGCCGTCCACAGACGGCTCAAGCCCCGAGGCTCCTCGAATGAATCGTTGACCGTGCCGATGTCCTTGATGCGGATTGGCTGACCATGCCGGTTGGCGACGATCAGTTCGGCGAAGTCGGCCGGTTCGCGAACCCGACCCATCGTACGGAGCACGAGTTCCCGCGGCCCCTGATCGATCCGGCCGCCGGGCTGCTCCTGGTTTTCTCGGACGAGGGCCTGCCGCACGTCTTCGATGGTGAGCTGCTCGTATTTCTGCAGTCGGTCGGTGTCGATGGAGATCTGGATCGCCCGCTGACGGCCACCGACCAGGATCACGGCGCCGACACCGGGCAGGGATTCAAGGTCTTCCTTGATCCGGCGACGGGCGATCTCGGTGATCTCCCTCGCGTCGCGACGTCCCGAGACCGCCACCGTCAGCACCGGTGCGGCATCGAGAGCGAACTTGTCGATGATCGGTGCATCGGTGCCCTCGGGCAACTGGCTCAGGATCGTCCGCACCTTGGCATCGACCTCCTGGGCCGCCACGGCGCCATTCTTTTCGAGTTCGAATTCGATCGTCAGCTGTGAGATGCCCTCC
The DNA here is from genome assembly GCA_947459185.1 of Planctomycetaceae bacterium. GTDB lineage: Bacteria > Planctomycetota > Planctomycetia > Pirellulales > UBA1268 > CAMCQY01. The sequence continues at coordinate 6,465 of CANHCU010000037.1, read as the reverse complement.
TTGGTCGTGGACCGCAGCTGCTCGATGCCCGACACCGTGTTGACGATCTCCTCGATCGGCTTGGTCACGCCCGTTTCCATCTCCTCGACACTGGCGCCCCGGAGCGTCGTCGTGACGGTGACAAGCGGCAGATCGACGTTCGGAAACAGCTCGACCCCCAGACGCGGGTAGCTTGCCAGCCCGAGCACAATGGGCGCCGAAACGAGCATCGCCGTGAAGATCGGCCGCTGGATGCACAGATCCCAGATCTTCATCGGGCGTCCTCCGCAGCCGGAGCCTGGTCCGGCTGCGCAGCGGCGGGCGGGGCTGTGGCGGGATCAGTGGTCGTGTTTCGCGAAGCCTCGCGAACCCGCACCGACGCGCCGTCGCTGAGCTGAGAATGGCCGGTCGTCACGACGGGCACACCGACTGCGAGGGAGCCAGACACTTCCACCCAGCGGTGAACCACCCCGCCCGGTCCTGTGATATCGAGCCTCGATCCGAGTTCGACCGGAACGACGACGGCCCTTTCGTCCACGACGGTGAAGAGTTTCGTGACGCCGGCGTAGCGGACGATCGCCTCCTCGGGCACCGTCACGGCACCGGCGTCGGCGCCGAGCAGAATCGAAGCTGTCGCGAACGAACCAGACTTGAGCAGGCGTTCCCGGTTGGGCACCCAGACCTCGACTTCGAAGGTGCGATTGGCCGTGTCCACGGTCGGATTGACGCGGGCAACGCGTCCGCCGATTGTTCGCCCGGGCAGGCTCTCGACCGCCAGATCCACTTCCTGGCCGGGCCGCACCTGCGACGCATACCGCTCCGGCACCGCGGCCTTCAGCTTGAGAACGCTGTCCACGACCAGCCGGAAGAGCTTCGTGGGCGGCGCGGCACGGACGATCTCTCCCTCCGACACGAACCGTTCCGCGACGGTGTAGGCGAGGGCGGGGGCTGCCTCCGTGGCAGCCACCACGCGGCCAGTCGAGCCGGCCGCCGGCTCCAGCACTGGCGCCAGGACGGGGGGCGTTCGCACGGTGATGGCGGGGGCGAGGATGCGGGTGTCGCGCAGCCGTTTGCCCGCCGTCTCCAGCACGGCCTGCCGGTGCCGCACCGCGGCGAGCGTCTGCTCCGCCTCGAGGAGTCGCTGCTTCGTGTCGAGCCTGGCCGTCTGCAGGTTTAGCTCCGCTTTTTCATAGTCGTCCTTTGTCATGACGCCCCGGGCGGTCAGGGCCTTGTAGCGATCGAACGTATCCGCGGCATTTCGTTCCACGAGCCTGGCCCGCTCGACGCTCGGCAGCGTTTCGGGTGAGAACGAGGCATCGGGAACTTTGTTCAGCCCGAGGCGTGCCAGTTCAAGCTCGAGCGCACGGGCATTCTCCTGAACGGCGAGCTGGAAATCGGTGGCGTCGATCTCGAGCAGCAGGTCTTCGGGCGATACCAGATCGCCGACGTCGCGTGCCACCCGGCGCACGGTGCCATCGACCTGCGGGCTGATCTCGATCTCCTCGAACCCATGCAGCGTGCCCACGGTGCGGACGCGTCGCTCGACCGCGCGAGGCACGGCGGCGGTCACCGTCACGGCGATCGCCTCGGGATGCCTGGCCGCGTGGGATGCTGTCGTCGGAGCCACGGCGGCCGGCTCCGCCGGGCGTTTCCAGCCGGGAATCAGTCCGAAAGAAGCCACCACGGCGACCCCGCCGCCGACGACGGCAAGGAGGCCCAGGGTTTTCATCCATCGAAGCAACATGGGTGGTTTGCCGACCTGCCTTCGGTGTCAGGCGGGCAGGCCGCAGGCAACGGCATTGATCACGGCGGCGATGCGGACGGCGTCGTGGCAGGCGTCCTCGCTCACGCTCAGATGCACGAGGCTCGCTTCGTGGTTCTTGATGCAGAGTTCGCAGCCGGCCAACGCCGCGCAGCCAAGGCTCATCAGTTCGAAGTCGGCCTTGGAGGTCGCCGGCTGGGCCATACGGCTCATGCGGAGTCGGGGAGGGCGGGCCTCGTAGGTCTCCTTGCCGAGCATGTGCCGGAAGCGGTAATAAACGGTGTTCATCGCCATCAGACCTGCCGCGGCGATGGCGTCGGAGATCACCGGGGCTGCTGCAGCCGCGTCGGCAGCCCGCAGATCCGCCTCGATCGCCTGGGCGAGCGGCTTGCACCGCACGAAGGCCGCTGCCGCCAGGGCCACGCCCAGGCTCTGGAGCGGCTGGAGGTTTTCGCCGGCGAGAACGCTCGAGAGATTGAGCCGGATGTCCTTCAACTCGTCGGGGAGCGTGTCGCGAAGGGCGTCAATCGAGGGGGTGGCGATGGACATGGCAGATGGATCCCGTGGACTCGGACGGCGGGTGAGAAATGATACGGACTGCGAGGATTGTAGCTGTTCGTTGAAGCATGGGCGGTCGGAATGCTACTCTGTGGCAGTTTTGCGCGCACCTCAGGTTTTTCCATGCCCCGCCGCGACGATCTCCACACGATTCTGCTGATCGGTTCCGGGCCCATCGTCATCGGGCAGGCCTGTGAATTTGATTATTCCGGCACCCAGGCCTGCAAGGCACTTCGCGAGGATGGCTACCGAGTCGTACTCGTGAATTCGAACCCGGCCACGATCATGACCGATCCGGGCACGGCCGACCGCACCTACATCGAGCCGCTCACCTGGCAGATGCTCGAAAAAGTGATCGAGGTGGAGAAGCCCGACGCCGTGCTGCCCACCCTCGGCGGCCAGACGGCCCTCAACCTTGCTCTGGAGCTGGAGCGGCATGGCGTGCTGTCGAAGCACGGCGTGGAGATGATCGGCGCCCGTGCCGAGGCGATTCGCCGCGGCGAGGACCGCGAGATCTTCAAGGATACGATGCGGAAGATCGGCCTCGAGACCTGCCGGGGTCGGATCGTGAAGACGTTGGCTGAGGCCCGCGAGGTGCTCGCCGAGATCGGACTGCCCGCCGTCATCCGTCCCAGCTTCACCCTCGGTGGATCCGGCTCCGGGATCGCGTTCAACCGCGAGGAGTTCGACCAGAAGGTGCAGCGTGGTCTCGACCTCTCACCGGTGGGGGAGGTGCTCGTCGAGGAGTCGATCCTCGGCTGGAAGGAATACGAGATGGAGGTGATGCGCGACGCGGACGACAACGCCGTCGTGATCTGTTCCATCGAAAACTTCGATCCCTGCGGCGTGCACACAGGCGACTCGATTACGGTCGCCCCGGCGCTCACGCTCACCGACCGGCAGTATCAGCGGATGCGTGACGCCAGCTTCGCCGTGATTCGGGCGATCGGCGTCGAGACGGGCGGCTCAAACATTCAGTTTGCCGTCCATCCCGAAACAGGCCGCATGATCGTGATCGAGATGAACCCTCGCGTCAGCCGGTCGAGCGCGCTGGCGAGCAAGGCCACCGGTTTTCCGATCGCCAAGATCGCCGCCAAGCTGGCGGTGGGCTGGCGGCTCCACGAGCTTCCCAACGACATCACGCGGCGGACAAAGGCCTGCTTCGAGCCCTCGATCGACTACGTCGTGGTGAAAGTGCCCCGCTTCGCCTTCGAGAAATTCCCCGAGGCAGACAGTCGCCTCACGACGCAGATGAAGAGCGTGGGCGAGACCATGGCGATCGGCCGCACGTTCAAAGAAGCCTTTCAGAAGGCACTCCGCGGTCTGGAAGTCGGCAGCTTCGGCTTCGGCTGCGACGGCAAGGATCTCTGGGGCACCGCGGCGGAGCCAGCCCTCGACGACATCCGCGCCCGCGTGGCGACGGCCGATCCCGACCGGGTCTGGTATCTCCGCTACGCGTTCAAGGCGGGCATGACCGTCGAGGAAGTCCACGAACTCACGGCCATCGATCGCTGGTTTCTCGACCAACTCCAGCAGATTGTTGAGATCGAGAGCCTGATCCGCACCGTCGGCACGCTCGCGGCGATCGACGATGGCCTGCTGCGGCACGCGAAGCAAGCAGGCTTCTCCGACCGTCAGTTGGCCGTGATGCTCGGTGCTTCTGAGATGGAAATCCGCGACGACCGCAAACGCCGCGGGATCGTGGCCACCTACAAGTCGGTCGATACCTGTGCCGCCGAGTTCGAGGCCCAGACGCCCTACTACTACTCCACGTGGGAGGACGAGGACGAAGCCCGGCCGAAGGAGCCCGGCAAAAAACGGGTGATGATCCTCGGTGGCGGCCCCAACCGCATCGGACAGGGCATCGAGTTCGACTACTGCTGCTGCCATGCGAGCTTCGCGCTCCGCGAGATGGGGATCGAGAGCGTGATGGTCAACTCAAACCCGGAGACCGTCAGCACCGACTACGACACGAGTGACATGCTCTTCTTCGAGCCGCTCACATGCGAGGACGTGCTCAACATCGCCGACCGCATCCAGCCCGACGGCGTGATCGTGCAGCTCGGTGGCCAGACGCCGCTGAACCTGGCCCGGGCGCTCTTTGCGGCCGGCCTGCCGATCATCGGCACCAGCGTCGATACGATCGAGATGGCGGAGGACCGGGAGAAGTTTCGCGAACTGCTCGACCGGCTGGGCCTCAAACAGCCCGCCAGCGGCATCGCGCGGACGCTGGAGCAGGCCCGCCGCGAGGTGGCGAGGATTGGCTTCCCGTCGCTCGTGCGGCCCAGCTTTGTGCTCGGCGGGCGGGCGATGGAGATCTGCTACGACCACGTGCAGTTCGAACGGTATGTCGCCGAGGCCTTCGCCGTGGCTCAGGGGCAGCCGGTGCTGATCGATCGGTTCCTCGAGGACGCGATCGAAGTAGACGTGGACTGCATCTGTGACGGCCGCGACGTGATCGTCGCCGGCGTGATGGAGCACATCGAGGAGGCGGGTGTGCACTCCGGCGACTCCGCCTGCTGCATTCCTCCGCACAGCCTGTCGGCGGAGGTGGTCGCGGAGATCAAGCAGGCCGCCGCGAGAATGGCGAGGGCCCTCGGCGTGGTTGGTCTCATGAACGTGCAGTTCGCGGTCAAGAAGGAAGATGGAAAGCCGACGCTGTATGTGATCGAAGTGAACCCACGGGCCAGTCGCACCGTGCCGTTCGTCGCCAAGGCGACTGGCCTGCCGGTGGCGAAGGTGGCGGTCAAGGTGATGGCGGGCATGACGCTGGCGGAGCAGGGCGTCGTGTCCGATCCGGTGCCCGGGCACGTGAGCGTGAAGGAGAGCGTGTTTCCATTTGTGAAGTTCGCCGGCGTGGACATCGCGCTCGGACCCGAGATGCGGAGCACCGGCGAGGTGATGGGCGTGAGCGACCGCTTCAGCATCGCCTTCGCAAAGAGCCAGATCGCGGCCGGCATCCTCTTGCCGCAAAAGGGGCGGATTTTCCTGAGCGTGGCGAGTCCGCAGGCCAAGGAGATGATGGTGGGGCTGGCCCGTCGGCTCGTCGCGATGGGCTTCGAGCTGATAGCGACCTCCGGCACCGCGAGGGCGCTGACCGAGGCTGGCATCGCCGTCGAGATCGTGAAGAAGCTACAGGAAGGGCATCCGAACCTGATCGATTCGCTGATCGACGGCCGCGTGCAGCTGATTTTCAACACACCTCGGGGCAAGGGAGCGAGGACCGACGAAGGCCGCATTCGGGCTGCGAGCGTGCAGTATGGCGTGCCCTGCATCACGACGCTGCCGGCGGCGGAGGCCTGTGTCTTGGCGATGGAGGCGCTCCGCACGGAGCAGTTGGAAGTGCAGGCGATCCAGGACCGCTTCCCGGAGAGCGTCGCGGCCCGGTGACCGCCCTCAGCCTCCCTTGAGGCGGCACGTTTTCGAACGTGCCGGAAGTGGCGGCTGTTGGGTGGTATCCTGCAGTATGACCTTTCCCTTTCCCGCTGTGCCCTTCGTGCCCCGACCGCTGCCGGCGCCGTCCCCTGACGAGCCGCCGCGGATGACCGCGCGGACGCTCGAGGGCCTCGAATGGATCCTCGCGCGGGAGTTGGAGCAAGTCGGTGCGCAGGACCTCCGCATCGGTCGGCGGACGATCGAATTTTCGGCCACTCCCGGGGCTGAGACGGAGACGCTCTACCGGGCGGTGCTCGAAAGCCGCACGGCGATCCGCGTGCTCGAGCCGCTTGGGAGGTTTCGCGTGGACTCCCCCGACTCGCTCTATCACGCGATGCAGGAGGTGGACTGGACGGAACAATTAAAGACCTCCGACACGCTGCGGGTCGATGCCGCGATCCACGATACGTTTCTCACGCACTCGCTCTACGCCGCACAGATCGTCAAAGATGCCATCGTGGACCAGCTCCGCACGCCCAGCGGCAAGCGGCCGAGCGTGCAACTGCGGGGTGCGACGCTCCGGCTCGGGCTCCATCTGGTGGGCGACACGGCGACGATCTTCCGCGATGCGGCCGGCCGGTCGCTTCACCAGCGGGGCTGGCGAATGGGTGAGGTCGATGCGCCGCTGTCCGAAGTGCTGGCCGCCGGCATCCTCGGCATCGCGGGCTGGTGGCACGTCGGCGGGCGTACGCTTGATGATGAGAAATGCGAGCGTACGGTTGATGATGAGA